>JANXVA010000649.1 GCA_025351875.1 Myxococcales bacterium | reverse complement strand
TGCTCGGTGGCAAGGTCGTCGACGATCTGCACTTCTTGCCGAACCTCGTCGAGAACGTCATCGAGCCGTGGAACCGCCCCATGGACCGCGAGGATTTCAGGATGTAGAAGAGCGTGCGCCCCGGGCCGCCATTCCTCGACGTGTCGTTCAGGAAGAGCGCCCGCACGGGCGCGTGCGAGCGAGTCACACCAGAGGGAGCTCCCTCCCGGGTGTCCTCGCCTTGAGCGGCCTCGCGCGCGGTCGTCATCCGGGGTCTAGCTTGCATGGGAAAAGACCGGCTACAAGCCCGTTTTCCGCTCGAAGATGCGGATCTCCTTCGCGAGGCTCTGGTGAATCGGCCGCGCCGGCCACACGCCGCTCGAGAACTTCGAAACGTGCACGAGGCGATACTCGAGTTGGTCTGTGTGCAGCCGATGGAAGTACGCACGGCTCGGCTCGTCGCGCTCGCGCTCGGCCTGCTCGGGCGGGACCACTCTGCCTCCCCACGCACCCGTGGCGAAGTAGCGCCACACCCAGGCGTCAGTGACGATGATGAAGCGCGGCTTGCGCGACTCGATCTCGTTGAACGGAGCCTGGATCTCCTGGACGTCGGGAAGAGGGTTCCGCGTCGAGAGGGACGAGAGATCGACACGAGTGGCGTGCGCCGCCTTCGGGAAACGCGGGAGGTAGGCGTTCGCGCCGTACGCCTCGACGACGTCGCCCTCGTGGACCTCCGCGGCCAGGAACGCCTCGGTGTCGTAACGCGGGTCGAG
This sequence comes from Myxococcales bacterium, assembly GCA_025351875.1. GTDB lineage: Bacteria > Myxococcota_A > Polyangia > Polyangiales > Polyangiaceae > Labilithrix. The sequence continues at coordinate 33,473 of JANXVA010000649.1, read as the reverse complement.
GAGCATGTTCGCGTCGACGGCTGCGCACTCGAAGAGGCCCCACCCGAGCAGCCCGGTCATCGACGCGAGCGCCGCTCGACGCGCCAGCACCCCGCGGCAGAGCTCCGTGAGGCGATCGAAGGCGACGCCTGCGTAGACGCCGAACAGGAGCATCTCGGGCATCGCGAAGCGGTGCTCCGTGCGCCGCGCCGTCATGTTGAAGAAGAGGATGAACGAGAGCCCGCCGAGCAGCGGAACGAGCCCGGCCACCAGTCGCTCGGGCGTGCCTGCACGCCTTGCGCCCGCCACGTGCGCCCAGAGCCCCGCGAGCGCGGCGGCCGCGAACGGATACGGATAGAAGCGGTCCCAACCGACGGCGATGTCGCGCAGGATGTTGAGTCGCCCCCCCCAGCTCGAGGCGTAATACGCGTGGTTCTGGCTCGCAGGCCCGAGGAGGAAGTGGATGCGCGCGCGGAAGCCGCTCGGATTCGTGATCGCGCCGCTCACGAGCAGGAAGAGCACGCCGGAGATCGCGAGGCCGATCACGAGCTGCCGCGCGATCTCTCCGCGACGGGCCTTCACCTCGCGGTCGAGCAGGAGCCACGCGGCGATCGCGACCGGGAAGCCGGCGAGGAAGATCGCGTAGGCTTGGTCCTTGGTGCCCACGGCCAGGGCGGCATAGAGAAACACGCGACGCAGGCGCCGCGGCTCGCGACGTACGATCGTTCGCGCCGTCTCGAGCAGCGCGAAGCATGCCCAGAACATGTAGGGGACATCGAGGTTGCTGGTGTGCGCGTAGTAGGTGAGCGGCGCGTTGATCGCGATCACGAGCGCGACGAACAGCGATGCGCGCTTGCTCCAGACCTCCTCCGCGAGCTTCGCGAGGAAATAGATGATGCCGAGCGCCATGAGCTGGCTCACGAGCCGCGCCACCAGCGTCAATGCGGTCATCGTCGGCACCTGGATCATCGTGGAAATCACGTCCGACTGGGCGAGTGACGGCGCTCGTGCGAGCGCGAGACCCCAGACGGGCGACGTGAGCAAGCTCAGGCCGAGCAAGTGCACCGGTGGATAGGTGAAGTAGTGCCCCGGGAGGTAGGTCTCGTACGCGCCCACGAGGAAATCGCGCGGCGCGATGCCGTCGTCCTCCCACGCGTCGGCGGCGGGCAGCCCCCACGCCAAGCCGATGACGTGCACGACGAACGCCGCGCACAGAATCCATGCAAGGGGCGACGAGCGCAGCTCACGAGCGAGCGTGAGGAGCCGCGCCTTCATGGCTCCCGCGGCGCCTTGGCCTGCGCGAGCTCCTCGTAGACGGCCCGGTAGCCTCGGCACATCGATTCGATCCGGCAGTGACCGTCGACGAACGCCCGGCCAGCGATGCCGAAGCGTCGGGCGCGCTCGCGGTCGCTCGCTGCGTCGGCCATGGTTCGCGAGAGGAGCTCGGCGGTCCGCTCGTGGACGAGCCAGCCCGTCCTGCCGTCCTGGACGATCTCCGGGATGCCGCCGCCGGCGAAGCCGACCACCGGGCGCTCCATCGCGAGAGCTTCGAGCACGGCGAGGCCGAGCGGCTCATCACGAGAAGCGCTCACGAACGCGTCGGCATCGGCGATGGACGAACGCGGATCGGCGAGGTACCCGAGGACGCGCACGCGGTCGCCTAGCCCCTTCTCCTGGATCATGCGGGCGAGGCGCGGCTTCTCGCTGCCGTCGCCGACGATCTCGACGTCGAAGCCCGACGCCATCGCCGCGGCCTCGACGACGAGGTCGATGCCCTTCCACGGCTCGAGCCGGCACACGACCACGAACGTGAACGGGCGCGCGGCGGCCTCGGCGCTCCGAGGTCGCGGAGAGAAGTAGTCGGCGTCGACGCCGTTCAGCACCACGCGCTGCTTGGCGGCGACCGCCGGCACCGCCCGCCGCACCCAGTCCGCCACGTACTGGCTGATCGCCACGCTCCGGTCGACACGAGCCAGCGACCAGAGCGTGAAGGACTTCGTGCTCGGGTCGACGAAGTACTGGACGTGGTGCTCGGTGCGAAGCGTCGGGACGCCCGCCCGCCGCGCCGCGCGAGTCCCCAGCACGTGCGAGGCGAACGTATGGAGGTGAGCCACGTCGGCGCGCTCCTCCCGCAGGACACCCGCAAGCCACGCGACGTCGCTCGGGCCCAAGGAGCGCCAGAGGTACGCGACGGGGTTCTCCAGCACCGGGCCGCGGTCGCGGATCGTGAGGCCGGCGCGCTCGAACATCGCGGCGAGCGCGCGGTTCGGAGTGAAGAGCGCTACGACGTGCTCGGCGCCGCTCTCCTCGGGCCGCGAGGCGAGGTCGACGAGCAGCCGCTCCGCGCCGCCGATATCCCCGGCGACGACGACGTGAACGACGCGAAGGCCCGCCTTTTTAGCCTCTCCGCTCCGTGTCGATTGCGCCAAAACAGGGTCAACTATCGCAACGCGACCACGCCTGTCAAATCGGGTTGTGAATCACACCCCGCGCGCTCCCGAAGGTCGCGCAGAGGCTTTCCCGCGGTCCACGGGTCCGGCGGAGGCCACCCTCGTGTGGTAGCCTGCGCGCGATGCGTTCGAGCCGCCTCGGCTCCCTTGTGCTTCTCCTGGCGGTCGTCCTGGTGGTTGGCATCGCGGCGATGGTCATGCGGGTCGTTACCCCCGAGGCCCCCTCTGCCGGGCTCCCTGCGCGCGCGGCGCTCGGTCCGCCACTCACCCAACGGCTGGCCTTCGTCCTGCTCGACGGCCTCCGCTTCGACGTCGCGACCGACGGCCGGCGGATGCCGCAGCTCGCCGAGCGCTTCCGGTCGAGCGCCGGCTCCGAGCTGTGGGCAGAGCCCATCTCGATGACGGCCTCGGCCGCGCTCGTCTTCGGCACCGGAGGCCATGCGGGGATCGATCAGGCCATCCGTAACGAGACGAGCCTCCCGACCCTCTTCGAGGATCTCTTCACGATCGCTCGCGCCGCGCGGCTACGGACCGGGACCGTGGGTGACCCTGTATGGACGGGTCTCTACCCGAGCGCCTGGGACGTCACGCGCGCCGAGGATCCGCATCAGCTCGCGGTCGGCGTCGGCGACGACGAGGCGCGCTTCCTCGAGGCAGCCGCGCTTCAGGCCATCCAGCCGACCGTCGACGTCGCGGTCTATCATTTCGCGACGCCCGACCACATGGCGCACGGGTACGGGATCGCGAGCCCGGTCTACGAGACCTACATCGCGAGCTTCGACGCGCTCCTCGCGACCTTTCTCGGCCGCTTCGCGCACGACACGACGGTGATCGTGCTCGGAGACCACGGTGCGACGATGTCCGGCATCCACGGCTCGGACACGGAGGAGCAGCGGCGCACCTTCATGCTCGCGTATGGGCCGGGCATCATCGCCGGGCCTCGCTCCCTTCCGCGCGTCGACGACATCGATCTCGCGCCGACGATGACGGCGCTCCTCGGCATCGCGACGCCGCGTCACTCGCGAGGACAGCCGCTCGTCTCCTGGCTCGATGTGAGCGACGACACGCGCGCGGCGATGGCATGCAGGAACGTCCAGGACCTCGCGCGTACGCTCGGCGAGCCCGCCAACGACCCTCGCCTCGCGCCGGCGTGTGAAGCGAGTCGCGGAGCGCCGAGTCGCGTTGCCGCCGCGTTGCCGATCGCTCGCGCGCTCGACACTCGCACCAGCGAGGCCGAGGCGGCGTCGCAGCGAAGCGGCTTCACGCTCTCGCTCTTCGCGACCGCGCTCACTGCGCTGCTCGGGTTCGTCCTCTTCTACCGCACGATGCCAGCCCGACAGGTCCTCGGAGGAGGCATCGCGTTCGGCGTCGCGCTCGTCACGAGCGTGTTCGTGACCGCCTCTCTCGAGAAGCTGCCCGGCGCGTGGCTCACACCGGCGCGCGTCACGCTCTACGTGCTCTTCAACGCACCCCTCCTGCTCTGGATCCTCGTGCCGATCCCCACGAGCAGGATCCTCGAGCGCGCCTCGGTGCTCGCACCGGTGCTCTTCCCCGGCGTGCTCGTCCTGACCGAGACACACTCGGCCCTCACCGAGGCGTACCTCCTGTCGGCCGTCCTCGTCGGCTTCGCGCTGACGCGCGGCGTCCCGACCAGCAAGGGGTTCCCGTGGGCGTGGTCGAGCTCGACGGCGTCACGCATCGCGCTCTACGGGCCGCTGCTCCTCGGCGTCTCGGTGGTGTGCGTCGACGCCGGGAACTTCTCGCCCGCGTGGCTCCTCGCGGCGCCGCGTCTCCTGCTTGCGATCGCGCTCGGCAGCCTGCTCGTGTTCGCCGTAGTCCGCCACCTGCGCCTCGAGTCTCCGCTCTTCCGGACCGTGGCCGGCGTGTCGGTCGCGACGCTGTCCCTCCTCATGCGCCGGAGCGCGCCCGCGTGGGTCTGCCTCGTCGGCTGGGGCGTGGTCGCCGTGCTCGCTGCAGTCGCGCTCTACCGAAGAGAGCGCGCACTGGCTGAGCTGCTCGGCTTCGGCTCGTATGCGTGGGTCTCGCGCGACCTCGAGGTCCCCTTCTTCCTCGCCAGCTACATGGTGGCCGTCGCATTCGGTGACGCCGTCGGCAAGCAGCTCGCCGAACCAGACCGCGGCACTCCCGCCAGCGAGACATCGTCGCGAGTCCTGACACTCAGCATCGTGTCCTTCATCTTTGCGTGGGGGTTCGTCCAGCTCGCGGGCATCCAGATGGGGCTCCACTTCATGCACCTCGACTTCGCGGCCGGAACCTTTCGCGATCCCGGCGTCTCGATGCCCCGCATCGTCCTCGCCTTGGTGTACAAATATGCGGTGGTCAGAGGCTTTCTCTCGTTCGGAGTCCTCCTTCCGCTCCCTCGATCCATGCGCCTGCTCGCTCTCCGCAGTCTCGTCGCGCTCTACGCACTCCGCGCGACGGTGCTCGTCGGCTCGCTCGAGGCCTCACGAGGGTCCTTCTGGACACCCGTCTGGGTGACGAGCGAGCTCCCTCACGTCCTTCTTGCGCTCCTCATGGTCGCCGTCGCCTACGCGATCGTGCGGGCGCCCCGTTCCCTTCTCGATGAGGCCCTGCCCCATGTCTGAGCGTGTCCGAGCTGCCTTCACCGCCATCGTCAACCTCGCGAACCGCCGGCCTTGGCTCGTTCTCGCGGTGGCGCTCCTCATGGGTGGCGCTTGCTGGTGGTACGGCTCGCACCTCGAGGCCCACACCGATTTTCTCGACCTCGTCCCGAAGGATACCCCGGGCTATCAGGCCTACGAGCGCCAGCTCGGTCGCGTCGGCGGAGGCGCGAGCCTCATCGTCGTCGTCAAGTCGCCGGATCGGACCGCGAACGAGAGATACGTCGACGACGTCTACACGAGGCTCGCCTCGATGGCGGCCGAGCACGAGACCTGCGTGAAGCAGTGCGGTGAGAACGCCGCGTGCACCGAAGCCTGCGGACCGAGGGTCATCAGCTACATCGAGCACGGGACGAAGGACGTCCACAAGTTCTACGAAGACAACAAGTGGCTCTACGCGGACCTCAAGGATCTCGAGGACGCCGACCGCACGCTCGACCGACAGATCGCCATCAAGAGCGGCATGGTCGACGACTTGATCGGTGACGATCCGCCGCCGGCATCCAAGCAGGGCGTCGATGGCGGCGCGCCGCCCGATGCCGGCGCGCCGGCCCTCGGTAAGGACGGAAAGCCGGTCAACCCCGAGAAGAAGTCCGCGCTCGGCATGGATGAGTTCCGCTCGCGCTGGAAGGCGGACGCCTCGAAGCACGACGACTTCCCGCGCGGCTACTTCGAGACCGATGACGGCACGCTCGCCGCGCTCCGGATCATCACGCTGACGACCGGAACGGGCGAGCATTCGAGCGACATCCTCCACGACCGCGTGAAGCAGATCGTCAAGGACCAGAACCCCTCGAGCTACCACCCCGAGATGAAGGTCGGCCTCGCGGGAGACATCCCGAACGCGGTCGAGGAGAAGCGGTCGATCATCAGCGAGGCGGTCTGGGCCTCGGCGCTCGCGCTCGTCCTGATTCTCGCCGGCGTCGTCTGGTACTACCGCTCGCCGTGGTCGATCTTCGTGATCGCCTTGCCGGCCCTCCTCGGCGTCGGCTCCGCGTACGCGTTCGCGATGTGGAGGTACGGCTACGTCAACACCGCGGGCGCGTTCCTCGGCGCGATCATCCTCGGTAACGGGATCAACTATCCGATCGTGCTCCTCTCCCGCTACCGCGAGTTCCGCGCGCGCGGTCAGGAGCCGGAGGAGGCGCGTCACAACGCCGTCTGGAACTCGCTGCGGGCCGAGCTGCTCGGCGCGAGCGTCGCGGCGATCGCCTACGGCTCGCTCACGATCACGCGCTCGCGCGGCTTCAGCCAGTTCGGAACGATCGGCTTCGTCGGTATGCTGTTCGTCTGGCTCTGGATGATCCCCCTCGTCCCGGCGCTCATCACGCTCATCGAGCGGGCGCAGGCGAGGCTCCCCACGTGGATGCGCGAGCCGCTGCCGAAGATCCGCGAGGACGACAGCCAGGGCTGGGTCACTGGCTTCCTCGCGCGCTTCACCCAGCGCTATCGCTGGCCGATTCTCGCGGTGGCCACCCTCGTCACCCTCGCGCTCTCGTACAAGATCCCGGGCTACGTGAGGGACCCGTGGGAGTATCACTTCGACAAACTCGGCTCGAAGGGGACGCGCCAGACCGGCGGCGCGAACGAGTGGTCCTCGAACGCCGACAAGATCTTCGGCCGAAAGCTGAACATCGCGGGCGCGCGCATCCTCGTCGACCACCCCGGCCAGACCTCTGCGGTCAAGGCCCAGATCTTCGCAAACGACGCGAAGGATCCCGAGGGGAAGCTCATCGTCGACGTCACCACCGTCGAGAACCTCCTCCCCGGAGACGCCAGGTTGCAGGCGCAGAAGCTCGAGGTCCTCGACCGCATCCGGGGCCGCCTCACCGAGCGCGTCCTCTTCGACATGGAGCCCGAGGAGCGCGCGAAGCTCGAGGAGCTGAGGCCCCCGGAGACGCTCGCGGCGCTCGGCGGCAAGGACCTCCCACTCATCCTGCGGCGCAAGTTCGAGGAGATCAACGGGACGATTGGCACGCTCATGTACGTGCAGTTCCGGCACGACATCGGCTTCAGCAACGGACGCACGGTCCTCCGCATCGCCAAGACGACGGACAACATCATCTTGCCGGACGGGACGCTCGTACACACCGCGAGCGGTTCGACGCGCTACGCGGAGCTCATTCGCTCGATGACACGCGACGCGCCGCTGGCGACCGGAGCCTCGTTCGGCGCCGTCATCGTCGTCGTGCTCATCGCCACCCACAGCAAACGCGGCGCCGCCGCAGTTCTCGCGGCGCTCTTGATGGGCGTCATCTGGATGGTCGGGATCGCGGCGCTGGCCGACCTCCGCCTGAATTTTCTCAACTTCGTGGCCTTGCCCATCACGTTCGGCATCGGCACCGAGTATCCGTTCAACATCTTCGATCGCTCGCGTCTCCTCGGCGGCGACATCAGCGGCGCTGTGAAGCGCGTCGGCGGCGCGGTCATGCTGTGCAGCTTCACTACGACGGTCGGCTACGGCTCGCTCCTGGTCGCGGACAACCAGGCCCTCGAGTCGTTTGGGCGCCTCGCGGTGTGCGGCGAAATCACGACGCTCCTCTGCGCCATCATCGTCCTCCCTGCCCTCCTCCACGTGATCAAGCCAAAGCCCGCGCCCACGAAGGCGTAGGCGCGTTCCGAGATTTCACACGGAGGCTCGGAGCGTTTGTGGCTGGGTCCGGCCTCCATCCCGACGAGCCTCCGTGTGATCTCGTCTCGTTTCCTACCTGGCGGCGGTCGGGATGCGTTCGTAGATGGTGAGGCGATCGCGCTCGAAGACGGGGATGTAGTCGCTCGGGATCAGGGCTCGCGCCTCCGGGGTGCCGTCCCACACGAGAACGTGGTCATAGAGCGGCGTGGCCTCGGCCCAGAAGCCGCCCCACATCGCGCGGAACGCCGCGTCGCAGTCGTTCTCCACGACGTTGCCCTTGAGGAGGCGCACGCAGAGGCTCGTCGGGTCGGTCGCGTTCGCCGCGAAGCCCTCGAGCACGAGGTGGTTGAACCGGACCGGCGGCGGCTTGCTGTAGATGACCGGAAACGAGTGCGAGTGCGCGAAGAGGAGCGGCGCGGACGTGTGCTTCTCCGTGACGTAGTAGCCCCAGTAGTGGAGCAGGCTACGCGTATTGTCGCTCGTCCCCTTGTGCCGGAAGATGAGGGGCAAGAGCCGAGCGCCGTCGGGCACGAACGGGATGCCCGCAGTGAACTCGTGCCGCTCGCGATCGAGTCGAACGAAGTCCGCGCCCATGCCCGCGCTGTAGAGCACCGCGGAGAGACCGAGCAGGCCGACGAGCTTGCGCGGCAGTGTCTCCGGGACGCGAAGCAAGAGGCCCATCCAGATGTACGGGATGAGCCGCGAGTTCACGTGGAACCAGTTGGTCACGATGTAGGGCGAGAAGCAGTAGAGCAGCGTCAGCGAGAGCACCGCGTACTTCGAGAAGAACGGAGGTGACTCCCTGCGCCGGGACGCGCCGATCCAGACGAGCACGAGACACGGGACGATGCTCGTCACGGAGAGCTTCGAGAACCCGTACATCCACTCCGCCCACGCGTTGTACGCGAGCTCCCACACCGGCAGCATCGTGGTGTAGTCGACCGACCCGCTCATCGGGCCGACCTTGTCGAGCAGCTGGCTGTAGAGCGAAGAGAGCACGAGCAAGGTCACGGGGAGGATCGGCAGGACGACGGCACGCGTCGTGATGGCCTCCTTCCGGAAGGCCCGCACGATCGCATCGATCCCCAGCAGCATGTGCACGACGAGCAGCGGAAACACGTGCGCGTACCAGGTCAGCGCCCCCAGCGCAGAGACGAGCAAGCCGTTGGCGACGGTCGGTGTACGCCGCTGGCGTTCGACCGCGACGAGCATCGCGAGCGAGAGCGGGATCGCCAGCGCGAAGTCGAGCATGCCGGTCGAGACGAACCAGTTGTGGATCATCGGCCACATGAGCAGACTGGCCACGACCATGCGCTTCCGACTGCCCGTGAAGGCCAGCACGAAGCGCGGGAATACGAAGGCGTTCGCGCCGAGGACGAGCAACGCAAAGAGGCGCGCGGCGACGTGGAGGCCGGTCAGCTTCCCGACGAAGACGAGCCAGACGAAGAACGCGGCGTTCGTCTTGAAGAACCCGTTGAAGACGAACTCGGGATAGCGAGCTGCGTTCTCGATGACGACCACCGTGGCGAGGTGATTCGGCAAGTCCTGGTACGGCGGGATGTCGGTGAGCGCGAGCGGCCATGCGCCCAGGACGAGCAGCACGCCGGAGGCGACGAGGGCGAGCTGGCCGTCGGTGAGCCTGCTCAGGCCTCGCTGCGCGCCCGGCACGGGCTCGGGGGGCTCGACAGAGGTGTTCGCGTCGGTCACCGGCATCAAGCGTCAGCGGTTTAGCGCGGTGCTCTCGGCATGTCTACGGAGGTGGCCAGACCCTATTTTGCCGAAGGATTGGCTCGCTCGCGTGGATCCGGACGAGGGTCTCGCGGAGCGCGGCGAGCGGCGCGGCGAGCTGCGGATCGGCGATCCGGTCGTGCTCCTCGTCGGGGTCCTTCGCGAGGTCGTAGAGGTGCTCTTGCTCGGCCGATTCATGCCGAACGAGCTTGAGCGGCCATTTGACCGCGGCGAGGCGCACGCCGTCGTAGGGCTGGACGAGCGGCACCGGCGGGACGTCGCTGTCGTCCGCGAAGAGCGACCTCCCGGTGAAGTGGGTCGTCGTCCGTAGCTGGAGGAGATCGAGGATGGTGGGCGCGAGATCGAGCTGTGACGCCGCCTGATCCGTGACGACGCGCGACGGGACATGATCCTTCCAGCGCAGCGCGAAGCCCGTGTGGAAGGCCTCCTCGTAGGAGCCGAGCCCGTTGAAGTGAATTCCGTGCTCGTCGGCCGGGAAGCTGTGGTCGCCGACCAGGACGACGATCGAGTCGCGGAATGCCGGCCGCTTCTCGAGCTCGTCGAAGAACGTCGCGAGTCGAGCGTCCGCCGTGCGCAGCGAAGCGACGAAGTTACGGCCGTACTTCGTCGGGTACCCGGGCTGGGCGACATGTTTCGGGTCGTGACTGAACGGATAGTGATGCGAGGTGTTCGCCGCTACGGCGAGGATCGGCGCCCCCGGCTCCCGCGTGAGCTTCTCGTCGAGGGCCGCGAAGAACCGCGCGTAGAAGACGTCATCCTGGACGCCGGTCCCCCACATCGCCGGGTCGGCCTTCTCGTTGCGGCCCTCCGCCCAGCGCACGTCCGCGAAGCCGATGCGCTTGAAGAACCTGTCGGCCTGATCGAACTCGGGCTCGTCCGTCGCCGAGTAGAAGAGCGTTCGGTAGCCCACCTCGCCGAGCACGCTCGGGAGGCAATGGAGGCGCACGTCCGGCAGGTCGACGAACTCCTTGCCGCGAAACATCGGAATGAGCGAGCAGAGCGTGGAGAAGTGGCCTCGACTGCTCTGGACGGAGTTGCCGTAGAAATGGTCGTACGTGAGCCCCTCACGCCGTCGCGCGTCGAAGACAGGCGTGATCTTGTGACCGTCGGGGGTCGACCTGTCCGAGTAGGCGGCGCTCCACGACTCCATGAACAGGAGGATCACGTGAGGACGCGGGGCGTCCTCGCCGGCGAGGGCGCGAGCCCCGGGCGAAGGGGACGACGCGCGCACGAATGGGAACGGTGCGCCTTTGATGATCGCCGCAGCAGCACGCGACTCGGCGTGGAAGCGCAGCGCCGACACGACGAAGCCCGTGAGTGACTCATGAGTGCTCACGCGCGCGAGCGGCAGACCGACGAGAAACGCGAAGCACGACAGCGCGACCCCCGCGCGGGAGCGAGAGATCGGCCCCTGGCCGCGGAGAGCCGACAGGCGGACGATCGCGAGGCCGATGACGAGCGGCAGAACGAAGAGACACGCCACCTCCCACGCGCGCATGTTCGCGAGGACGATGGTGCGGCCGAGCGGGGTGAGCAGCTCTCGCGCGTTCTCGTGGGCGAAGCCGTAGTCGAAGGATCCCGCCGTCTCGAAGCGCGCGAAGTTCACCGCCACGAAGCAGAAGAAGACGAACGACGCGAGCCGCTGCGACCACCTCGGGCTCGTGATCGTCGAATGGATGATGCCGAAGAGCGCGAAGACCGTGGCATAGGTGAGCACCACGCGGACCGTCTCGCCGCTACGCGCCACGTCGTAGCCGTCGCTCGCGGCGAGCGCGACGAGGAAGACCGTCTGCACGAGCGCGGCAGCCCAGAAGCTCGCAGGGACCCACGCGCGGATCCGGATCACGCTCGCCCTCAGCGGGATGCGGAGCCCGCGACGCGCTTGAAGAGCCACCAGCCGCCGACGTGCTCCTCGAGGGTGAGGTCGTTGGGCGTGTAGGGCTGCGAGGCGGTGGGGCGGGTGCGGATGAGCACGAACTCCCAGTCCTCGAGGTGATAGGCAGGCCAGTCGATGAACTTGAGGTCGCTCTCGCTGTAGCTCGACGGCAGACGGAGCGCGGGGTTCGCGTTCGTCGGGTAGAGCGCGGATCCTTGGTGGAACCAGACGTCACTCACGACGACCGGCCGCTCGGCGAGCGTGAGCTTGTCGTAGTGGACGAACGGGTGACCCGTGAAGATGTCGCTGTTCGGGTCCAGCGGTAGGTTGAGCAGCGTAGCCTGCGCCGGGATGCGGCCGAGGACCTCGCGGTAGCCGTGCGCTTCTCGCTGGAAGAAGAACGAGGCCACGAGCGCCACGGTCGCCAGCGCGGCCGCGGAGGCCGGCACGCCGATGTCGGCCGCGAGCACGAGCGGACGAGGCAGCGCATCGCGACGCACGCCCAGCAGGGCGAGCATGAGCACGAGCGGCAGGAGGCGACCGTCGACGAAGCCGAACCAGCCGATCGCGTGCGGGAGCACGAGGAAGAGCACGAAGAGCGCCGCCGCGGAGGCGTACAGGGCACGCCCGTGCCGCTGCTCGGGGGTGAGGTTGCGCCGCGATCCGGTGAGGAGCGAGCGAACGGTGTAGACGGTGCACGTGATCGCGAAGAGCCAGAGCGCGACGCCGGCGAAAAAATCGATCCCGCTACGGGTCATGAGCGTCGGCGTGACGAGCAGCTCGAACTTCGCAGCGGGGCTCTGGAAGATCGGGACGAGCGGCGGCACGACCGGCACCGAGCCCGACGGCGTCGTCGACCCCCGCTCGACCCACGCGACCCACCCCGCGAGGAGGAGGGCCGGGACGAGCGCGCGGAAGCGGAGGAGCCGCGCCGCGCGGAGACCGACGCACGCTGCGCTGACGCCGGCGCATAGCAGAAAGAGCGCGAAGGCGTGCCCGTGTGCGACGAAGATGAGCGGCGCGAAGAGCGCCATGCCGAGCTCACGCCTGCGCAGATCGGGAGCGGCGTCGTCGGCGGCGACGAGGAGCTCGAGCCACATCACGAGACCGACGAGCATGACGGCCACGCCGAGGAGGTAGCTGGCGAACCCCATGAGCGTCATGAAGCCGAACGAGAGCGTGATGCCGAGGTAGCCATAGAGCGGCGACCGATCCCCGTGGAGGCGGCGGCGTGCGTAGAGCATCGCGAGCGGCGTCGCGATCACCGGGAGCGTCGCGAGCGCGCGAACGGCACCGAGTGGACCGACGAAGCGCACGAAAACTTCGCCGAGGAAACGGAACAACGAGTACGGACCGATGTGCGGGGCGAGGACGAAGAACCGCGATTCGAAGCTCGCTTCGGTGAAGCGATGGCGCATCGCGATCAAGCCCGCGTGCGCCGGCAGATCCTGGAACGGCAGGGCGTCGAACGCCCAGAACACCATCACCGCGAGGGCACCCACCGCGCCGAGCCCGACCCACGCAGCGCGCGCCGAAGAACGGCGTACGGCGCTGGTCGGTCCGCTCTCGGTCGCGCGCGCGCGCGCGGGGGCGACCGACGAGGCTCTGCGAACCTCTACCTCGACCACCTCGCGCAGCGGTTCGGTCAGATGCGTCCTCATGACCCCGGTAGGGCCTCTTATGACTCGACTTCGGCACGGCCGCCAGTGTGCGCTTCCTTCACAGGCCTAATTTTCTCGGCCTTTATGCGGTGCGGCATAACCGGGACGCGCATTGGACGCTCGTGCCGGGGCGCCGCTGGATTTGCCCGATTTCGCTGCGGCGCGGCACGTCACTCCGCGAAGACTCGCGCCTACGTGGCGGGGCAAATTCAGCGGCTTTTCCGAACTATTCGGCGTGAGACCGACCTATCGGCTCTCCGCGGACGTCCCCCGAAGCCCGTCGGCGATCGACGCATTTCGCAACGTTCTGCCGGGAGCCGAGCTCGGTGCGCACGTCGATCTCGAGGCCCCCGGGCGTCCGCGTCGCGGCCGAGGAGACCTCGCGACGCGAACGACCGAGATGCTCCTCAGCGCACGCCGGCGCAGCGGCTGACGTACGTGAACACGCCCGTCTCGGTGGTGATGAAGAGCGTCTTGTTGTCGGCGCCGCCGAACGCGACACCGGTGGGGCGCTGCGTTGCGAACGGGATCGTGCCGAGCTTCTTCTTCGCGGCGCTGAACACCTCGACGCGACCGCTCGCGCCGTTGCTCGTCGCGGCCTCGGCGACCCAGAGGTTGCCGCCGACGTCGACGGCCATGCCGTCAGGGACGTCGACGAGATCCAACGCCGTCAGGAAGGACGTGGCTGCGCCGACGACGCCCGTCGCCGAGACCGGGTACTGGAGAACGGCCTTCGGATCGGGGTCGCCGTTCTGCGGTCCGACGCCGACGTAGAGCGTCGACAGATCGGCGGTGATGGCGATGCCGTTTGCGCGGCCGAAGTTCTGCTGTACGGCGAAGACGCCGCCGTCGCCGGCGATCCGGTAGAGGCCCGCGACACCGACGTTGCCGGTGTTCTGGTACTGACCGTCGGTGAAGTAGAGGTTGTTGGCGGGGCCGACGACGAGGTCGTTCGGACTCGTTGCGCCCGCATCGCCGAGAGCGATCGCCCCCGCGTCGCCGCCGTCCGAAGCCGAGAGGAAGAACTGCGGCTTGCCCGTCGCGTTCTGGCCGTCGACCGCAGTGACGAGCACGCCGTTGCGAACGGCGTTTCCGAGCGGACCGTTCGCGGTGCTGAAGCCGGAGGCGCGGAACGTGACGTTGTTTCCGCCGTCCGGCGCGACGCGCAGCAGCTGCGGCGTCGCGGTGTTGTACTCCGAGTACACGAGGAAGCCGCCGTCGGCGTCGAACCACTGCGGTCCGTCGAGGAAGTCGCCGTTGAACACGGTCACGATCTGGTTCGTCACCGCGCCATCGAGCGTGACGCCGCCGTCGAGATTTCCGCCGTCCGCGGTGAGCGGGTTGCCGATGCACGTGGGCGCGACCGCGCCGTCGCTTGCGTCCGCCGCGTCGGGCTTGATCGAGCTGTCGGGCACCGTCGTGCTGGTGTCCTTCTCCGTGCTGCTGTCGTTGCCGGGCTTCGTGCCCGTCTCGTTGCCGCCGTCCTCACCCGCGGGGTTGTCCGTCGCGTCGTCGCTCGACGAACACGCGTACCCGTAGAACGCGAGCGGAAGCGCAACAATCACCAGAGCCAAGCGTCGACGAGTATTCATGGAGTTCTCCCGGTAAGAAGCTACGAGCTTATCACGAGGCCGCGAGCATGCCTGCGGCAAGGGCGTCCATCAGCGACGCAAAGGAGCGCTCGTTGAACCCGGCGCCGCTACGAAGCCAGTCCACGTGACGAGTGGCGACGGACGGGTCGGGGTTCACGCTGCCCCCGGCAGACGCATCGACGACGCCCTCCTCGAGCGGCGCATCGGCCTTCGGTCGCCCGCGGAACACGGAGGCCCAGAGGCCGCGCGGGGGCGGCGCCGCGCCTGGAAAATGGCCCAGTACGTCGAGGTGATCGGCGTAGCCCGCCCACGCGACCCGGCCCCACACCTGAGAGAGGACCGGGACGACGCCGTCGTTCGCTCTCGCGCCAGGGATGCGACCGAAAGCGCGCGTGAGCATCGCCTCGACCTCCGGCGGGCTGTCGGGCGCGGCGCAGGGATAGCGCTCGTCGTAGCGCGCGGTGATGCCATAGAGCGTCGTGAAGATCGCCGACGAGATCGCACGCCACGGACCGCTCAGCGACCGGGCCAGCGTCCCCGGCGTCGGCGGCGGCGCCTGCGCGCACGTGCATTGGTAGTCGACGCCCGGTCGGTCCTCGATTCCCGCCTGGAAGAGATCCATCGCCTCCGGCGTGAGCTGGATCATGGCGCCTTGGTCGCGGCGAATCGCATCGAGGTACCCGCGCACCTCGAGGCTCGTCGCCGGCTCGAGCGCCTTGAGGAGCGCATCCGTCGTGCGGTCGAGGAGGCGGAGCTCGACGCCGAGGGTGCGATCGAGCCGCCCTATCGCGACGACGAGGGCGCTGGCGGCGGCGAGCGGAGGAGCTCCGAGCGAGAGCCCGATGAACGTGAGCGCGCTGACCGCATAGAGCATCCGCTGGCCGCTCACCGTGGCGAAGAAGCTCGCGAGCGGCGTTCCGTAGTGGGGCGTACTCATCGTCGTCACACTGCGAAGCCGCGAGACCCACGAGAGGTTCTCCTTCGCAGTCGGAAGCCGTGCCGAAGGCGACGCAACGAGGCGCGCATCCAGACCGCCGGTCGAGTGGCCGAGGAGGTGAATCGTCCCCTCTCCATCCTCCGCCGTCTTCGCGACGAGCTCGGCGAGGCGGACCGCCCGCCGCCGGATCGACGCCGTCGGCGAGACGTCCACGACGTGAGCCTCGAGACGCTTGCCAGCGTCGCTGAACCGCTTCACGAGCGCCCGCTCGACGTGAGCGAAGTAGTCATACGTCGCGAGTCGTCCGAAGCCGAACATGCCGGGGGAGAGGTAGACGCGATGCACGAGAACGAACAGGACAACAGCGCGGGCCCGCAAGCAACAGGCAATTGTGTCGGCTTGTCCGCACGATTCGGCTAGATCACGCGCATGCCGCATCGGCTGGGCACATTCGAGGGCGAGCTTGCCCGCGCGGCGACGTTGCCAGCGTTCGCGTACACCGACGCGGCGATCCTCGCGGCAGAGAACGCACGGATCTTCCGGCGATCCTGGGAGCCCGTCGGAAACTCCGTCGACGTCGCGCTGCCCGGGACCTTCTTCACGGCAGAGGTCGCCGGCGCGCCGATCGTCGTCACCCGCGACCTGACGGGCGCGCTGCGGGGCTTCTACAACGTGTGCCGCCACCGCGCAGGCCCCGTCGCCGTCGGCAAGGGTGCCCGCAAGTCGCTGACGTGCCGCTACCACGGCTGGACGTACGCGCTCGATGGGCGCCTCGTGAAGACGCCGGAGCTCGGCGCCGTCGAGGGCTTCGATCCGACGTGCCACGGACTGCGTTCCGTTCGCGTGGAGGAGTGGGGACCGCTCGTGTTCGCGTGCCTCGACGATGGCGCCGCTCCGCTACTGACTACGCTCGGCGCCATCCCGAGCGAGACCACCGCCCACGACCTCGCGGCCATGCGACCCGTCGCCCGGCGCGAGTACGAGATCGCGTGCAACTGGAAAACGTACGTCGACAACTTCCTCGAGGGCTACCACCTGCCGACCGTCCACCCGGGGCTCTTCCGAGAGCTCGACTACGGGAACTACCGGGTGGAGACGTTCTCCAATTACTCCTCTCAGATTGCGCCCATCCGGCCCGTCGCGGACGGAGCGGTCGGTAGGCAGTACGTCCCGAACGAGGGTGAGCTCTCGGCCCTCTACTACTGGGTCTTCCCTGGATGGATGCTCAACATCTATCCCGACAACATGTCCCTGAACGTGGTCCTCCCTCGCGGCCCCGATCGATGCGTGACGATCTTCGTGTGGTTCCAGAAGGACCCGGACGCCCCTGGAGCCGCGGAGGCCATCGCGCGCACGATGGCGTTCAGCCACGGCATCCAGCTCGAGGACATCTCGATCTGCGAGGCCGTTCAGAAGGGCCTCGCATCAGGCGCCTACGAACGCGGACGGTTCTCCACGCTGCGCGAGAACGGCGTTCATCACTTTCAATCCCTCGTGCATGCGGCCCTCACGAGCGCGTCGCGGCCAGGCTGACGGCGCCGTCACGGGTCGAGCGCGACCGTGGTTCGGGCGCGACACTGCGCGCCCGTTGAGTCTCAGACGCCTCTCCGAGTCGCGACATGGGCGGTAACGCCACGCCTCGGCGAGGTGACCTGGCACCTCATCTGTTCGACTTCAATAGCTCGAGATTATGCATCAAATATCCAATCCTAACGCGGCCTTTATGGAGTGGAGGTCCCACCTAAATGACGGCCCGGTGTCGATTGGGGTTGGCTGGCCCCCCTGGTGCAAAGTATCCCCAGGGAGCGCGTAGGGAACTACGCGTCACCCGCGGACGCCCCGTCCGCCGGTTTGCCGGAGGTGAGAAGTGCAGCAGAAGACCCACCCGGCTTGGCTTATCGCGGCGATCGCAGGTTTCTCGGCAGCTTCCCTCGCGGGGGCGGCCGGCTGCGCCAATCGACTCTACGCGAGCCAAGTGGGACACGGCGTCTTCAGCACGACCACGCTGACCTCGGCAAAAGCGACCACCTCGCTCGAGGCGCCGGCCGATCCCGCGGCGATTCAGCTCACCTCCGGCGCGATGCCCAGGCTCAGCTTCGCGTCGACGGCCGACATTCCGGTCGAGCAGCTCCTCAAGGTCGGTGACCGCCCCCTCGCGATGAACGGCCTGTGTCCGCCGGACATGGCGAGCATCGACGACAAGTTCTGCGTCGACAAGTACGAGGCCTCCCTCGTGGAGATCCTGTCGAACGGCGACGAGCGCGCCTGGCCCTATTACCAGCCGGTCGAAGGTCACACGGTCCGCGCCGTGAGCGAAAAGGGCGTCTATCCGCAAGGCTACATCAGCGAGAAGCAGGCGATCGAGGCATGCGGCCGTTCGGCGAAGCGCCTCTGCAAGCCCGTCGAGTGGAAGACGGCATGCAAGGGCCCCGAGCCGAAGAAGTTCGGCTACGCGAACGAGCGCACGCCCGGTACCTGCAACGACAACGGCAAGAGCCCGGTCGGCAACTTCTTCCCGGCGGCCGTCCAGGAGGGCAAGGCGTGGACCTGGGACAAGATGAACGACGAGCGCCTCAACCAGATGGCGGGCGGCCTGGCCGAGACAGGCTCTCATGAGGGCTGCACGAACGGCTACGGCGTCTACGACATGGTCGGGAACCTCCACGAGTGGGTCCTCGATCCCGCGGGCACGTTCCAGGGCGGTTACTACCTCGACGTGACGCAGAACGGCGACGGCTGCGGCTACCGCACCGACGCCCATGAAGCCTGGTACCACGACTACTCGACCGGTTTCCGCTGCTGCTCCGACGTCGCGCCGTGACAAGTTCTGCTGCGACGGGTCGTTCGACAGAATCTCGACGGGACCCGTGCGCTCTGTCATAAGGGAGCGCGATGCGTCCCCCCATCCTGGGCTGCGCGATCCTGACGAGCGCTGCGCTGATCTGCGGCTGCTCGCGTAATCCGCCTGCGCCCGCCCCGCAGAGCGCCGCCGCGGCCACCGCGGAAGTGAAGAGCGCGAGCCTTCGCCTCGCGACGGCGCTGGAAGTTCCGAGCGCCGCCCAGGACGCGGGCGCAGCGCTCGAGAACGTCGCCGCACCGCCGCTCACCGGCAAGACGGTCCTCCACGTCGGTGACTCGATGGTCGGCGGCAACTGGGGCCTCACACGAGCGCTCGACCAGCGCTTCAGCGCCGAGGGCGCCAGGTTCATCCGCGACTTCAAGGTGAGCGAGTCGATCGTCAGCTACGACCACTCGCCGAAGCTTAAGAGCCTCATCGACAAGCACCGTCCCGACATCGTCATCATCACGCTCGGCACGAACGACGTGTTCGTCCCCTACCCCGCGTCGATGGTCGGCAACGTGCAGAACATCGTGAAGCGCGTCGGCTCGCGCGAGTGCTACTGGATGGGTCCGCCGACGTGGAAACCCGACACCGGGATCGTCCAGGTTCTCAAGGACAGCGTCGCGCCGTGCAAATTTTTCGACTCGAGCGGCCTCAAGCTGCAGCGCGCCGGCGACGGGATCCATCCGACCGATCGCGGCGGCGCCGACTGGGCGACGAGCTTCTGGACGTACTTCCGCGGGACCCCGGCGGCGCCCTCCCCGGCGAGCCTCGGCGACGCCGGCGCTCCTTAGTCGCAGAGCGGATCAGCGGTCGCCGGCGGTAATCTCTCCGCCGCACGGGACATCGACCGAGCGCGCGACGCCGGAGCTGCCGACCCTGATGGTGCGCACTCCGCATTTCACGACGACCGCCTCGGGCGTCTGACCCGCGACGCGATCGTCGACGAAGATACGGCGGCCTGGTGCCGCCCCCGCGGTACGCACGCGTCCCATCCCCGGCGGTAGATCCGATGCTGGCTCGGACGGCGCCGCGGACGCGGAGGCGGACGCCATCGCAGGCGGCGCCGCGGTGGCCGCTGGCATGGCGGACCCGGATGCCGACGCGACGGTCGGCGGAGTGGACACGGCCGCCTGGCTCGCCGCAGCCGACGGCGCGCTGCCCTGTTGCGCGGCACTCTCCTCGGTTGCGGCCTCCGTGGCGGCTCCAGCGGCGGCCCTTGCGCTCGACGTCGGTGCGGACCCGACGATGGCATAGGCCCGCGGCCGCCGCAGGTACGCAACCGCGCCGAGGCCGCCCCCAACGACGACGACGACGACGAGCGCGAGGAGAGCAACCGCCGGCGAGCGCCGCTTCACCGGCGCGGGCGACGCGCTCGGCGACGCGCCCGGTGCGTAGTTCCCCAACGCGCTCGGCGCGGAGCTCGGCCCCGAAATGGCCACCGCATGCGCGGGTGGATACGAGCCAGGTGCGAGGAGCTGCGTAGCTGCGTGAGGCGCGGGCGCAAAGCCGCTCATCGCCCCGAGCGGCAGCGTGCCGGCCGCCGCCGACTCGGCCATCGGTGGGCGGGTGGGCGGAGGCAGGCCTGCGGCGGGTGCGCTCGCAAAGCCGGCCATGCGCGCCGTGTCGGGAGGAGGTCCGACGATCGGCTCGAGGCCCAGCATCGGTGCGGTCATTGCGAGCGGCGGCGCTGTGAGCGCGAGCGTGCGGTCGAGCGGCGGGAACGAGGACGTCGACGCCTTGACCTCGACCGGCGGCACGTCGACGAAGGTGGCGCCGAGGTTCAACGGGACGGACGGATCAAGCGGAGGCGGAGCCGGTGGAAGCTGGCCGATCTCCCGCGCAAAGGGATCCGCGAGGACATCGACGCCCGGGATCGACGAGACCGCTCCGGGTGCTCTGACAGGCACGCCGCCCGGCGGATCCGTCTTCGGAAACATGTTCGGCGGGACGTTGCTCGGCACGCTCCGGAGGATTTCGTCGATCGAGTCTCGGTGAGCGAGCGTCACCGCGCCGGGCACGAAGGCCGGCACCGTTGGTCCGGCGCCGAGGTTCGGTCGCGGGTCGCTCTCGGACGGCTCGAGGAGCGCGGCGAGGCCGCGATCCGACGACGGAGCGGCCTCTACCGTCGGCGGCTCCGTCGCCTTCGCGGCGGGACGCGGCGCCGCGACCACCGGCGGGCGCGGCGAGCCGGGCCCACCCGTCGGCGCGATCGGAGTCGCTCCGTAGGACGCCGTCTGGCGCGAGACCCCCTTCACGACAGGCACCGGCGGCGGCGTCGCGCGAGGAGCGAAGGCCGGCTTCGTCGTCGCTGCCGGGCGCGCGTCGTACCGTGCCTGGTCAGGCGCGCCGAAGGTCATGGTGACGGGCGGCGGAATGCTGGTCGCGGACGGCCTTGGCTCATGCCGCACGAGGGCGAGCGCCTTCGCGAGCGTCTCGCGCCCTTCGCCCTCGGACACGACGCTGCGCAGGATCGAGGCCATCTCCTCGGCAGTGATGGTGCGCCTCTCGCCGCGCGGCTCGAGCGCGCGTTTGATGGCGTCGCGAACGCTCCTGTCGAGATCGGGACGGAGGACGTCGATCGAGACGATGCGCGGCTCGGCGAGCTCGCGTAGCACCTCGATCTCCGGGAGTGCACCTCGGATGAACGCGCGGCGCTTCGTGAGCAGCTCCCAGAGGATGATGGCGCCGGCGTAGACATCGGCACGCGGCGTCACCGTCTCGCCCTTCACTTGCTCGGGCGCCATGTATCCGAACGTGCCGCGGATGAGGCCGACGCTGCTCTGGTGGCTTGCGCCCGTCACCTTCGCCACGCCGAAGTCGGCGAGCTTCACGTTCCCGTCCCACGGGACGAGGATGTTCGACGGGTTGACGTCGCGATGGATGACCGGCGCAGGCTCACCGCCGTCGTCCATCGCGCCGTGCGCCGCCGCGAGGCCGGCGAAGAGACTCGACGCGACGTAGATCGCCGTCGCGTCGTCGAGCTGCTGGCTGACGGCCTTGAGCATCCCACGCAACCGGCTCAGCGGAGGTCCATCGATGTACTCGAGGACCATGACGAGCTGCTCGTCATTCGCGAAGAAGTCGTAGAGCCTGACGATGCTCGGATGCGAGAGGCGCGCGTACGCCGCAGCCTCCCGCGCGAACATGCCCTTGACGTCCGCGTCGTGCGTGTACTCGGGCAGGAGCAGCTTGAGGACCACCAACCGCTCGAAGCCGTGCGGCCCTTCGGCCTTTGCCAGCAGGACGTCGCTCGTCCCGCCGGTCGCAAGCTTGCGCACGACTCGATAGCCGCCGACGCGCTGTCCCGTGCCTTCCGTCTTGTCCACCCGCGCTCCGGCGCTTGCGCGCCGCGTCAAGCGTATCGGACTGGAGCGCCGAAACGCTACTGTTGCGTCGCCTCGGCCTGACCGCTCAGGTCCTTCTCGACGTCGTCGAGGAGCTCGTTGGCCCGGGCTTCGTCGATGCCAAGCCCTTCGGCGAGCGCGTTGAGCGTGTCGTTCTCCTCGTCCGCGATGGCGTTGTCGGCAAACGCGATCGCCGCCGCAAGGACGAACGCGACCTCGCCCCTTGCCTTGTCCCCGTGCAACGAGGCGACGACCTCCTTCATGCGTGCATCGCGGCCCTCGGCCTCGACGCGCTTCACGGCGTCCTCCAGCATCGAGTCGATCTGCACGCCGCGGATGGCGTCGCCGGAAAGGTTGCGGAGGGCGCCCTTCAGGACCTCGCGCTCCTCGGTCCCGACCGAGCCATCGGCGCTCATCATCAAGTACATCGCCTCGCAGAGCGGGCCGTACTCGGCGACGATGTTGAGCATCTCCACCGCGTCAGCGTCGAGGTTTGCTTCCGGCGCCACCAGCGAGGGGCGCTGGCCGCGGGCCTGGAGTTGATCACGGAGACGGGCGACAGTGGAATTCGTGAGCCAGATCATCGGAAAATGAGGGTACGGAGGCAACTGGCCCAGGTCAACGGCCGTCAGTGCATGAGGGGCGCCTGCGCAGTGCCACCGTCCCGTGCGGCCGCATCGCCTGCGCCCGCGTCCCAGACGAAGTGAGGGTACTGCTGGGGCATCGGCAAGCCGAACGGTCGACCGCTGTCGACGCTCGCCCCGGCATCTCCCCCCGCGGCCGCAGTTGCGTCCGCCGTCGCTCTCGGGCTCGCGTCCGGTGCCCTGGCGCAGGCACATGCCAGGGCGCACCCGAGCGCCGCGAGCCCGAACCTCATTGCGCCGTCTTCGAGAAGGCGACGTGCGTGAACCCGTCCGCGTTCTCGCCGTACGTGACGAAGAGCGACCCGCCGACCAGCGCCGTGCCCATGTAGTCACCGAGCCATTTCGGGCTCCCGCGATCCGACGAGAAGGTGAGGTCGGCGCTGACAGGCTTGCTGACGCCCCACGTCTTGCCGTTGTCGCCCGACCGCACCGAGCGCACGTTGCCCGTCGAACCATCGACGTCGCCGGCGTAGTACGTGAGGGCGAGCTCGCCGGTGGCGTCGTCGAGCGCGAGCGACCCCAGGTTCTGCAGCTTCGTCTTCGTGTCGCTGGCGGTGACGTCGGTGATCGACGTGCCGTTCGTCGTGTGGATGACGTGGTACTCGTCCACTGGCGCGTCGGCTCCCGAGGGCTGCGACGTCCACTGGCCGTATCCGATCCACACGTCGTCCCCCTTGGCGACGCACGTGGCCGGCGTGATCGACGAGTTGATCCCGTACGTCTTCGTGTTCGCGACGGGCCAGGTCACGCCGTCGTCGTCGCTCCAGTGGAGCCGCTGCGCGAGCCCGGAGCCCTCGACCGAGAGGTGCGTTGCCCAGACGCGCGTCCCCGTCTTCGGGGCGCACGGAACCACGAAATTCGCCTGGTCCCCGCCGGTCGAGGTGAAGATCGGAGACTTCGTCCACGTGCTTCCGCCGTTCGTGCTGCGGTGCGCATTGAGGACAGAGTTGCCGCCGCTCGCGGACTGCATGCACGTGACGAGCACCGTGCCCGCGGCCGTCACCGTGATCCACGGCTTGTCGCCGCTCGAGAACCCGTCGACCTCCACGGGCGTACCGAACGTGCTCTGGCCCGCAGCCGCCTTCGCGACGTACAGCACGAAGTCCGACGGCTGCCCGCCGCCGCTGCGCACGAACGAGATCCACGTCGCGTAGAAGTTGCCCTGCGGATCGGACGCGACGACCGGGTCCGACGACTCGCGTCCCGTCGCGTCGCCCATCGACTTGGGCGTGGTCCACGTCGCGCCGCCGTCGCGCGAGAACACGTAGCCGATGTCGCTCTTCACGTTGCCGAGGCTGATCCAGACCGAGACCATCGCGCCGTCGGGGGCGGCGGCGAGGTGGGTCTCCACCTCGATCTGGCTCTTGCCGCCCTTCGAGATGATGGTGTGCGAGTTGAGGTTGGTCGCGGTGCAGCCGCAGAAGCCGGGGCTCCCGCTCGAGTCGCATTCGGATTTGCCTGGGTCGCCATTCGGGCACGTGCACGCGACGGATGCTCCCGGGGTGCACTCGCCAGCTCCGGCCTCGCGACCGCCCTCGTCCGCGCCGCCGTCGGGCGTCGCGTTGACGCGGACGATCGTTTCCTCGCTGCACGCGGCGGATCCGCAAGCGATCACCAGCGCAAAACCAAGGAGCGAGCCAATGGGTCGAAGCTTCATCGGCGGTCACTCTGCCGTGGCAGCGTCCTCATGTCACGCAGCTCGGCGTGGCAGACCTGCTTCATGTCGCACCTCGTGACCCGGCCGCCCACTCGGCGAGCGCAATCCGTTCACGCCTCCATCGTCTTTTGCTGGACGGGCTCCGCGACAGTTGGAGGAAGATGCGCCCATGAGCCTCTCGCCCGCGCGCGCGCGCTATCTCTCCGCCATCCGCGCGATGCTCCCGTCGCTCCTCCTCGCGGCGTGCAAGGATCCCGCGCAGCCGCCGACGAACGCTGACGGCACGACCAGCACCGCGACGGCGCCGGAGAAGCCACGGGGCTACCCGCCCATGTCCAACATGTCCCCGTGTCCGAACGGCGCCTTCTGCGTCGCGGAGAGCAGCAACGCCCTATCGGACGCCTCCGCGCCGGCGCCGTACGCGAGGTGCGCAGCGGCCGCGACCCATCCCGACGACGCGAAGGACGCGGGCTTCAAGCCTGACCGCCTCGTCTCGTTCAACGGTGACAACACGGCCGACGCACGCAAGAAGGACGCGACCGCGTGCTGCTACACGTGGCTCACGCCATGCGCCGGTGGACGGGCGTTCCGTGACGCGACCGGTGCGCCGTCCGTGGCGCCTACCGTCGAGCGGGCGGACTGGAGCGCCGCGATCGGCGCGCTCACGACCACCCCCCTCCGCGACGACGAGCGCGCCGCGCTGGCGGCGCACTGGACGCGCGAGGCGACCTTCGAGCATGCGTCGATCGCCTCCTTTGCCCAGCTCACGCTCGACCTTCTCTCCGTCGGCGCGCCGCCCGATCTCCTCGAAGCCACGCAGCAAGCGACGCTCGACGAGATCGAGCATGCGCGGATCGCGTTCGCCGTCGCGGCCGCCTACGGCGCGCGCCCCGTCGGGCCCGCGGCGCTCGCAGTGATGCCCGGCGCATCGCGCACGCTCGTCAGCCTCGCGCGGAGCACCTTCATCGACGCGTGCGTCGGGGAGTCCGTGGCCTCGGCCGCGCTCGCCGACGCGTCGCGCAGAGCAGCCGATCCCGTCCTCGCGAGCCTACTGGCCGCGATGTCGAGCGACGAGGAGCGCCACGCCGAGCTCGCCTGGCGCATCGTCGCCTGGGCGCTGCGGACCGGCGGGGCCGAGGTGGCGCGCGCCCTCGACGAGGCGAAGGAGGAGATCGTGACCGAAATCGTCTCGCTCGAGCAGGACGTGGCCATCCCTTGGCGGCGCGAGGTCGAGCTCCGCGCGACGGTGCTCCGCGAGATCGTGCTGCCGTGCACGGTCGCGATGCTCGGCTCCTCCGACTACTTGACCGCGGGGCGGCAGACCGTGTCGATGCAGGCCTCGCTGCCTTCGCACTGAGAGCTGTCCGCGCAGCCCTGGCGCACCACGCGCGTCACCCACTGCGCGATGTGGTTGCCGCTCGAGAGCTCCTGGAACGGAAGCCAGAACGCGGGGAACGAAGCGTCCTTGCCCTGCGCCACTGCGTCGGGATCGAACGCGGCCATCCAGATCTGTGCGTTGTTGTCAGCGCCGAGGCGGAGCCCGTAAGCACGTCGCGTCGAGAAGGTCAGCCACATGAGCTTCTTGCCGCGGTACTTCTGCTCCCGGACCATCCACTTCGGCCACGAGTCGCCGTGCGTGGAGCCTGCCCGGGCCAGCGCGATCGGCGACCCGCCCGCGGCGGAGACCGCCCAAAGCGAAGCGTCGGGCGCGTCGTACGAGCTCTTTGTCTCGCCCTTCGCGTTCGTGCCGACGGAGCCGCGATTGAAGACGACGAACGCGCCGTCCGGCGAGTAGCTCGGATAGAACGCGTTGTCGGCGCCGGCGGCGACGAGACCGATCGGGCTCCCCCACGCGCCGCCCGCGCTCTTGATCACGAAGAGCGAGGCCTCGGACACGCCGGTCGAGCCGCAGATGGCGCCGAAGCACGGCGGGCTCTGCTTCGACTTCGCGAACACGATGCTGGTGCCATCGGGCGACCAGTCTGGCATCGCGCCGTCGGCGACCTTCTCCGTGAGGGCCGCGCCCGTCGCACCGTCGCGCAGCGAGAGCGTGACGCCGTTCGAGACCATCAGCTGCTTCTTGTCGGGTGAGAACGAGAAGAAGTTGGCGCCACTTCCCCCCGCCGCACCGCCCTGGGCGAAGACCATCGACTTGGTCGCGACGTCGAAGACCTTGTACGCGGCGGGCGCGGGGATGTCCAAACCGAGAGAGACGCGCTCGCCGTCGCGCGAGAGGACGTGGCAGCCGACACACTGGCCCGCGCCGGCCTTCGGCGCATTCATGAACGTCTCGGCCTTCTGGCCGCTCACGCCGAACTCGTAGCGCATCGTCGCGCCGGCGCCTGCGTTCCAGTAGTAGAGCCCGCCGAGGATGTCCTCCTCGCCGAACGCGATCGTCTGGGTCGCGGAGGCGCCCACCGACGCGCCGCCCGCCTTGCTTGTGCCGCGCACCGTGGTCGACAGCGGATCATCACCGCGACCGGCCGACGCGACGATGCCCCACACCGTGGGGTCAGGCGCGTAAGCGCAGCCCGCGCCTACGGTCTTGCATGCAAAGTACACACGAAGATCGAGCAGCGAGCCCTTCACGCCGAGCTCGAAGAGATCGTTGCCGGTGCCCGGCTGGTAGTGCCATTCGATCTCGTTCATGTTCGGCGGCACCATCACGCCGTCGGACGGGTAGACGATCGTAGGCTTGCGCGCCGGGTCGATCGCGCCCGCGAACTTCGCGGCCGCGTCGGGGGGCGCGCCGTCGACGACGATGTCCTTCTTGAGGTGAATCCGGAGCGCGGCCTCGCCGGAGAGCGTGCGGAGGTCCGCATGGACCGTCGCCTTGCCGACGGCATTCGGCGACGCGGTCAGCTTCGGTCCCGCGAACGAGGCCTGCACTGGGCCTGCGTTCTGGACCATGCGGAAGACGGCGTTCAGCGTGACGTCCTGGCG
The DNA here is from genome assembly GCA_025351875.1 of Myxococcales bacterium. GTDB lineage: Bacteria > Myxococcota_A > Polyangia > Polyangiales > Polyangiaceae > Labilithrix. The sequence goes on along the minus strand of JANXVA010000649.1, from coordinate 6,522 downwards.
CGTGCCGTCCTTGTTCACGATGAACGCGTGGTAGTCGACGCTCGGAAGCGGCTTTCCGTCCTCGACGGCGATGTCGGTTTCGGCCGGCTCCACGACGAGCGAGCCGTCCCCACCGAGCGCGGGCCCGCCCACGTCACCGCTGCTACCGGGCGTCGCCCCGCCGTTGTCGTAGGAGTCGCGCCCGCTCGATCCGCAAGCCGCCACGAGCGCCACCAGCCCGAGCCCCATCACCAAGCCATACGTCCGCATGGCGAGCTTGGACCACGGCGCCGACCCGGCGGCTGCGTCTCCGCGCCATCACATAAGACGATGTAAGCGCCCCGTAAGCGCCGCCGCGGGAACGAGATCACACGGAGGCTCGGAGCTCCGAGCCTCCGTCTGAAATCTCGGGGTGCGACGGCGCGTTACTTGAAGAGCTCTTCGAGGTCGTTCTTCGTGAGCTTCTTGGCGCCGCCGATGTCCTCGCTGAGGACCGCGCCCACGAGCTCGCGCTTCTTGCCGCCGAGCTCGAGGATCTTCTCCTCGATCGTGCCCTTGGCGATGAGCTTGTAGTTCGTGACCACCTTGGTCTGACCGATGCGGTGCGCGCGATCCGTCGCCTGATCTTCGACGGCCGGGTTCCACCACGGGTCGAAGTGGATGACGGTGTCCGCCGCCGTGAGATTCAGGCCGGCGCCGCCCGCCTTGAGCGAGATGAGGAAGATCGGCGGTCCGTCCTCGCGCTGGAAGTTGTTCACCTTCGCCTGGCGATCCTTGGTGCTGCCGTCGAGATACTCGTACCCGACGCCGTCTTCCTCGAGCGCGCGCCGGATGAGGGTCAGCATCGAGACGAACTGGCTGAAGACGAGCACGCGGTGACCACCGGCCACCGACGTCTGGATCAGCTCGCGGAGCGCCACGAGCTTGCCCGAGTCCTCGTCGCCGAAGGCGCGCGGAAGACCAAGGAGGCGCGGGTCGCACGCCGCCTGACGAAGGCGCGTGAGGCCCGCGAGGATCTGGATGTGGCTCTTCGCCATCCCCTGGCGCTCGACCTCGCCCATGACCTGCGCGCGCACCTCCTTGAACACGGCAGCGTAGAGCGCCGCCTGTTCGCCGGTGAGCTCGCAGAACTGGTCGGTCTCGATCTTCTCCGGGAGATCCTTGGCGACCTCGGATTTGGTGCGGCGCAGGATGAACGGGTGAATCGTCGCGCGCAGGCGCTTGGCAGCCTTCTGGTCGCCGGCGTCGATCGGGCGCGCGTAGCGCTCCTCGAACTTGTCGAGCGGGCCGAGCAGGCCGGGGCTGACGAAGTCGAAGATCGACCAGATCTCCGAGAGGCGATTCTCGATCGGCGTTCCCGTGAGCGCGAGCCGGCGATCCGACTTGAGGCGCTTCGCGGCGCGCGCCGTGGCGCTGAGCGGGTTCTTGATGTTCTGCGCCTCGTCGAGGATGGCGTAGCGAAGATCGAGCTTCGCGAGCAGCTCCTCGTCACGACGAAGCAGCGCGTAGCTCGTGATCACGATGTCCGCGTCGTCGAGCTCGTCGGAACGCTCCTTGCGGTCGGCGCCGTGCCACACCATGTGCGTGAGCGACGGCGAGAACTTGTCGAGCTCACGCTCCCAGTTCGTGACGACGCTCGTGGGCGCGACGATGAGCGCCTTGAACTTCTTCTTGCCGTCGGCCTTCGCGTCCTTCTCGACGGCGGCCTTCACCGAGAGAAGCAGCGCGATGGTCTGGACGGTCTTCCCGAGACCCATGTCGTCGGCAAGGATGCCGCCCGACCCGATCTCGTGGAGGAAGGAGAGCCACTGGTAGCCCTGCTCCTGGTAGGGCCGGAGCTGCGCCTTGAGGTTGCGCGGCTTCTTGACGACCTTGATCTCTTCGATGTGCTGGAGCTTGCCGAACAGATCCTTCGCGTCCGCGGTGACGTTCGCCTTGCCGACCTGCTCGAGGAGCTCCTGGATGCGCCCGGCCTGCGACAGCGGGAGCCGGCTCCCCTGCCCTCCGCCGGTCGCGAGGATCTCGGCCTGGCGAAGCAGAACGGCCTTCACCTTGTCGACGTCGATCTTCGCGAAGGAGCCGTCCTGCAGGCGCACGTAGCGACGGCCCTCGGCGAGGCAGCGCCCGAGCTCCTCCTGCGTGACGGCGATGCCCTCGGACTCGAACGACAGACGGAGCGAGAGCCAGTCGACGCCGCTCGACACGCGCGCGTTCGCCTGGAGCGAATTGGTGCGCACTTGCACATCGACGAGATCGTCCGGAATGAAGAGGTCCCACGCATCGGGGAGCGAGCCGACGGCCTCCGTCCAGAACTGGATGGCGTCGTCGCCGCGGGCGATGAAGCCCATGCCGTCCTCGTCGGCCTTGAGGCCGAGGGCGCGGAGGTTGTTGGTCGCCTCCTGCTGTGCAGCGATGTCGCAACGAATGACCGTCGCGCGCTTGCTCGCGGCGAGGCGACGCGGGCCGCCCTCGTCGTCGCGGCCCTCGCCCGATGCACGCGGGGGCTTCACGAGGACCGGCGGCGTCATTCCGTCGGCGCGGACGTCGATCTCGACGTCCTCGTAGGCGGCACGGAGAGAGACGCGCGCCTCGGTGAGCGAGCCGCCCGCACGGAGGCGGAACGTCGGGGTGATGTCGATGACGTCGGCGACCTGGGAGAGATCCGGGAGCTCGGCCCCGACCTCGAGCGCCACGCGCGGCAACCCCTGCGCGATGAGCGACGGTAGGTTGTCGATCGACTCCGAGATGAACGCCGTCCGCATCAGGCGGCGGATGCTGCCCGGCGAGACGCGGCGATCGATCGGACGCGCCCAGCCCTCCTGCGCATCGACGTGCCAGCCCGGGCTTCCCTCGAACCAGCCGCCCTGGTTCAACGTGAACTTCCGCGGGTCGCCGCCGCGCTGGAAGGTCGTCTTCACGAGCACGGTGGTTCCGTCGGGACCCAGCTCGAGATCGAAGCGCGGACGGATCGGCTCGTCGCCGAAGCGGAGCTCCATCATCTGCGGCTCGAGGATGACTCGTCGCCCTTTCAAGAGCGGCAGGAGATCGGCGGCATCCTCGCCACGGACCTCGGTGCCGACCCGACGCGGGCCGTCGTTCTCGAGACGCGCGAGCAGGCGGAGCGCGTCGCGATCCGCGGTCGGCTTCTGCGCCTGGAACTGGAGGAGCGATGTCGCCGAGAGCGGCGTGCGAGCCTCCGGGTCGAGCAGCGAGACGCTCAGGCTGCTCGGACGCACCTGCATGCGGTACTCGATCGTCTTCGGTGCCGGAGGCATCGGCTCGGGGAGCCATGCGTCGACCCCGTGCGGGTTCTGGCTCGTCTGGCGATCCAGGCCTCCACCGCCATGGCGATCGTGACCGCGACTGGCCTCCGCGAAGCTGGGCCGTCCCCCGCGATCGCCTCCGCCAACGGCCGTGCTGCCACCGCCGCCACCACCACCGCCGCCGCCCGGGATGCGCTGGGCCGCGAGCTTCCGGGCGCGGCGCCGAGCGCGACGGCTCCCGCCGAGGCCTTCCGCGTCGCCGCCCATCCCGCCGCGGTCCATTCCGCCGCGATCGGCCCCGCCGCGATCGGCCCCGCCGCGATCGCCGCGAAGTCCGCCCGAAGGTGACGACCCGACCGGCGCCGGCACGCCGCGCGGTCCCTGGGACCCGTACGACGCCGTCTGCGAGCCGTCGCTGATGCCCGGCATCGAGCTCGACCCAGGACCGTTGCCGTTGGCCGATGCATCCGGCCGCGGCTGCTTCGGCCGGACCTGGTCGCGGAGGGCGATGAGGAGCGCAGCCACGTGCTTGCAATGGCCGTTGATCTTCGGGAACGCCGGGCAGGAGCACTCGCTCGTGAAGCCCGAAGGGGTCACCTGCAGCTTCACCGCGTACGGGTCCGGCTCCGTGCCGCGCACGGCGCCCTTGGCGGAGAGGTCTTCCATGACCACCTCGGTCACGGCCTGGCGCCGGACGTAGTCGTAGCCGCGCAGGAAGGCGCGGGCGCCGAGGAGCCTCCGGAGCGCCCGGTCGTTGAGCTGGCTCAGCGCCTCCGTGAACGGAGTGGGCGCAGGCGTGGGCTCGCCGGATTCACGGGCTTCGCTGGAGTCGCCGGGTTCGCGGGGTTCGCGGGTTTGCAATGCGCGTCGCGCCTGGGTTGGCGCGCCTTTTAGGTGAGGCGGAACGTACGAAAGCGCGCGTTTCTCGGGGCGCTCGGCACGAGCGAGCCTCACCGTTACGCGGCCCAGGCCGAGTACCATCGCGACGTGGCGAGAGCAACAGGAGTTCTCACCTCTCCGCGCCTGGGGGCGGAGACCTCGTCAGGGGCACTGGTAGTCGACACCGTTGGGCCCGGCGACAGGGCCGCCCCCGTCCGCGGTGGGATAGCAGACGTTCGTGGTCGCCGTCACCGGCTCGATCCTCGTGACCCTCACCGAGGCCGCGGTGAGGCTGATCGCGACCGAGATCGCGTCGCAGCGCGCGCTCGGGATGAAGTCGAGCAGCTTGCTCGAGTTGATGTCGATCTGATCGCAGAGGGTCTGCTTCACCGTCCCGAAGAGCGGCGAGGTGCACAGCGGCGGTTTCGGTCCCGCGCCCGAGTCCCCCGGCGTGTTGACGGTGCCCATCGCGGCGAGGAGCTCCGACGCCGGGACCCGTCCGCCGATGACCGAGTCCTCGACGCGCCAGTACTTGATCGTCGCCGGCACGATCGGCTTCGCCGTATCCAGCGGCACGAGCTTGTCGTCGAGCGGGACGAGGCGGCCGCGCGAGATCGGCGACCCGAGCGTGAGCCGGTAGCCGCCGAACGGCACGCTCGCCGGGCTGTCGAGCTCGACCACGAACTCGTAGTTGGTCACGTATCCCGCGCCGACCGACTTGGGGACGATGCCGCCGCCCCCGTTGTTGACCGTAGATTCCGACGCGGTCCAGTTGTCCTCGCCACACCACCCGGGGTTGGAGAAGCCGTTCGCATCGGTCACCGACCCCGGGCAACCTGGGCCGTCCTTGATTCCCTCGGAGGTGAAGAGGCCGAACTTCACGTCCCTGTCGTTCGCGAGGCCGTTGTAGCTCGTGATGGCGAGGATGGAGGTCTGCTCGCCGCGCGCGATGCGGGCGTTGATGTTCGCGGCATTGTCGATGTCGATGAACGCAGCGTAGTCGCGGAGCGCGCTCGCGACCTGGTTGTCGACGCCGCCATCGGCGTCGCAGAGCACGGCGCGAGTCGACGCGCACGACGCGCCTCCGTCGGACGCGGTGCCCGGCCGCGTGTCACACGTGCATGCCTTGTCGAGATCGAAACCGAAGACGGGCGCCGATCCCTTGGGGACGAGGGTCACCTCGCGCAGCGCCACGTAGAAAGCGGCGATGCTGTCGTTGGGCGCGTCGTCGACGGTCGGCGGAGGGGGCGGGCGAACGTGCTTGCAGGGATCAGGGATCGACGCGTCCGGGACACTCGTGTCGGGGCCGGCTTCGGGCGGCGGAGGTTCGACCTTGTCGACGCGCTCGATGCCCGCGACGAGCTGGCACGCGAGGACGGTCATGCCGAGCGCGCCCGCGAGGACGGCAAGCCTGCGCCTCACCATAGCCCGCTCATCGAGAGGCCGCCCGCGTGCGGCGTGGTGAGGGGGGCGAGCGCGACGCTGTGGCTCGGGCCGGCGCTGAGAACCAGGTAGGCGCCGACGACCGTGCCGAGCGCGCCGAGTGGAACGGTGACATTCGAGATGTTGGCGAAGACGAACGCACGATCCGTGGACTGATCGCTCGCCGTCGCCTCGGCCGTGCCACGCGTGCAGGGCGAGCATTTCTTCGCGTCGCTGTCGTTGATGATCGCGGCGACACCGAACGCGGCACCGGCCGCGAGGGTGGCGAGGCCGATGCCGCCGATGACGAAGCCGGTGGTACGCCGCGCCCGGTTCGACGCGTACTGCTCGACCGCCTCGAGGTTCGCGCCGCCGGCCTGCGTCGGCGGCGGCGCCGCGACGGGCGCGTCGGCGAGGACGGGGATGGTCACGCCGACGAGCACGCCTTCGTCGTCGACCTTGATCTTGAGGAGCACTGGCTTCTTGTTGGGCGCCGTCGCCTCGACGACGCGTGTGCCCGGGTCGACGGGGACGCCGGCCCAGAGCGCCTCGCCCTTGGACTCGCCATCGACCTTCACGACGAGGCCCGGCGCACGCGAGGCAGGAGGCACGACGATCTTGAGCCGCGACACGCGGGACTGGAGCTTGTCGGCATGCTCGCGCGCGAGCTGCACGCGCGACTCGTTCGGCGCCCCTGACGCGCGCTCCTCCTGCTCGACCCTGCGGAACTCACCCCAGGCGGCGGACGTCTTGCCGACCTGCTCGTGGCAGAGGGCGAGGTTGAGGAGCGTGCCGCGCGCGCGCTCGAGGCGGTAGCTCTCCTCGAGGAGCGGGCAGGCTTCCGCGTGCTTGTTCTGCGCGATGAGCCCCTTCGCCCGACGAAAGAGATCCTCCGCCTCGCTGGTGCGGTCGGCCCGGGCCGACGGCGCCGCCAGCACCAGCGCCACGAGCAGCGCGGTCGACCGCGCAACCGTTCGTG
>JANXVA010000322.1 GCA_025351875.1 Myxococcales bacterium | reverse complement strand
CGAGACGAGCGCGCCGAGCGCGGAGGTCCACTTCGTGCCGCGCGTGAGCTCCAGCGTGTCGTTGACGCCGAGGATGATCAGGACCGCGTCGACCGGCCCTTCGACGAGAGGCGCGAGCTCGCGTCGCACGACCTCGATGCTCGCGCCCGTCCGTCCAACCACCTGAACGTCGACGGAGAGCTCGCGCGTGCGAGAGAGCGAGCGCGCGAGGCAGAACGCGAGGGCCTCGTCCTGCCGTGCGGCGCCGACGCCGACCGCCGTCGACTCACCGAGAACCGCCAGCGAGTACCGCGGACAGCGGCCACGGCTGTCGGGGGAGACGACGGCGCGACGGGGCCCGCTCGCCTCCGGAAGCATCGGAATGCTCGCGCGAACGCGCCTTGCCTGGAAGAAGAGCAGCGGGAGGAGCGGACCGTGCAGCCAGAACGACAGCCTGCGCATCGCCGGCCGAGCGGGCTCCATCGGAGGGCGAAGGTCCACGGTAGGGTCATAGCAGCGCGCCTGCCGCGAGGCCCCAGCGACGCGTGAGGACCGCTCTGTTACGCTCGCGGTGTGAAGGGTCGTCACCTCTACATCGTTTCGCTTTGTCTACTGGCGGTCGGCGCGGCAGCGGTGGGCTGCACGGGCGACGAGCCCGTCGTCTCCAGTGCGGCGGTCGATGGGGCGCGGCCCTGGACTCGGGCAACGGCGTGGGCGACGCGGCTCCTGAGACCGGAGGCGACGACGCGGGCGCCGATGCCGCGCCGGCGTGCCCCCCCACCCTGCCGTTCCGCGACTCCTTCGAGGGTCGGACGGCGCTCACCGGCTGCTGGGACGCGCTCATCAACAACGGCGGGCTCGCGCCCACGTCGAAGGGTGACCTCGCGCTGATTCCGAGCACACTCAACCACGCGTTTCACGTGGCCCTCCAGCCGCCCGACGGCGGCGCGGGAGGAGCGCTCTACCTCACCAGGACGTTCGCGCAGCCCGTGCCGGCGCCGGCGCGGCTCTCCTTCAAATGGCTCGCCGAAGTGTTCCCCATCGGAGGCGACGGGCAGAGCGGACTCTTCGCCGTCGAGGTCTTCTATCGGTACAAGGACGGCAGCGGGTTCGACGCGAACGCGAGCGTGACGGTCGCGTTCGGCGTGAACGTGAAGGGCATCAACCCGTACCTCGGGTCGGACTACATGCCTGCCGCGGCGCTCGAGCTCAACGGCCTCTACGAGAGCGCGCTCGAGCTGAGCATGACGCAGGCAAAGCTGCGGACCAAGCTGACGCCCGTGGCCGATCGAGATCTGTCCTTGCCGATGGGCACCGCGTTCGCCATCACGGAGATCCACATCGGCGTGTCCAACGTCGGCGCGATCACGTCGCCCTGGAGCCTCTACTTCGACGACGTCCTGCTCGAGACGCTCTGACCCTCGGGTTGCGACCTCGGAGTCGGAGAGCTCGCAGTCGTCCTCGGCGTTGGCCGGTTCCTTTGCTACTCGCCGGCGCGTGGGATGCGGAGGATCGGAACGACGAGCACCCTCACCTGCCCGTCGCTCCTACCGGCACGGGCACGGGACAGCGCGTCCTCGTAGCGCTTGAAGTCGCTCGCGGGCCCGAGAACCAGACGCAGCTCCCGAGCTCCCGCGAGCGCGCGGCCCTGCCCCTCGATGCGTACCGATCCCTCGGCAGCGATGTCGACCTTTGCGTCGACGGGGTTCGGCTCCCCTTCGCCCATCGCGAACAGGTACGCCACGACGGGTGTCGGCACGGTCGTCGCCGGTCGCGCGACGATCTCGAACCATGCATCGGCGCCGCCCCGGAGCTCGAGCGTCGCGCGAGGCTGGCCGGCCCCACGCATCTCCCTCTCGCCGCTCGCCACCACGGAGTAGTCGGGGAGGCCCAGGTGCGCCTCGTCGGCGCGCCGCATGTAGAGCAGAACCGCCGCGGCCACCGCGAGCGGCGCGACGATCGCCGCGTGGCGCCGGACGAAGGCGAGGACGCGGCCGCCGACCACCGGAGGCTGCGCGCTCGGGTCCGCGCTCGCGGTCACCCGCGTGTCGGCGGCGAGCTTTCGGATGACCTTGGCGATGCGACTCTTCCACGCGGACACGGCGTCTGCGCTCACGATAGAGGACCTTCGAGATCGAAAGCACGCGCTCAACGCGACCGGACTGCGGGGCGGCTCCGCTGTCGGGCCCGTCGCAACTATCCCTATCGGGATTGTCTGGAATTGCTCTACGGGTGTCTGGGGCTCCTCGCAGCTCCTCGTTCGACAGGCCGGCTCATCGATCCGCGGACGCCTCCTGGCGCAGACCGCGGTGACCCTCGCGAGCTCGACCATCACCGAGCCTGCTCCCTAGCGAGCTCGAGTGAGCGCGAGTCAGTCCGGCGGCGCCCCGCGTCCTCAGTGAAACAGCACCGAGAGGACGCGCCAGGCGACGAGGAGCGCGAGCGGAACCACGACGGCGAGTGCCGCGATGGCGACCGTCCGCGGCGCGATGGCGACCCCTCGCCGGACCCTCCGCCCGCGAAGCTCTCGCGGTGCCTCCACGCGAACGGGCTCGATGTTCGCGAGCCGCAGGACCACCTCGCACTTGCGGAGGAACTGCTCCCACTCGTCGTACGTGATCTCGAGCGCCTTGCCGAAGCGAGCCTCGTGCGCCGCCTCCATGTACCCGTAGTCGCGCAGCTCGGCCCTCTTCGCGACCGGGTCGACCTGACCGCCGACGAGCACGGCATGACCACGACGCTTCGGTCGCAGGCGGAGGTGCTGCGTCGCGTGCTTGCCGCCGTTGGTCGACATCCCCTCGGGGGCGACGAGCTCGACGCCCCACGCGCCCGCTCCGATCTGGAAGCCCTCGAAGCACTCGGTGACCTCGTCGGCGAGCGTCGTGAACTTCCGCGCGAGACGCGTGCGGAGCTGCTCGACGCTCTGCTCGCGATTGGAGGCGCGCGACTGGTCGTCCGGCGCGACCGATTTACGCGATGCCGCGAGCGTCGCCGGGGCGGTCTCCGCGACGGGGGTGTTGATCGGCTGCTCTCGTCGCGAGGTGCACGCCGCCAAATCGAAGGCCTCGAGCTTCTTCGTTCCAGCCATCCCGACAAGGATAGCACCAGGTGCCGCGACGCGCATGATCGTGGCGAGCGGGTCCGAACAGGCGTTTCTGCCGAACCAACCCATCCCCCTTGAACGCTCGGGACGAAGCGTTTGCGCGAGGTAGCAATCCCCCCAGCGCCTACTTCGGCGGAGCCTTCGCGGCCACGATCCGCTTCCAGAGCTCCTCGTCGAACGACGAGAGCGCGTTCCTCGTCTCACCGGCCGAATCTCCGAGCCTGACGAAGACGACATCCAGCGAGCGCACGACGTAGAGCTTCTGATCACTGGCCCCGAGCGCCGCGAACGCATCGGCCGGGGCGGAGGGAACGAGCGGCCCGGTGAACGGTGTGGACGGCGGGAGGAGACCGCCGCTCTTGCCGTTCAGCCAGAAGAGGAAGCCGTAGCTCTGGTTTAGCTCCTGAGAGGTCGACGTAGCGACGTCGACGAAGGCAGCAGGGACAATCGTCTCGGAGTTCCACGTCCCGCGCGCCCGCAGCAGACGACCGAACAGCGCGAGGTCTCGCGCGCTCGTACGCAGGCCGACGACGGGAAGGCCCTTCGAATCCTTTCCGAGGCGCCTGTCGAACGTCGAGGTCGTCATGCCGATTCGATCGAAGAGCCATTCGTGCGCGACCGCGTCCACCTCCCTGCCCGTCTTCTTCTCGATCACGAGCCGGACGCGATAGAACGCGTCGTCGTTGTAGAGCCACGTGCTCCCTGCCGACGCCACGTAGCCGAGGTTCGCGTCGAGGCCACTCGTCATCGTGAGGAGGTGCCGCATCGTGATCTGCGCTTCGGGTGCCTCTGCGGCGTTCGACCATCCGACGCCGAGGCTCGACGTCACCGTGTCATCGAGCTTGAAGAGGCCCTTGCCGATGGCGATGGCCGCGAGCATCGAGGTCACGCTCTTCTGCACCGACGCGACGTCGCGCGTGAAGCTCGCATCCGCGCCGCCGAAGTAGCGCTCGAGGACCGGCTGGTCGCCGGCGACGAGGAGCAGCGCCTTCGTCGACTTCGATTCGGCGTAGGCGGCGAGCTCGTCGAGCTTCGCCGGGTCCCACGCGGAGGCCGCGGCGGAGGGCGCCGCGGCCGCGGGCGGCGAATCGGGAGGCGCGGCCGGCACAGGCGCATCGCCCGGAGTTGATGGCTCCGAGGCTTGCGAGCCGGAGCAAGCCACGACGGTGATGAGAAACGCTACGAGGCAATGGCGCATGGTGAACTCCAGATGCACGGCGCAGGCCGTGCGCATGTTGGCAAAATCAGTGACCGACCCCGGACGCGCCCGCCTACTCGGCGACGTCCGCCGCGTCGCAGTCGAGGGACAGGTCGAAGCTCCGACCACGGAAGCCCTTCACCTTGGCCTGGTCAGTCCCGTCGAAGCTCACCTCGAGGCTGTGCTCCTTGCCGCGTGGGCCTCGGACGGCTGCGCGCGCGAGCCCGGCAGACGGACAGCTGCCCTCGCAGGAGTGAAATCCTTCGATCGTCATGTCGACGGTGAAGCGACCGATCGACCCCTTCGACACGCCATCGAGGGTCGCGCAGCGGGTCGCCACATCGGCGACGATCAACAGATCGTTCGTGCGCGTGAACGCCTTGCCGCGCTTCGATGTACCCGTCGACTCGCCATGCCACGTGACGAAGCGCTGCGCGCCTTCGTAGCGGACGTCGGCCTCGGCGGCGTAGCTCATGGGGTGCTCGTTGGCGGTGAGATCCTCCGACGCCGCCACGGCGACGTGGAGATCGCTTCCAACGCGTGTGAACGTGGCGCGGAGGCTCCCGTGGAGGGTGACCTTTCCGAAGCGACCCGAGCAGCCATCGAGGGCGAGCGTGACCACGTTGCCCTCGCGCGTCTTGGTCGCGCAGCCTGCAGGGTGGAGCCCGCGAAGCGGGCGCTCCGCGACGGTCTGCGCGGCGAGCTCCGGATCGGGCGCCAAGCCGCCCTCGGTATCGAGCATGCCGTCGGTGAGCCCGCCCTGACTTCCCGCCTGGAGCGCGGAGGTTGCGGCGCCGGTCGCGGCCTCCTGTTCGTCGTCGTCGGCGGCGCAGCCGCTGGGGGCGAGCAAGACGCCGAGAGCGAGCGCAGATGCCATGAGCGAGACGAACCGAACGGAGCGAAGAACGAACATGGGATGAGACCTCCGTCCAGAGCTGGAGCAGGGAGCGTGCCTCGCGCGTCGCGTGACGGCGCCCCGTGAATCACGGGCCCTTCGAGCGCAGGTCCGCGGACGCGTGACCCCGCGTTGGAGATCCGGAGCGTGATGCTTCGACAGCACGTCGCCGCGTCCACCCGGGTGAACGCCCGGACGTCCTCCCCGCACGCTTCGGGGTAGTCGGCGCGCCGAGGTCGCGGCGGGCCACGGAGGCCGCAGAGTCAGTGAACGACGCCGACGCCTCACTCAAACCGTCACGAACTTCAGGCGCGCGGACTAGAATCGCGTGATGAGATACCGACGCATCACCGCATGTCTCACGGTGGCAGGGTCGATGGCGAGCCGCGACATCTGGCAGGCCCACCGCGGCAAGTGACGGTCACCCCAAGCGACGCGCGGCCGTCGAAAGCGCGACGCGTCACTGGTCGCCCGCACCGCCGAGGGCCGGGAGGAACATCTTGAACACACTCCCCTTGGCGTGCAGGGCGTTCGCGCGGGCGGCGCAAGGCATGCGCCGCCAGCGGCGGGAACGCGCGACCGTCACGGTCGCTCGGCTCGGCCGGCTCGCAGACTGGCGCTCTCCGCTTCGAGCGCGGCCAGCCTCGCGCGCAGCGGCGCCGTGGCCTCGGCGATCTCGTCTTCGGTGTAGCGAGGGACGATGTGCTGTGGGCAGTTCCAGTCGAGGCCTTCCACCTCCAGTACGAACCCGCGCTCGATCGACGCGCGGTAGTCGCGCGGGACCAGCTTGCCGAGCGTCTCGGCGTCGTCGGCGGCGGTGACGATGCGCGCGCAAGCGAGGACCTTCAGGCGCGTCTTGCTCGGATAGTCGACGAAGATCAGCGCCACGCGATCGTTCGTCGCGAGGTTGCCGACCGAGATGTACTGGCGATTGCCGCGAAAGTCGGCAAAGCCGAGGGTGTGGGGACCGAGCACCTGCACGATCCCCTTCGGCCCACCGCGATGTTGGATGTACGGCCACCCACCTTCGCCGACGGTCGCCATGTAGAAGCTGTCGCGCGCCTCGAGGAACTCGCGCTCGTCGTCTCCGATCGCGTCGCGTGATGGCGAGCCACCCTCCATCCGCGCATACGCGGCGCGACTCCCCATGCGGGCTTGCATCGCCTTCACCGCCGGCGTGAAGGCGATCGCTCCGAACCTTCCCATCGTGTCCTTCCTCTCTCTCTCGCTCTTCTTCGGCGAACGAAGCCGCAAGGATCACTTCGCGCGCTTGCTGACGACGGGAAAGTCGATCTCCGTCTTCGCGACCTCGTTCACGTAATTGGTCAACGTGTTCAGGGCAACGTGCAGCACGATCTCGACCACCTGCGCGTCGTCGTACCCGGCGGCCTTCACCGCCTTGACGTCCGCGTCGCTCACGTGACCCCGCGAGGCGACGACCTTCGAGGCGAAACGCAGCGCCGCTTCGGCCTTGGGATCGCTCGAGCCGCCTTCCCGGTTCGCCGCGATCTCGCCGTCGTCGAGCTTCGCCAGGTTCTTTCCGAGGTACGTGTGCGCGGACAGGCAGTAGTCACAGCCGTTCAGCTCGGCGACGACGAGGGCGATGCGCTCGCGGGTCTTCGCCTCGAGCGTGCCCTTACCCAGCGCGCCGTTGAGGCCCAGGTAGCCCTCGAGGGCGGCGGGGCTGTTGCCGACGACGCGAAACAGGTTGGGGACGGAGCCGAGCTGCCTTTGCACGGCCTCGAGCATCGGCTGCGACGTGACGGGAGAGGTGGCGATCGAGGCGGGGGTGGCAATGCGGGTCATGGCGGTTGTCTCTCTTCGTGGGCGGGTCGAGACGTTCGACCCTGCGTGAAGAGAACGATGCGGCGCGCCGGTATTTTCAACAATGCATCCATTTTTCACTTCACCATTGCTAGTATTGCAAGAATCAATGGACCGCTTGGAGGCCATGACCGTTTTCGTGTCCGTCGCGGATTTGCGCGGCTTCGCGCCGGCCGCGCGGCGTCTCGGCCTGTCGCCGTCGGCCGTTACCCGACTGGTCGCCGCCCTCGAAGAGCACCTGGGGACACGACTGCTGCAGCGGACCACGCGCTCGGTGACCCTCACCGACGCGGGCACCCGCTATCTCGAGCGAGCACGGCGGATCCTCGGCGACGTGGCAGAGGCCGAGGGGGCCGCGCGGGTCGAGCGCACCGTCCCGACAGGTCGCCTCGTGGTGACGGCGCCTGCCGTGTTCGGTCGCTTGCACGTCGCGCCGCTGATGTGCGCGTTCCTCGAACAGTATCCCGCCATCACGGGTGAGCTCTCGCTCTCCGATCGCTCCGTGAACCTGGTCGAGGACGGGGTCGACCTCGCGGTCCGCATCGGCGAGCTCGACGACTCGAGCTACGTCGCTCGTCCCGTCGGCTTGGTTCGCCGCATCGTCGTGGGGTCTCCGCAATACCTCGCCCGCCACGCGCGGCCGCGCGCGCCCGCCGACGTCGCGGGCCACTCGCTCATCCAGTTCACCGCGCTCAACGCCACCCCCGAGTGGCGGTTGGTCGTGAACGGCTCGATCGTGCGAGCTCCGTTCGTGCCGCGCTACGTGACCAACAGCGCCGACGCAGCGGTGGGCCATGCCGAACGAGGAGGAGGGCTCGCGATGGTGCTCTCCTACCAGGCCGCCGAATCGCTGTCGGCGGGCCGCCTCGAGATCGTCCTCGAAGACTTCGAGCCTGCACCCCTGCCCATCCAGATCGTCTACCCAACGACGCGGCTTCTCTCCGCCAAGGTCCGGGCGTTCGTCGAGCTGTGCACCAAGGCGTGCACGTGGGACTTCACGTTTCGCGCGAAGTCCTCGCGGGGCGCGAGGCGGAGACGCCCCGCGACGTAGCCGCTCCGCATCCAGCGCTTCGTCAGGGCGCTCTCGAAGACAGGGGCGGCGGGGATGGGCCTCGAGCGCCGCGCTGAGCGCGCTCCTCGAGGCGCTCAACGAGGGGGTCCTCATACGAAGGGGGTCGGTCGGGGCACGGGGCTCGGGCTCTCGGTCAGCCGCAACACGGTAGCGGCGATCGGCGGTGAGATCAGCGTGAAGAGCGAGCCGGGACACGGGACGACGTTCCGGGTGGTCTTGCCGCCCGCAACGCACGCTCGCGCGGCCGCCCTCGCTCCTCCGTCGGCGGTCGACGACATCGAGACGCGCAGGGGCGTCGTGCTCGTCGTCGACGAGGAGCGATCGATCGGCGTCCTCCTCGGGCGCGTTCTGACGGGCCACGATGTCACGATCGCGTGCAGCGCCGACGAGGCGCTCGGGCTCATCGCCTCGGGCCGCGCCTTCGACGTCATCCTCTCCGACATCATGATGCCCGGTAAATCCGGCATCGAGCTCTACGCGGAGCTCGAGGCAACCTCCCCGGAGCATTCGGAACGGGTGGTGTTCATCAGCGGCGGCGCGTTCTCGCCGGGCGCAAACGAGTTCCTCGAAGCCATGCCGAACGAGCGGATCGACAAGCCGTTCGAGGCCAGCGTCGTCAGGTCGCTGGTGCGTAGGTACGTGAAGGCCCGGGCCTGAGGCCCTCGCCGGACGGGCCGTTTCGGCCTGCGCACCCGTGCGTAAGTGTGGCGCGGATGCGTGCCGCCGCGACCCCCAGTCAGCGATAGGTAGGCCTTTGTCCTACGGTCCGGGTCGTGCAGCTGAGGTGTTCGCTCCCTCGCTCCCCAAGGATCCCCATGAACCGCCCCTCGAGCTCGCTGCGTTTTGCACTCCCCGTCCTCGCCTCGCTCGGGCTGCTCGCCTTCGCGTGCGCGCCTTCAGGTTCGGAGTCGCGCGAGGCTGCGGTCGGCGCGGCCCAAGGCGGGGTGACCATCCTCGGCACCGCGCAGAGCTTCGCGGTGCTCGGCGGCTCGACGGTCACCAACGCCAACGCCTCGACGCTCACGGGCGACCTCGGCGTGAGCCCGGGCCTCGCGATCACGGGGTTCCCGCCGGGCATCGTCGTCGGCGGCACGGTGCACAAGGGCGACGCGGTGGCACTCCAGGCTCAGAGCGACGTGACGGCGGCCTACCTCGCGCTCGCCGGCCAGCACTGCAACGGCGACATGACGGGCGTGGACCTCGGCGGGACGACGCTGAAGGCGGGCGTCTATTGCTTCTCCTCATCGGCTCAGCTCACCGGCGAGCTCGTCCTCGACGCGGAGGGCAAGGCCGACGCCACGTTCGTCTTCCAGATGGTGAGCACGCTCACGACGGCGAGCAACGCGTCGGTGCGCATCATCAACGGCGGCTCGAGCTGCAACGTCTACTGGCAGGTCGGTAGCTCGGCGACGATCGGCACCGGCACCACCTTCGCCGGGAGCATCCTCGCGCTGACGAGCATCAGCGTCACGCACGGCGCATCCATCAGCGGCCGCGCGCTCGCGCGCAACGGCGCCGTCACCATGGATGACAACGCGATCGACGCCTCCACGTGCGTGAGCGCTGGCGCGAGCGACGCGGGCGTCGATGCAGCAAAGCCCGACGCCGCAAAGCCCGACGGCGGTGTCGCGAGCGACGCCGCCGTGTCACCCGATGCAAACGCACCCGATGCGAGCGTCCCCGACGCAGCGGCGTTCGACAGCGGCGCGACCGACGCCGGAACGACGGACGCGGACGCCGGCACCGGCACGCCCTGACCGGCACCGGCGCGTCGTCATCAGGGAACGACGTCGAACGGCAGCACGGTGCAAGAGACGAGCGTCTCAGGCGCCGAGCGGGGCGGGCTCGAACCCGCCGTCGGCACGCCGGCGCTCCAGGGTGACCAGGTCGTCCACGAGCGCGAGCCGGTACGTTCCGTCGGGCTCGCCGCAGGCCAGTGGCTCCCCGTCTGCGCGGAGCACGGCAGCGAGCACGGCAACGGGGGTGCCGCCGGTGCGAAGCATCCGCACCGTCTCGTCGAAGCGTCGCGCCTTCGACCGCACGGCGCTCATTAGCGCCACGGCATGCTCCATCCCGCGCGCGTTCGATCGGACCGCGCCGCCTGCGTCGAACACGAGGAGCTTCTCCTCGTCGAGTCGCCGCGCCGCGAAGAGCGCTTCCTCGGGTGAGAGGCGCATGCGGCTGCGCACCTTTTCGAGGCTCGTTTCACGGTCCGCCTTGCCCTCCGCGAGCAGGAACACACCCATCGCGAACTGCGCGCACGTGTCGCGCCGCCGCTCGAAGTTCCAACCGACGCTCATCGGAGGCCACTCCGACGCCCTCGAGGGCCTTGTTTCCGCCGAACGCGCACGGTCACGCTCATACCATGGGAGCGGCGTCCGCGCCGCGAGCCATCACGGATGAGGCACTCTCTACTTCCGCCCGGAGTAGGCTGTGTCGATGAGCAAGGGAGACGGGTCCGCGCGTGCGAACCTTCGCGCGACGCGCGCGCAGATCAACAACGCAAGCGCCTCCGCGCAGACGCGGGCATTCAAGGCGCGCCAGGTCGCGAAGCAGGGGCGGGACTCCGAGGAGCGCAAGCTCCGCGCTGCGCTTGCCGCCGCGAAGGATGCGAAGGCGAAGGCGGCGAAGGCGACTACGCCCGAGGTGTCCGCGGAACGCGCAGGCGAGGAGGCCAACCCTTCCGCCCCTTCGCCAGCTCGAGAAAGCACGCAACCTCCCGGACCGGCGGTCGATGCGCCGGTATGTCCGTTGCCCGACTGAGCCCCAGCGATCCGGCGTCACGTATCCGAGAGCACGACGACCAACCCTCCCCGCCCCCGGCCACGCCGCGCGCGCACGACGCGAGGCACGCTGCGGTCATCGACCGTCTCCCCGCGAACGGGGATCTCTCGGCGTACATCGCCGCGATCACACCACCCGATCCGCGCATCGCCAGAGACGCCCAGGTTCGTGCAGCGCTCGACGCCTGCCGGGACCGAGCGAGCGGCCCCTACTCGGTGGACGGACAATCCGTCGGTGCCGCCCCGATGTTCAGGATGACGACTCATCCCATCTCCGCCGACGCTCGCCGCGACCTCGCAGCCATCGGCAAGCGTGCCGCCATCGAGGACTCCGAGGTCTTTGCGCTCACGATGGGCCAAGGCAGCTCGGGAGGCCTGGTCAAGCTGACGCAGGCGCTGATCGACGCCGGCAAGCTTCCCTCGGCCCCTCGTGAGCTCGCCTCGCGCATCAAGACGATGCAGTGGACCTACGGCATCGGGATGGACTGCGCCGGCTACTCGAAGGAGGCGCTGCGCGCGGTGCACGGCGCGCGGGTCCGCTTCTACGCGCCCGGAATGGAGTCGTTCCGTGATCTCGACGGCAAGCGCAGCGGAGAGTTCGCTCGCGTGTCCATCGAGGGCGCTCGTCCTGGCGACCTCATGACGCTCGACGCGGCCCCCGGCGGCACGTTCGGCCACAACGTCGTCGTTTACAGCAACGACGTGGTCGATGCGTCGAGGCGAGCCGCGCTCGTAGCGAGCTACGGCGCCGGCGTGGCGGCCTTCCTCGCATCGGCTGGCCCCCATCGTGCTCTCGAGGTCGACTCCTCGTGGGGCGCCGGCACCTCGGGCGCGATGGAAGGCGGCTACCGGCGGGACACGTGGCTCTATGACGCCGGCGCGAAGCAGTGGGCATCGTTCAGCCCAGGCACGACGCCTCCCGAGCTCGTTCTCTCGAAGCTCGGGCCCGCGGACGACGCGTTCCACGGAGTGTACCGACCCCGATGAAGAACCTGATCGTGCGTCGGGAAGCGCTCTGACTCACGCGCGCGCGGCCTCGCAGGCTGCTCGCGGAATTCTGCCGTCAGCGTGGCGAGAGCCACGCTCGGAGCTTCGCGTAGACCTCGAGGCGGCTCAGCAGATCGAGATGCGCGATCCCGTGACCAACCCACTGGTGCGAGTCTGGAAAGTCGAGCGCGAGGTGCGACGCGTCGTGTCGGCCGAGCGCGCTGTCGACCGGCACGAGCCCGTCGCCGAAGGGATTGCTTCGACCCTCGGGCGACGTGGTGCCCGCGATCGCGTAGCACTGCACCCCCTCGGGCAGCCTCAGCTCGCCACGCGTGTCGCCCAGGCGCGCGAAGCGGTCGCGGCCGGCCCAGTGCTCGTCGAGCACGTTACCGAAGCGCAGGTCGGTGACGCCGGCACTCCGGAGCTTACCGAGACGGGCGAGCGGCGCGCTGTAGCGGCTTACCCCGAGGAGCACGTCGACCCAGTTTCCGCCGCGCTCGAGGGGCGCGCCTTGGTGGGGTGTGCCGAGGAACACGAGCTTCGTGAGTTTGCCGCGCCATGCGTGCGCGTCGCCGTAGTGGCAAGCGCTGCGCGCCACGAGCCCGCCCATGCTGTGGGAGAGGATCACGAGCTCGTCGACCGGCACCGGCCACGCGGAGACGAGGCGCCCGAGCAGCGCATCGAGCTCGCGCCCGTTCGTGGAGACGTGGAGGCCGCTGTTGTAGCGGAGGTACAGGGGCGTGTACCCGAGGTCGCGCGCGAGCGCGCCGCCGTGATCGTGTCCGTGCCGATCCCACTGGAGGTCGTTCATGCTCGAGCCGTGGACGAGGACGAGCAGCTTGCCGCTCGCATGAGGAAGAGCCGCACGCAGCGCCTCCTCGTCGAGCTCGAGCGGCTGTCCGTCGTGACGCAGGCTCATCTCGATCGCCAGCGGGTTCTGGGTCTCGGCGAGGTAGTCGCCGAGCACGCCGTTGAGAGCGGCGAGCACCGCCTCGCGCTCGGGTCCTGGTGCGCTCTCGCCGAGCAGCGGGGCGAGTGGCGTGAGCGCGCGCTCGATGCTGCTGCCGACGAGGCGCGTCACGCCGCGGATCCCGCCGTAGACCAGCCCGTTGACGACGCGCGCGGGGCCCGAGAGCGGCTTGCCCAGGACGGCGGGACCGCTCGCGATCGTGGTGTGCATTCCCTCGACCACCTCGGTCACGCGCGTGATCGCCTCGACCGCGAGCTTGCTCGCACCGCGGAGATCGTCGCCATGCTTACGGGCCTTCTTCGTCACGGTCGGGAGTCTACTGACCGACGCCCATGCCGCAAGCCCGGTGCCCATCGTGGTGCTCGAGGCCCACGGGCATCTCGACGCGCGGGTCGACCTCCACTACGACTCCGTCGCTTCATGCGGCCTCCTCTGCTTCCGTTCGTCGTCGTGGGTGGTGCCCTCCTCTCCGGCTGCTCGACGACCTTCACACCCTCGGGTCGGCACCTTGCGATCGTCGTCGACAACGGAGCGATGGCCTATTCGCGCGACGGACGAACCTATTCCAGCGGCTTCCTCGGCAGCGGCCTCAAGGAGGCGGTGAGCGGCGTCCCCGCCGCCGAAGAGGCTGCCGCCGCGTACCAAAAAGACCTGGTCGGAGGGGTCATCGCATCCATCGTGGCGAGCGCGTGCCTGACGACCGCACTGGCGGCTGGCTTCAGCACGATCGATGATCGATCGAACGACCACTCCACGGCGAACGCACTGGTCCTCGGAGGATTCGCGTGCGGGCTGGTTGGGATGGGCGTCGGACTCGGCTTCATCGCGGCGGCTCCGGCCCACCACTACGACGCCATCAACCTCTACAACGACGCGGTCGACAGGCAGCTCGAAGCGCCGAAAGCACCTCCCGTCCTCACGGGACCTCCCCCGCCGCCCGATGGCGGGTGGTCGAAGATCAATCCTTAGGGCTCACTTCGCTGCCTGCCTGCAGACTCAGGCAGACCGCACGGATCGCAGAGGAACCGTGAAGACGAAGGTGCTTCCCTCGCCCAGCTTGCTCTCCGCGTGGATCGTTCCGCCGTGCGCCTCGACGATGCAGCGCGAGATGTAGAGGCCGAGGCCGACGCCCCGCTTGTCGTTCTTGCCGACCTGCCAGAAGCGCTCGAAGATCGCCTCCAGCATCGTGTCGGGGATCCCCACGCCGTCGTCGCGGACGGAAAAGCGAAGCTCAGCATCGGTGTGCTCGGTTAGCACCAAGATCGAGCCGCCCTTTGGAGTGAACTTGATCGCGTTCGTGATGAGGTTGGCGAGCACCTGAATCATCCGATCGTGATCGAGCTCCGCCTCGAGCGGCGCCATGGGCACGGCCTGCAGGGTGATGCCCTTCGCGGACGCGCTGCCCCTGAACATGTCCACCGCCTCCACGGTCAACGCGCTCGCGTCGCCGCGTTCGGGCGCCAGGCTGAGCTTGCCGGCTTCGATGCTCGCGACGTCGACGAGATCTCCGATGAGGCGATTCATGCGCGCCGCGTAGCGCTGAATGCGCTTCGTTCCGACGTCCGTCGCGTTGCCGGCCTCGCCCTCGGGCGCGCTGTCCGCCAGGAGACCGGCGCTCATGACGATCCCTCCGAGCAGATTGCGCAGATCATGGGCGACGATGCCGAGAAAGTCGTCGCGGTGCGCGACGGCTTCGTCCGAGCGAGCGCGCTCCGTGAGGAGGTACCTGTCCGTCTTGTCTCGCTCGAGCGGCAGCAGCACCGAGAGGACCCGCGCGTTCTCGGCGCGCTCGCGGCGGAGGCGCTCGTCGGCGGCATCGCGTTCGGCTCGGAGAGCGTCGTCCTCGAGCACACGCGCTTCGACGATGTCACGCAGGGGCTCGGCGGCTTTTGCGCTCGACGGGGCCGCCCCGTCGGCCTGCTGGCGAGTGGCGACCAGGACGGCGTCCGCATTCTCTCGCGCGCGTTCGACCACCGTGTCGGCGTCCTCGCAAACCGCGTCGCCAGCACTCTTCCTCTCGGCGAGCGCGCGGTCGGTCTTCTCACGCTCGGCGCGAAGGCTCTCGTCCGTATGGTCGCGCTCCGGCGAAGGCTTCGTTTCGTTGGCAGCCATCGCTGCACGCTACCACTCGCGCGGCGACCGTCGCTCAGGGAAGTTGCCGCTCCCCGGCGCGGCCTCGCGCGACGCGCTCCATCTCTTCGCGCCGAAACCCCGCCGGGAAGGATCGCACGTAGGCGTCTGCGCCAGATTGCGCCTCGCCCTCGCGGCCCTCACGGAGCAACCGCAGCACCTCGAGGTACGCCGCGTCCTCGCGGTCAGCCTCCGTGCGCGCCTTGCCGTTCGCCCTCGTGGAAACGGGCGCGCTCGCGTCGGCGGCCGACGGAGGAACCGCGATCGCGACGACGCTCCGTGTCCATACGCTCCCGGCCTCCACCGTCACGGGCGCGAGCGCCGCGAGGCGCGCGACCACACGGCCCTCGTCCACGCCGACGCGTTCGGTGTGCCCGTCGCGAACGACGACCTCGAAGGTCGTGCCCACGTCCTCGATCTCTCCATCGGGCACCTTGACCAGCACCCGACGCCCTCCGGCCGCGCGGACGACGCGGAGCCGCAACGTGCCGTCGACGAGGTCGAAGCGCTCCACGTCCCCGGAGACCGTCCGCGTGTACCGCGCGCCCGCTCCTGCCTCCACCTCCACACGGGTCTCCGCGCTCGCGGCCGGGCGCTCGTACGCCACGAGCGCGGGAGCGGCGGCCTTCGATCCCGGGAGGGAGAAGAACGCCACGACGGCGACCACGGCTGCAGCTCCCACCAGCGCGGCGATCCTCGCGCTCGATCGCGCGCGGTGTGCTCTTACCTCGACGCGGCCGGTCTGCTCCGCATCGACCGCCTCGAGCACCCGGCCACGGAGCCTCCGGAGGGACACATCATCCACCTCCGCAGAGCCGAGGCCGCGGAGCCCGTTCGCGAGAGACTCGAGCCCGTTCGCGGCGCCCCTGCAGGACGGACAGCCGGCCGCATGCGCATCGAAGCTCGCGCGCGCCTCTCCCGTGAGACGACCGTCGCGCGCCGCCTCGACTTCCCAGGACCGATGGCACGTCGTCGTCATCGCGAGGTCTCCTCGTAGAACGCGCGCATGTCGCGACGGGCGTGATGAAGTCTCGTCCACACTGTGCCGATGGGTACGCCGAGCATCGTCGCGATCTCCTCACACGTGAATCCCTCGACCTCGGCAAGCAGCAGGACGACACGCTTCGCCTCGCTCAGCCGGAGGAGCGCCTTCTTCATGTCGCTCTGGTCCTCGGCCTCGGGTGGTGAGCTCGCCGACAGGTCGAAGCGCGAGAGCGCGCGCGCGAGACGAGCAAACGAACGTCGACGCTCCTGCACGAGCCGAGCGGCGATACCGAAGAGCCAGGACCGCGCACTCGCGGCCCGTCCGTCGTAGCTCGACGCGGCCTTGGCCGCGCGGATGAAGGTCGACTGAACGACGTCCTCGGCCTCGTTGGATCCGACGGCGCGAGACGCGAAGGCGAGCAGCGCGCGGGCGTGACGGTCGTAGAGCGCTCCCAGCGCGCCGAGATCTCCGCCTGCGACGCGCGCGAGCACGCGGTCGTCCTCGGAGCCCGGATTCGCGGGCGGCACGAGCTTCAGCGGCTGCCTCACTGCGCCCCCCACAGGAGGCCTACGCTGAGCCCCGCGCTCCACGCCGGCAGCGCTGGCAGGAGCGGATCGAGCTGCACGACACGACGCAGGCGCGACGGAGATACGTCGGCGTCGAGCTCGGCGATCGCGCGCAACGTCGACCTTCCGAGGGCCAGACGCGCGAAGCTGCCGAGGCGTACGTCGGTGGCGCTCAGCGATTGCTCGCCGCCGTTGTTCTCGTAGGTCTGTGTCTCGACCGCGATTCGCGGAGAGAGTCCAACGTCGACCGTGCCGAAGCCGACCGAGCTGCGATGACCGACGAGGAGCCCTGCGGCGACCGTCTCCATCTCGAAGACATCCACCCGCGGAGCGCTCTTCGCTCCGATGAGGTCCCAGCGAATCAGCGCTCCCAGCAGCCACGAGCCGACGCGGATCTCGGCGAAGCCCGCGGGCGCGAGTGACAGGTACCCGTGCGCGGCCACACGACCTCCGACGCCCCCGCCGAGCTCCACCCCGATGCTCGGTTCGGCACCTCTCGCCGGCCGCAGAGCGCCGTCCTCGTCCGGGCGCGGCCACGCCGTGGTGGTGGTGATCGAGGTGGTCGGTGCATCGTCGGCCGTGACGGCCTTCGGCGGCGCGGGCTCCGGCGACGGCTCTCGAGGACCGAGCCGCGGAACCACGAGGAGCGCTTCGAGTGTGGGACGAAGCGCGGCTGGCGACGCGAGACGCCGCGACGCGAAGCGGCCGTCCGCGAGGCTCACCTCGATCGAGAGCTCGCGATCGACCAGAGCCAGGCGCACGCGCGCGCTCTCGTCTCGACCGGGCACGTTCGCGAGCTCGACGCAGGCTCTGCCGACGGCATCACTCCAGCGCGGTGACAGCTCGCCGTCCACGCGAATGCCGAGCTCGCCGCAAGCGGAACGGTCCGCGCGAGCGGTGCGGGGGCTCGCGAACGCCGCGAATGCGAACGCGACCCCGAGGCATTGGTTAGCGCGCGTCACCACCTGCTGCGCCGTTCAGTCGTCGGCCTCTTCGCCGTCGTTCTCGCCGTCGTTGCAGCCCGACACATCGTTCGGCGGGTTCTTCTCGGGGATCGCCATGGGCTGCGCAGCGTCGGCAGTCTCGCCCTGCTGGTCCCCGTCGGTGCACGCGGCGCCCGTCTTCGCGTCCTTGCCGTTGACGCACTCGCCGTCGGCCTGATCGTCCGCGCCGGCGTTTCCGCCCTCACACTCCGTCTTCCCCTCGTCGTCGACGCATGCGGCCCCGGTGCCCATGATCGTACCGTCGACGCACTCTCCCAGCGCACCACCGCTCTGCTGAGCGCCGCTCGGAGCAGGAGCCACGGCGCTCATGACCGTGAACCCCGAGACGGGGGCCTTGTCGAAGTGGCGCACGTTCCCGAGCGACACGACCGCCGCGCCCGACGAGACCCGGAACGCCCTGTCGAGACGCCCACCGTTGCGCGGAAACACGAGCGGCACCTCGCCCGTCGGCGTGAGGGTCACGAGCCGATAGACGTGGCCCTTGGCGACCACGAGCTTGAACGTGCCGTCAGCCGCCAGCGCCGCGTGCGTCCGCGCGCCCGACTCATTGATGGCCTCGACGGCCGTCGGCGCGCCGAGTGCGAACGTCGACGCTGCGACCTTGCCTTCAACGGTGGAGTTCGGGTTCGACGCCTTGGAGCTCGAACAGGCAACGGCAGCGAGCGCGAACGACGCGAGACAGATGGCAAGACGCATGGTCATCCTCCTCCGAAAACGAAGCTTGGTTTCCCCAGGTCTTGACCGACGAGGAGCCGAACCTTCAACTCAATCGTAGCCCCAACGAGGCGTCGATTCCCGACGGGGCTGGAATTCCTGCTGCTGGGGGTCGTGTTTTCCGGGAGCCAGAGCGAAAACTCGCTAAGTCGCCTCCAACGACCGAATCCTTGGCACTATGGGCCCGTGCCCACCTCGAAAGAGCCTCATGCGCCCGGACACCTGAAGCGATCGGTCGGCCTTTATGGGCTGATGTTCGTTTCTCTCGGCTCGATCATCGGCTCGGGGTGGCTGCTCGGCGCGCTCAACGCGGCGAAGGTCGCGGGCCCAGCGTCCGTCCTGTCGTGGATGCTGGCGGCCTTCATGCTGTCGCTCCTGGCGCTAGCCTACGCGGAGCTCGGCGCGACCTACCCCGTGGCAGGAGGGTCTGGCAGGTTCCCCTACTACTCGCACGGGCCGATCGCAGGCTTCATGGCGGGATGGGCGGCGTGGCTTCAAGCCGTCTTCATCGCGCCCATCGAGGTGCTCGCCGCGATCACGTACGTGAACAGCGTCACGTGGGTCAACGAGCACTTCAACATGATCCACAAGGTCGGCGACAACGCGGGCCTCCTGAACGGCACCGGGCTCGTCGTCGCGCTGATCCTGATGGTGCTCTTCACGGCGATGAACCTCGCGGGCGCCAAGTTCATGTCCGAGAGCAACGCGATCGTCGTGATCTGGAAGACGGCCGTGCCCGTCCTCGCCGTGGGCGTCGTGGCCTACTTGCAGTTCAACCCGGCCAACTTCCACGCCGGTGGCGGCTTCATGCCGTTCGGTTTCCACGGGGTCTTCGCCGCGCTCACCGGGGGCGTCGTGTTCGGGCTGCAAGGCTTCGAGCAGGCGGTCCAGCTGGCGGGAGAAGCGCGCGATCCGAAGCGAGACCTCTCGCGCGCAATCCTCACCGCCATGGCCATCGGTGCCGTCCTGTATTCGGCGCTCCAGCTCGTGATGATCGGAGGGCTCGACCCGGCCAACATCGCCGACGGCTGGAAGAAGCCGCTTGGATCCGACCCGTCCGACTACGGCGCCTGGTACACGCTGGCGCTCGCGGTGGGCGCTGGCTGGCTCGCCAAGATGCTCATCATCGATGCCGTCGTCTCCCCGGCAGGGACGGGCGTCATCTACGTGGGCACGACGGCGCGTCTCTCCTATGCGCTCGGCGAGGAGCCCGAGATGCCGAGCGCCCTCGCGCGCACGAACGCCAAAGGCGTGCCCGTCGTGTCCATCCTCGTCGGGTCGGTCATCGGGATGGTCGCGCTCGGCCCCTTCAAGAGCTGGTCTGCGCTCGTCAACGTGGTCACGGGAGCCACCGCGATCATGTATGCGTTCGCGCCGGTGACGCTGGCGGCCCTTCACCGTGTGGATGGCGATCGGCCGCGTTCGTACCGGATGCCCATGCCTCGTGTTCTTCTCCCGGCGGGCTTCTGTTCGGCGAACCTCATCATCTACTGGGGTGGCTTCGAGACGACGTGGAAGCTGGCGCTGGCCATGCTCCTCGGGCTCGCGCTGTTTGCGATCGGAGCCAAGCGCGCCGGCACCGACGCAGGGCAAACGATCCGCAACGCCGTATGGATCGGACCATGGCTCGCGGGCCAGGTACTCCTCGGCGCGGTTGGCCGCTACGGAGCGGGATCGATGAACATCCTGCCCGACTGGGTCGATCTTGCCGTGGCGATCGCATTCTCGCTGGCGATCTTCTACTGGGCGGTGAGCCGAACGTTGCCGAAGGAGAAAGCGGCGGCGGCGGTGGCCAAGGACGCGCACCAGATCGACTACGCTGCAGCGGACGGCTGAGTGGAGCTAATGCGTGTGCCCGTGCCCGTGCGGGCTCTCGCTCTCGGGCACGGCATCGTGGGCATGCCCGTGATGGACATCCGGAACGTGCGGGTGGCGATGCACCATCTTCCCATGCCGGTGCGCGTGCGTGTGCTCGCCCTCGGGCATCGGCTCGTGCACGTGCTCGTGATGGGCATCATCGTGCCGGTGCGCATGCTCGTGCAGGATCGTGTCATGCGCGTGCTCGTGCTCATGACGCTCCGTCATGTGCAGCACGAGGCCGATGGCCATCACCGCGCCCGCCGCCGCCGCGTACACACCTGCGGGCTCGCCGAGCGCCCACGCCACGAGCGCACCGCAGAACGGCGCCGACGCGAAGACCGACGCGGTGCGGCCGGCCCCGAGCGCACGCTGCGCCTTGAGGTAGAGCCGTAGGCTCACGCCGTAGCCGGTCGCTCCGACGAGGACGAGGCCGAGCATCGGCAACGGCGCTGGCCACGCCTCCCCAAGCGCGAGCGCCGCGCACGAGGAGAGCATCGCGCCCAGCGCCCCCTTGGCCGCGACGACCGCCGCGGGGTCGAGCTCGGAGAGCGGCTTCGCAAGCGTGTTGTCCATCGCCCACCCCAGCGCAGCGAGCGCTACAGCGGCGAGCCCGAGGACGGAGGGCGCGCCGCCTCCCGGCCCGCCGCGATCGAAGACGAGGAGCGCGCCACCGGCGACCAGGAGCGCGGCGGCGCCACCGACGCGACGGCCCACGTGCTCCGCGTAGAAGAGGCGAGCGAGGACGAGCGTGAACACCGCCTCGAGGTTGAGCATGAGCGACGCCGCCGTTCCGCTCGTCCGCGCGAGGCCCCACGCGAGAGCCGCCGGCGCGAGCCCCGCACCGAGGACGGCGATCGCGACGACGCGTCGCAGATGCTCGCGACCCAGCTTGGCCTCGTCCTTCGACTTCGAGACCAGGCCCACCACGGCCGCCCCGGTGTAGAGGAGGGCGCCGGTCGCGAACGACCCTACGCCATGACTGAATCGCTGCACGAGCGGCGTCGCGATGCCGAACGCCACCGCGGAGACCAGCGCGAGCACTGTCCCGCGCAGGGCGGGCCGATCGGACGTCGGGAGCGCGCCTGTCACGAGGGCGATCGTAGCGAATTGCGCGCGGCTCGTCGCGCCCGTCGGCTCGTAGTATGGCCCACGCATGAGCACACTGACGTCGCGCTGGCTCGATCGTGCGGCTGAGACCACGGCGACCGAGACTCGTGCGGCGGTGCTCGACGCCTCGGGTAGCCATTCGTACGCGTCCGTCGTCTCCGGCTCGATCCGGCTCGCCTCGGCGCTCCTGCGAGGGCGTCCCTCGCTCGGCGGCGAGCGTGTCGCGATCCTCGTCGCCCCCGGCGCGCGCTTCGTGGAGGCGTTCTTCGGCGTGCTGCTCGCAGGCGGGTGCGTGGTCGTGCTCTCGCCGCTCCATCCGGTGCCCGAGTCCCGCTACTTCTGCGAGGACGCCGAGGTGCGCCTGGTCCTGGTCTCGGCGGAGCATGCCGAGCTCGCAGGTGCACTGGCATCGATCTGCGAGGTACAGGCGCTCGAGCCGCTGCTCGCGAGCAAGGAGGACATCGGCGCGGTGACCGCCGCGGCGCTCTCCGCAGGCGGAGACTCCCCGGCCGTCCAGCTCTACACGAGCGGCACGACCGGCAAGCCCAAGGGCGCGGTCATCACGCACATGAACCTCGAGGTGCAGCAGGAGCTCGTGGGCGCGGCGTGGGGCTTCGGGCCGACCGATACGCTGCTCCACGCGCTCCCTCTCCATCACATGCACGGCCTCGCGATCGCGCTCCTCACGGCGCTCGGCGCCGGCGCAACGACGAGGCTCACCACGTTCGACGCGCCTGCAGTCTGGGATGCGATGCACGACGCGACCGTCTTCATGGGCGTCCCGGCGATGTACCACCGGCTCTTCGTCGCGTTCGACGCCGCCGACGAAGGAGCAAGGACGCGATGGTCGACGAACGCGCGTGCCCTGCGCCTCGCGACGAGCGGCAGCGCTGCGCTCCCCGTGACGCTCGCGGAGCGCTGGCGAACGATCACGGGAGCGATCCCGCTCGAGCGCTTCGGCATGACGGAGATCGGGGTCGGCATCACCAACCGCCTCGACGGCGAGCGGTTCCCGGGATGTGTCGGTTTTCCGCTTCCGAGCGTGGAGACGCGCATCGTCGGCGACGACGGGCTGGCGGCGGACACCGGCGAGCTCTGGATCCGCGGCCCGTCCGTTTTCGCGGGCTACCACCGGCGCGACGCGGAGACGAAGAGCGCATTCGCCGACGACCCCGACGGCGGCGCGCGCTGGTTCAAGACCGGCGACACGGTCACGCGCGACGGGTCGCCGGACGGGCCCTTCAAGATCCTGGGTCGCACGAGCGTCGATATCCTCAAGAGCGGCGGCTACAAGCTGAGCGCGCTCGAGATCGAGGAGGTCCTCCGCGAGCATCCTGCGGTCGCCGAGGTGGCGGTCATCGGCCTGCCGGACGAGGAGTGGGGTGACCGGGTGGTGGCGTGTGTCGTTCGACGGGAGACCGAGGCTCCCTGCGACGAGGCAGCCCTCCGCAGCTTCGTCCGGGAGCGACTTGCTCCTTACAAGGTCCCGAAGGACGTCCTCTTCCTCGCCGAGCTTCCCAAAAATACCCTCGGAAAGGTCGTCAAAACCTCACTCTCGGCCGAGATCCGGGGGCGCGCGACGCACACGTGACGCGTGCATGGCCGGGGGTGGCGGCCTCGCACCTTCTGACACTCTCCGCTGTTGAGACGCGGTCGTATCGTGGCGTGATCCTTGGGCCGCGCTAGCGTCCCGCCACTCATGTACGCCCTTCGCGCTCTCGGTCCGCTCGGCCCCCTCGCCTCCTTCGCCCTCGTTGCAACGGTGGCGGCGGGCTGTGGCTCCTCGACCGCCCGGCCCGGCTTCGACGAGACGCCCGCGCCTGCGGACCCCGCCGCGACCGCGGCCCCCGCGCCGAGCGTCGGCTTCGAGCCGAAGAACCCCGCGCCGCCGGCGGTGAACCCCTCCGAGGTGAACGAGATCTACGGGCACAGCGCGACCACGCTCTTCAAGCTCGATCCGAAGACCAACGCGGTCACCGAGGTCGGCGACTTCGACGGCTGCACGCAGATCGTCGACATCGCGCTCGACGAGGCGTCGAACCTCTTCGCGACCAGCAACAACGCGCTCTACAAGGTCGACAAGGCCACCGCCGTCTGCACGGAGATCGCGAAGGGCTCGGACCCGAACTCGCTCTCGTTCGTGCCGAAGGGCACCGTCGATGCGACCTCCGAGGCGCTCGTCGGCTACGAGGACGCGAACTACGTCCGCATCGACACGTCGTCCGGCGCGAAGACGACGATCGGCGCGCTAGGCGGCGGTCTCAAGTCGAGCGGCGACATCGTGTCCGTGAAGGGCGGCAAGACGTACCTCACCGTCAAGGGCACGGGGAATACGTGCACGACGAACGACTGCCTCGTCGAGGTCGACCCGACGACGGGCAAGCTCGTGAAGAACTGGGGCTCGATCGAGCACCACAACGTCTTCGGCCTCTCGTTCTGGGGCGGCAAGATCTACGGCTTCAACGACGGCGGCGAGCTCTTCGAGGTGACGTTCGGCACGTCGCAGCTCGCGACGAAGATCATCGCGATGCCGAACAAGCCGTCGGGCCTCAGCTTCTGGGGCGCGGGCTCCTCGACGTCGGCCCCCCTCGTCGAACCCACCAAGTAGTCTTCTTGTTGGGGACCTCCGGTCCCCCTCGTCGCTCCGCGACGAGCCTCACCCAGGGAGATTCGGCGCTGCGCGCCGACCGGCGTGCGCAACGCACGCCGTTACTCGCTGAGATGCACTTTCGATACCTCACGAGGGGAAGCTCAGAGCCTCACGCATCGCAGGCGTGAAGTCGGCGCCGTCTGCGACGCCGTTCGCCGCAGGCGAATCACGCCGGCCAGGTCGCGAAATGCGGAGGCTCGCGAAGCGAGGGGCGAAGCCCAACGCTAGAGCGCTCGGTGCATGTGGCTGCGGAGCTCGTCGCTCTTCGCGAGGCCTGTGTGCTTCCATACGATCTTGCCGTCGCGGTCGAGCACCACGATCGTCGGCACGGCCGCGATCTCCCCGAACGGCCCCTGCGGCGTCATCGCAGACGCATCACCGAGCGCGACGGGGAACTCGACCTTCAGCGCCGACATATACGCCTCGACCAGCATGATCTCCTTGCGCGGATGCATCGCGATCAGCGCGTAGTTGACCTTCGCGCTGTCGTTCTTGGCCATCGCGACGAGGTAGTCGACCTGCGCCTGACCGACGATGTCGCCGGTCGTCACGAACGCCAGGATCGTGGGCTTCCCGCGATGCGCCGCGGACGACACCGGGCGCTCATCGAGCGTGTCGAACGCGTACGTCACCGGTCGATCCGGAAACGCCGCGCCCGGTTTGTCCGACGTGCCGACCGGTGGCTCCGTCGTCTTCGGCCCACAGCCGACGCCCGCAGTGGTGACCGCGACGAGTGCTGCGAGCAGTGCTCCGCCGACCTTCATCCGGACCAGTCTAGTCGTCGCCCTTCTGGCCCACGAAATTGTCGCTCTTGTTCGCAAAGAGGACGTTGAACGTGGTCAGCGAGCCGTAGCAGCCGGTGATGTATTGCTGCATCGCGACCTTCTCCTCGGCAGTCAGCTTCGAATGCGCGTTGAGCTTCTGCTCGAGGACGCGGAGCTTGTCGCGGATCATCACGACCTTGCTGAAGAGCGCTTCGATCGGGATGCGCTTCTCCTGCGTGCCTTCCTTGCCGGGCTTGAGGATGACCTCACCGCCTTCCCAGCGCATGCCGAGCGGCGTGGCCGAGACCCCGAGCTCGTCGCGGATCACCTCACGGAGGATTTCCCTGAATTCGTCGGCGTTCATGTCGAGCAGCTCCTCCGGCAAAACGAAATCGAGCTTTTCATTCGTCGTCTCCGAGTCGGGCGCCACGCGCAGCGCGCGACCTCCGAAGCTGCGCCCACCCCGGCGGGCCTCGGGCGCCTGCGGCTTGGCGGTGAACGTGCCGCGCTGGACGTACTGCGAGCACGTGCTCGTCGAGTAGAGCGGCGACGGCCACACACCGAGGAGGCACTCGCCGACGCGCTTCACCTCTCCGTTCGCGTCGATCTTCTCGACCACGCGCACGAATCGAGCGCACGAACCGCAGCGACGATCCGCAGGTGCCGACTCACTCATTGTCCGAGCTTGGCGATGTGCCCGCCTCGCGAGGGAGGTCGGGAGCGAAGAGGTCGCTGTAGACCATGAGGGCGTCCGGCGCCTTGCGGCCTGCGCGCCGGTCCGCGACGACCGCGTGCGCGAGCTCGTCGATGACGAGCTGAAGGGGGGCCGACGCCATCGTCACGCCGAGCTGCCGCGACCAGACCTCGACCTCGTCCTTGTGCACCAGCCACTCGTGGCGCGCCTCGCGCACGCCCTCGTCCTGAGCGTAACGACAGAAGAGGAGCTCGACGAAGTCGAGGTAGAGCGGCGAGACGATGAGGCAGACGCGGTCGCCGTCGCTGGGTTCGCCGTGGAGCGTCGCTACCCGCGCGCTCGGAGGCGTGCTCTTCCGCGGTGCGCCGGTGACGTGCGCGGCGATGCGCTCGCGACGGTCGTCGTCCTGCTCGACCCCGAGCAGCGGCGCATAGAGCGCAATTTTCGGCACGTCGACGTTGGGCGCGTCGACCTCGAGCGCGTCGAGCCACGCATCGCGACCCTCGGGCGAGAGCGACTCATAGGCGAGCGCCGCCGCGGTCGCCGCCGCCGCGTCCTTCGCAAGCGCAGCCAACCACGTCCGCCAGGCGGCATGAGTGCGGGGATCGAGGGAGGTCACGCGTTCGCTCGCTGCGAGGCGCACCGACGTCACGTCCCTGTCGGTCGGCTTGTTGCCTTCAGTCATCGTTCGGACGATCGCGAACCCTAGCATCGTTGTGCCAGACCGGAAGTCACGACGGGCACTTTCCATCTTCCCCACACGAGCATGCGGGCAGATGCATCCCATCCTTGACTTCACGTCCACGCACCTGGGATTTTCACGAAGAGAAGATCCGTAGCTCGATGGTCGAACCGCCCACGCCGCTCAAGCCCGCCCCGGACTCGCCCGAGGTGCTCGCACGTCTGAAGGACGGGCTCGAGCTCGTGGACATGCTCGCGCGACAGATCCGGAGGCAGTTCGGGCCGTACGTTCAGTTCGACGATCTCGCCTCGCAGGGTCGCGAGGCACTGCTCGCCGCCGCGCGCAGCTTCGAGCCCGACCGCGGCGTGCCGTTCCGTCGCTGGGCGAACCTCCGCATTCGTGGCGCGATGATCGATGCCGTCCGTTCGCACGGAAATCTTCCGCGCCGTGTCTATCGCAAGCTCCGCGCCGTGCAGGCCGCCGATCGCGTGCACGAGAACGCCGCCGAGGAGCAGGCCGCCGCTCCCGTGAGGACGGACACCGACGCCGACGCGAAGATCGCCGATCAGCTCGGCACGGCGGCGATGGCGATGGCGCTCGGCTTCCTGACGATGCGCTCGGGCGAGGCGCTCGACCACGCGCACGACACCAAGGACACCCCCGAAGAGGCCGTCGGCCGCGCGGAGCTCCTCGAACGCATCCGTGCCGCGATCGCCGAGCGCCCCGACGCCGAGCGGCGCCTCCTCGAGCGCCACTACTTCGAAGACGTCCAGTTCGACGAGACGGCGCGCGAGCTCGGCCTCTCGAAGTCGTGGGCGAGCCGGCTCCATGCGCGCGCGATCGAGGGTGTGGCCAGGGCGCTGAAGCGAGGCGGCATCGACGGCAGCTGACGAATGCGCGCAACCCGCGCAGCTGAGCGGTCGACCGGGCGGCGTATGAGGATAGGTGGAGAGGTTCGGCGGGTGGCGACACCGTCGCCCGCGCTGGCGGTGCCCGAAACGAGAGCGGGCTCGGGCACCGGCGAGAGCGCCTTTGCGCGGGTGCTCCACGGGTTGGGGCGGGAGGTAGACAGAGGAGAAAAGGTGGTCCGAAAGGCCATCGAGGGAGGCGGAAAGGATCTCGGGCCCGGCGAGCTGCTCGCCTTGCAGGCCGGCGTCTACCGCTACAGCGAGGCCGTCGACCTCTCGGCGAAGCTCGTGGACCGGGCGACCAGCGGCGTGAAGACAGTGCTCCAGGGTCAGTGATGCGCTAGACGGAAGCCATGACCTCCGCTTCACCGGCGCGGCCGCTCGACCGCGTCCTCGTGGAGCGTCGTGCGCGCGGCGAGCTCGCGATCGA
>JANXVA010000611.1 GCA_025351875.1 Myxococcales bacterium | reverse complement strand
CGAGCAGCTTCCGAAGCCTCCCGCTCGCAAGCACGAAGTCGGGTGGAACAGTCATGCCCGGCGCGATGGCATCGAGAAATGCTGTTTCTCGCGACGTAAGCTGGTCGCGTCGCCGCACGGCATCGACGAAGTGTTTTCGAGTTGCCGGGGTTGGCCAGAAGCGGGTCGCAACGACGGCCGCGAGGTGAGAACGGGCATCGTTGGGATTGGCTTCGCAAGCCCTCGCGGCCTCCGCTCTGATGAGCGGCGCATCCCCATCAAGCCACGCGGTTCGCCATTGCCCCAGGTAGGGGACTACTGCTGGCGTGCGCTCGACGGCGGTCGAAACGGGAACTTCGCCGCGGAGCCGGAGCCGGACTTCCGCGACGATGAAGGTTGCCGTGAGGCTGGCCCCGCTCACAAGCAGCGCGGCACGACGGAGGCGCGGATGACCGACAATCGCCTCGCCGACGCGCATCGTGCGAGTGGGATCCATCGCGATAGACGCCGATCTCTTGGTCCACCAAGCCTGGCGCGGGAGACTGCGGGTTGACGCGCCCGCAAGCCGTTCTGTGTCGCTGGCGTGCGCAGGTGGAGCTGCGGTCACGCGCGACGGTGGCAATCGAGAGGGGTCCGATCGAAGCACACTAAGGCCTCGTCCATAAATTACGGAATCCATTACTCGGGCGCCGGACGGATTGTGTAGTTCCAGTCGCCGTGGAAGGAATGGGGCTTGATATTGATGTTCGCAAGCTCGTCGTCGGAGACGCGAATCGCCTTCTCGTAGTGATTCTTGTCGAGACCTGCTTTGATCCGGAGTCCAGCCTTCGTCGTCGTACTTCCGATGAGGCTCACGATCGTTGCGACGCTCTCCAGCGGACGACCCCGCCAGTTCTGCGTGATGTGGCAAAACATCCGGTGCTCGATCTTGTTCCACTTGCTCGTTCCAGGTGGATAGTGCGCGACCGTGACCGAAAGACCCGACTCGTCGGAAAACCGCTGCAACTCCAATTTCCACAGCCGCGTACGGTAGCCGTTGCTGCCACCGCCATCGGCGGTCACGAGCAATCGTGTCGCGTCGGGATATGCGTGGCGACCCATGCGGCGCCACCAGCGGCGCAACGATTCTACGGCGAACTCGGACGTGTCGTGATTGATGCCAACATTGACCCATCCCTCGTTGCGCGCGACGTCGTAAACCCCGTAGGGGACGGCCTTGCCTAGGTGCTTGTCGACGAAATCGTGTACCCGAACGGGGACGGGTTCACCGGCAGGCTGCCACTCCCTGCCACGGTTGGTGAAGTCGCCGACGAGCTCCTTCTTCTTGGTATCTACCGAAACGACAGGCTCACCCGCACGCTGGAAGGCCTTGGCCCGAGCGTTGATGTGCTCAAACTGTGCGTTGCGGTCGGGGTGCGCGCTCCCCTCGCGGGTCTTGCTCGTCCCTTGCAGGCTGTAATCCAAGTCGTGCAGCAGCTCGCTGACCTTTTGCGCGCCGATCGCGTGTCCCATCTCGCGCAACTCCTCGGCCAGCTTGCGCACGCTCTTGCAAGTCCACCGCAATGGCGACTCGGGGTCGCCACGCGTCAACGGGGCGATGAGCGACTCGAGATCGGGCACGAGGGTCGCGTCGATCTCCGTAAGAGCTTTCCGCCCGGCACCGGGACGCCGGACGCGCTGTTCGCGCGATGGCTCGCTCGGAGGGCTGTCCTGCATCTCCGCCAGGTCGCGTATGCCGTACCGGATACGCTTGCCCAAGATGCCCGTCGCCTTCGTCACCGCGGCGATGCCTCCACGACCAAGCGACCTCGCCTCGCCGGCCGCCCACAGCCGCGTCACTCGCTCGTCCATCACCGGCGCCAGGTCCTGAAAGCGCGAGCGAATCTCCTCAATGCGTGCAGGGTCGGTAGCCACGGAGGTGGTGTACCTCAACGCAGGTTTCCATGATGTTTCCATGGACTTTGCGTTCCATTATTTTCGGACGGCGCCTTAGGATCGGCAAGACGTTCGGTGCCGCGCAAAGCTTTCGCGCCCGGCGGGCACGGAACGCGACGAGCGAGATGCCACCGATGCCTTCGGCCCCCGTACCCGCCACGAC
>JANXVA010000564.1 GCA_025351875.1 Myxococcales bacterium | reverse complement strand
GCTGCGGATCACGAACTGCTCTGCGCCGCGCTCGAGGACACCGCCGGACGCGTTGATCGAGGCGCGCTTGAGCGCCTCCTCGATGTCGGCCATCGTCACGCGCTTGGCCGCCATGGCGACGGGATCGGGGTGAACCTCGATCTCCTTTCCGAGACCGCCGTAGCTGACGACGTCCGCGACGCCGTCGACCTGAAGGAGCGCGGGGCGCACCACCCAGTCCTGCAAGGTGCGCAGCTCGAGGGGATCGCGCGCCTGGTTGGTGAGGGTGTAGCGATAGATCTCTCCAATGGGCGTGGACACGCTCCCGAGCTGCGCGACGACGCCCTCGGGAAGCTCGACGAGCCTCAGGCGCTCGGCCGTCTGTGCGCGCGCGAAGTAGACGTCGACGCCGTCACGGAACGTGAGCGTCACGAAGGAGAGACCGAAGATGTTGATGCTCCGCGTGCGCGCGAGGCCAGGCATGCCGTTGACCGCGCGCTCGATGGGGATCGAGACCTGACGCTCCATCTCCTCTGCGGGCTGGCCGGGGTTGCTCGTGATGACCTGCACCTGCGTATCGGTAGGGTCCGGGAACGCCTCGATCGTGAGGCCCTCGAACGCGTAGATGCCCCACACGCCCACGAGCAACGTCGCGACGAGCACCGCGAGGCGATGTCCGAGACACGCCGTGACGATTCGATCGAACACGACTCAGCCCTCGCTGTCGATCGCGTTGAGCAGGAGGAGAGCGCCCTTCACGACGACGACATCTCCCTCGTGCAGGCCCGATACGATCTCCGCGCGATCCTTCGTCTGCCGGCCGATCTTGACCTCGCGACGCTTGAGGACCCCTCGCGAGACCTGCACGAAGACGATGCTCTTCGCGCCGTCGGTCACGACCGCCTCCGACGGGACCACGAGGACGTGCTCGGCGTTCGTCGGTCCGAACGTGGCCTCGACGAACTGGTTCGGCCGGAGGACGTGGTGCGGATTCTTGACGCGCACGCGGATAGGCACGGTCTGACGCTCGGCATCGAGCACGTCGCTGACCAGCTCGATCGTGCCCAGGATCGGCTCCTGTCCGCTTCCGGGCTGCGTGACCGCGACGCTCGCACCGACCGCCAGCGACGCGGCGTCGCGCTGCGGAACGTCGCTGACGACGAGCACCTCATCGAGATCGGCAACCGTGGCAACCGGCTTGTCCTTGTCCGGCCCGACCTGCTTGCCGCGGATGGCGTCGAGCTGAACGACCGTGCCGGTGCGGGTCGCGAGGATCCAGTACGTCGATTCGCCGGCCTGCTTCACCGTGAGGGAGCGAAGCTTCGCATCCGCAGCCCCTGCCGCGAGCTTCGCCTCGTTGAGCTCGCTCTGCGCGACCATGAGATCGTTCTGCGATGCCGCGCGAGACTCGACGAGGAGCTGGAGCCGCTGCGCGAGCGCCTCTTTCGTGCTGATGGTCAGCCGCGCGGCGCTCTGTTCTTTGACGAGCGAAGCGAGGTCGCCGCTGGCCACCATCATGAGGTGATCGCCCTCTTTCACGTGATCGCCGATCTTCACTGGGACCTCGACGACGCGACCGTCGAGCGGCGCGAAGCTCGGTGCGGTGAGAGCCTCGACCGTCTGGACGCGCGCGGTGACGGGTGCGCGCTGGAGAGGCGGGCCTGAAATCACGACGGCCGTCTCGAAGCGCATCGGCACCGCGCTCGGTGCGAGCTTCACCTGGTCTTTGTCGACCTGGAATGCCGG
This sequence comes from Myxococcales bacterium, assembly GCA_025351875.1. Taxonomy (GTDB): domain Bacteria; phylum Myxococcota_A; class Polyangia; order Polyangiales; family Polyangiaceae; genus Labilithrix. Next base: position 37,611 of record JANXVA010000564.1, on the reverse strand, counting down.
CGCGGGTGTCTCGGAGTGATGCTTCGTCTTGCTCCACAAGACCCCGAAGCCTGCGGCCGAGACGAGGATGCCGACGGCCGCGCCGACCAGCGGGCCACGCCAGCTTCCCGGGCTGGGAGGGGCCTCCGCCGCGGATGGCTCGTGCGGACGATTGTCTTCAGGTCGTTGATTCACGGTGCGGCGGGTCCCATCTCTGCGATCAGATCCACCGAGGTCTGAAAGGAATCGCTGTAACTGTCCGCCTCCTCGACGAGGAGCTCGTCGAGGGTGCGGCGCGCCTGGATCACGTCGGTGAACGGAATGAGTCGGCTGTTGGCCGCGCGTTGCAGGTCGTCGAGCACGGCGTGCGCGCGCGGGAGAGTCTTCGCGATCGCTTCCTGTCGCTTCTGCTGGAGGCGCAGGAGCTCGCGAAGTGCGGCCACGCGCGTCGTGCTCGAGCGGAGCGTGAGCGCGCGCTGCTGTTGGAGGCGCGCGCGTCGCGCCTCGGCGGCCTGCAGCTGCGCCTGGCCGTGATCGAAGAGCGTCACGGGGAGCGAGACCGTGACGTTGAGCGAGTTGGCCTGGTTACCGGAGACGGTGAACTGGTCATACGTGTATCCGAGGCGCACGGTCGGGTCCGGAATCACCTGGGCACGGGCGAGGTCGGCCTCCGCGCTCGAGGCGCGCTGGAAGGCGTCGAGCGCGCGCACGTCGGGCCGCATCTCCACGTGAGGCGTGCCCTCGCCTGCGCGCTTGGCCCATGCGACGACGAGCGCGCGAGCCTCTTCCGCGGAAGCGAGGGCCTTGCACGGCACTCCGACGTACGCGGCGCATGCCGTCAGGCCGGCTTGCTCGTCCGCCTCGGTCACGAGCACCTGCTGCTCGCTCCGGCTCAGCTCGATCTCGAGGCGATCGATGTCGAGCGGCGTGCCGAAACCTTGGCTGAGACGAAGGCGGGTGAGGTCGATGACGGCGCGCTGCTGCGCCGCCAGGCTCCGAAGGCCGTCGATGCGAAGGCGCGTGACCGCCACCCTGCCCAGAATGCGCGCGAGCTCGAGCGCCTGGGCCCGTGTCGAAGTCTCCGCGACGTGCGACGCCCCCTCGGCGATGGCGTTGCCACGCTCCTGACGGGGCCCACGCTTGCCCAGCGGAAACGTGTAACTCACGCCGACCGAGTAGCTGGGGATGCTCGTCAGTGGCGAACCGAGGTTGGGCGGGTTGGTCTCGCCGATCGGGATCGTCCCCCAGGTCGCATCGAGCACTGGATTGCCGAGCAGCCGCGCCTGCCGCGCATCCGCGCGGGCGAGGTCCGCCGCGAGGAGGTCGACCTGGAGGCCCGGGGAGCGGCGACGAACGAGCTCCATCAATGTCGAGAGATCGTGCTCGGGCCGCGCGACGTACGGAGCGTCGACGCTCTCGGCGTCCGCGTGGGCGTCCACACAGGCTGCCGCGAATCCCACGAAGGTGGCTGTGCAGAGAGCGCCACGCAGAAGCCGGATCGCGGTCATGACCGCCGTAGCCTCGCATGTGCACGACTCTCCAAGATTAACGGGGGATTAAGCTTCTGTAAGGTAGCTGGCCGCGCGGATCACGATGCTAGCCTCAGGCCCGTGAAGGTCCTGGTCGTTGAGGACGACGTAAAGCTCTCGCGTTTCCTCGTGCGGGTGCTCGTCGAGGAGGGGTTCGCGGCAGACGCGTGCGCAACGGGCGCGCAAGCTCTGGCGCAGGCGCCATCTGGGATCTACGACCTCATCGTGCTCGATTGGATGCTCCCCGATGTCGACGGGCTCTCCGTCTGCAGGCAGCTTCGCGAGGCCGGGCTGACGACCCCTATCCTCATGCTGACCGCGCGCGGTGAGCTCCGCGAGCGAGTCCTCGGCCTCGAGACCGGCGCCGACGACTTCCTCGTGAAGCCGTTCGAGGTCGAGGAGCTCGTCGCTCGCATCCGGGCGCTCGTCCGTCGGGCGGCCGGCTTCGCGAAGCTCGGCATCGGCGCGCTCGAGCTCGACCGCGTCGGTCGCGAGGTGACGCTCGCCGGGCAGGTGCTCGACCTGACCTCGCGCGAGTACGCGCTGCTCCTCGACTTCGTTCACCACGCCGAGAAGGTCGTGACCCGCACCGAGCTCCTCTCCCGCGTATGGGGAACGAGCTTCGACCCCGGCTCGAACCTCGTCGAGGTCCACGTGAGCCGCCTGCGCGACAAGCTCGGCGACCACGCGTGGATGATCGAGACCGTGCGCGGTGCTGGCTATCGACTGACCGCTACGCCCGCCAAATGAATTTCGGATGAAGTTTCGCACTCGACTCGTGCTCACGCTCACCGCGGCCACCGCGGTCACCGTGACGAGCGCGTTCGGAGCGGCTTCATTCGTGGTCGAGCGCTCCGAGGAGCGACAGCTCGACGAGGCGCTGCGCGCCGAGGCTCACCTCGAGGCGGGCGAGCTCGCCGCGCAGCATGGCGCCCTCCACGTCACGGCCCGCGCCGGCCCCGCGGCCGACGACATCGGCCGCCTCATGAAGTTCGCCGTCATTTACGCGGATGACGGGCGTGTTATCGACATCACCTCGACCTTCGCGACCGGCGCCCCGAGCTACGCGTCGGTGAGTCACCCGCCGGGGAACGCGTTCGACTTCTGGTACGGCGCCGACCATCTGCGCGGCGTCTTCGTCGCAATTCCGGAGCACGAGCACGAGATGCTCCTCCTTGCGGCGCCGCGCTCCGACCTCGAGAAGGACAACGCCTTCCTGCGTCAGGTCATGCTGGTTGCCGCGCTGCTCTCGATCGGCTTCACGCTGCTCGTCACATGGCGCGTCGTGCGGCAGCTGACGCGTGGGCACGAGGCGATCGCGGCGGCGGCCCGCAAGGTCGCGGACGGTGACCTCGCGGCGCGCGTCGCGCTCGGCTCCGGCGACGACGAGGTCGTACAGCTCGCCCGCGACGTCGACGAGATGGTGCGCCGGCTCGAAATCGTGGTCGAGGGCCAGCAACGCTTCATCGCGCATGCGGCGCACGAGCTTCGCTCGCCGCTCACGTCGCTCTACGGCGAGCTGCAGCTCGCGCTCCGCAAGTCGAGAAGCGCCGAGGAGTATCGCACCTCGATCGAAGAGGCGCTCGATTCGGCGCGCCGCCTCAAGGCGCTCGCGGAGGATCTCCTGGCGCTCGCGCGGATCGGCGCCGAGCGCGAGCCGTCGCGGACCCCTGTCGCGCTCGCGGAGGTCGCCAAGGCCGCTGCGGCGTGGGTCTCACGCGAGGCAACACTGCGGCACGTCGAGCTCGCGATCCAGTCCGACGGCTCGCAGGTGCTCGGACACGCGATCGATCTCGAACGGCTCTTCCGCAACCTCATCGACAACGCCGTGCGCCACAGCCCCGAAGGCGGCCAAGTGACCGTCGAAGCACGGAGCGACGGAGATAGGGTCCACATCTCGGTCCTGGACGAGGGCCCCGGCGTCGCGCCCGAGGAGCGAGATCGCGTGTTCGACCCGTTCTTCCGGGCTGCTAGCGAGCGACGTCGCGATGACGGCTCGGGGCTCGGCCTCTCCATCGTGCGCGAGATCGCCCGCGTCCACGGCGGCGAGGTAAGTGTCGAACAGGGGCCCGAAGGCAAGGGCGCGCGCTTCAGCGCGAGCTTCCCCGCCGCCCCTCCGGGCTGACACGGCCTTCCTCGTTCGACCAGTTCGTCATCGAGCGTGTGCTGGGCAGCGGCGGAATGGGGCACGTCTATCTCGCGCGTGACACTGGGCTCGATCGCCAAGTGGCGCTCAAGCTCATATCCGCGGCCGATCCGTCACCAGCTGCACGCGGTCGCTTCATGGTCGAGGCCCGCGCGATCGCGAAGCTCACGCACCCCCACGTGGTCTACCGAATCGGCGAGGTCTCGAACCATCCATCCATCGCCTCGAGACGGATCTGGCTGTGATCGCCGTCCGACGACGACCACGTGACGAGGAAATCCTTCTTCATCGTCGCGCCGGTCGTGTTCTTCAGGGTCGGGGTCTTGCCGACGTCCTGAGAGCCGCCGGGGTTCGTGCACTCGACGGGCACGGGCGTCCCGAACTGCAGCGCGATTCACACGTCGGCGCCCGCCTCTGTCTCCGGCATCACGGCCGCGGCAACGGAGAGAGCGAGCAGCCCGGAAACTACGATCTTCTTCACGATCAGAACCGTTCTTTCGTTCGGTGAGGGGTTCGGACCCTTCCTTCAGCAAGGGACGTGGCAGGTGTGCGGCATGGCAAAAGCACGCCAAAACGTGAGATATCGGGCCGCCGGGCGACGTGTGCACGCGCACGCGCACGCTGTTCACGAACAGGGTCAGGCCTGCGCGGAGACGGGCGGGTGCACGCTCGCCGCCTTCTTCTTGAAGCCGAGGACCTCGTAGACCATGACCGGCTTCACGCGCCCCTTCACCGTGATTTCACGCACCGCGCGGGTCTCGAACTCCTCGCCAAGAAGCGCATTCGTGTCGTCACTGATGAGGACGTCCGTGCCGAGCTCCTTCGTGGAGGTCTCGAGGCGCGAGGCGAGGTTCACGGCATCGCCGATGACGGTGTACTCCATGCGGGCTTCGCTCCCGATGTTCCCAGCGACCACCTCCCCGGTGTGGAGACCGATGCCGGTCTTGATCGGCGCGACGCCCCTCGCCACGAGCTTCTCGTTCAGCACGGCGAGCGCGTGGCGCATGCGCACAGCGGCACGGACAGCTCGCAGCGCGTCATCGGGTTTTGGCACCGGCGCACCGAAGACCGCCATGATCGCGTCACCGATGTATTTGTCGACGACGCCGCCCTCCTCCATGACAACGGCCACCATCTCGGTGAAGTACTCGTTGAGGAGCTTCACGAGCTCCTGTGCGGACATGGTCTCGCTGATCGACGTGAAGCTTCGGATGTCCGAGAAGAGGAGCGTGACGGTGAGCAGCTCCCCACCGAGCTCCACCTTGCCGTTCATGACGTGGTCCATGACGGATTGCGTCATGTACTTGCCCATCGTAGCGCGCAGCTTGTCGCGCTCGCGGAGGCCGTCGACCATCGCGTTGAAACCAGAGGCGAGGGCCTCCATCTCGTCGCCCGTCTTCACGCCCTCGACATGGGTGTAATCGTCGCGCGCGACGTTCTTGTACGCGCCGTTGAGGCGCGTAAGCGCATTCGACATCAATGATGCGAGCCGTGAGCCCATCACGATCGCGATGAGCGCAGCGATGACGAGCACCACCACGGTGAGCCCCAGATTTTTCCGCACGACGCTACGAATGCGCGTCATGTCGAGGGCCGCGACCACGGAGAACCTTCCGGGAACCCCAGCAAACGCAGCAGGCTCGAACTGCGTCGTCGCCCAGGCCTTGCCGTCGACGTCAACGAGCGCCTCGCCCTTCGCACCGCCGAGCGCCGCGACGGGAAATCCAGGGGTCATCGTCCCGACCGACTCGCCACGCGCGACGGCAAGCTCGACGCCGAGCTTGGCGCTCGTGTTCGAGAGGTACTTGGCGTCGATCGTCATGCACGCGATCACCGTTCCCGCGCCGCGGATCGATCGCGCCATCACGAAGGACGGGTCAGGGCTCTTCGCGGTCGCACACCCCTCGGGCAGGATGACTCGCACCTCGCCGCCCCTCGTGTCGACCGCCTCCACGCCCACGAACGAGCCGCGCGGCAGCGCAGGCGCGGGGAGGCCGACCTGCGCCAGGGTCTTGCCCGAAGCGCCGTAGACGACGAACGCGGTGCCTGGATACGCCTCGTGGAAGACCTTGAGCTCCCCTTCTGCCGCGGCGACGTCTCCTGAGGAGAGCGCGTGCTGGAGCTCGTCGGAATCGCCGAGGCTCTTCGTCGCCGCGACGAGGTCGCCGAGGTCGTCAGCCAGCTCGACCTCGAAGCCCTTGACGGCCTCCGGCACGCGATCGTCGACCACGTCGACGAGCTCGCGGGACATGAGCGCATGCAGGAGTGGAAGAGCCGCAAGTGTCGCGACCGCTGACAACCCGACCATGGTCGTCAGCTTCGCTCGCACCGTCTTCAGCAACGCCATCGGTTCGCTCCTCGTGCGCGGAGGCGCCCACCGGCGCGCGCGCTACTTCTTGTTCGCCTTCGACGGCGGCGCGTCCTGGGCGGGATCCTGGTCCGCGATGATGAACTGCACGCGGCGGTTCTTCGCGCGGTTACCACCGGTGACGTTCGGAACGAGCGGCTTGGTCTGGCCATAGCCCACGGGCGTCAGGCGGTCGCCTGAGACACCATGCATCGCGAGCCAGGACGTGACCGCGCGGGCGCGATCCTCGCTCAGCTGCTTGTTGTGATCCGGCGTGCCGGTGTTGTCCGTGTGGCCCTGGACCTCGATCCGCTTGATGCGCGGGTTCTTGACGAGCGCGTCGGCGATCTCGTTGAGGAGGCCGTTCGACTCGGGGAGGATCGTCGCAGAGTCGATGGCGAACTGAATCTGCTGCTTGATGAAGATCTCGCCCTTGCCGACCGTGACGTTGGCGTTCTTGGGGCGCTTCTTCATCAAGAGGTCGGCGGTGTTGTCCTGACGGACCTTCACCGTGACTCGCTCCGTGAGCGCGAGGTAGCCGTCGGCGTCGACGGTCACGTCCACGTCGCCCGGCGTGACGTCCTGGAACCGGAAGGCTCCGTTCTGGTCCGCCGTCCCGCTGTCTGCCCTGCGCGAGCCGTCGATGATCTTGACGGCAGCATTGCCGATGGGCGCCTGTGTGTCGGCATCCCGAATGTGACCGACGATGACGCCGACGCGCGGGAGCGCGACGAGCGTGCAGTCGAGCTGCACGTCACCACCAGCCGGCTGCGGCTGGCTCGGCGGAAGACCGGCGGGCGGCGGCCACGGCGTGAGCCCGGAGCGCCCGGGTTTGGCTGCGTTCGGCTGTGCGGCGCGAACGATCGTCGTCGTGCACTGCCCGGGCTTGTAGCCCTCGGCCTTGATGCCGAACGCGAACGCGCCTTCGTCGAGCTCGTGCGTCGTGAAGTGACCGTCCGGGAAGGTCACGAGCGACGTGAGCTCGGGGCGATTGTCCCAGCTGACGATCGCGCCGGCGATCCCTTCCGTCTTGGCCTCCTCGTGGACGAAGCCGCGGATCTTGCGACCCGGAGCCCTGACCGCGACGGCTTTCTCGACGACGCGCTCCTTGATGACGGGCGGACGGTCCTGGGTATCGAAGGCCCAGCCCGCGCCGAGATAGAGCATCCACGGGGCCTCGGGCTTCACCTCTTCGATGAAGCTGCTGACGCCGGACACGCCGATGTCGAGCGCGAGGAGCATGTTGAAGCCGCGCTTCCAGGGGAAGAAGCGACCACCCAGCGTGATGCTGCTCGGTGCGATCTGCTGGTTCGCGAGGCACTGGTCGCCGCTCGGGTTGCCCGGGCGACAGAGGTAGTTCTGGCGATTGACCGGGAGCGCGATGTTGTACTCGAGGAAGGGGCGGACCTTCTCCTGCGCCGCGAAGACCTCGGCGCCGAGCGCGATGTCGAAGTGGTCGACGCGGTTGATGCCGAGCCCGAAGCGCTCGATACGCGTGATCGAGGTGCCGCGGGCCTTCTCCGTGTCGTCGACGACGCTGCCGCTGTTGTCGACCACGTAGGTCGTGTTGATGCTGAAGCGGACGGGGACGGGGTTTTCCAACCCACGCAGGTCGGCCGTGCCGAGCGCGCGAAATTTTGCGCCGGTGCCGCCGCCCGCGAGCCCGACCGCGCCGGTACCGTTGACGAGCGCGAGCTCGAAGGCGCCGCCGAGGTTGATCACCTTGCCGAGCGCACCGTGCGCCTTCGCGCCGAGAATGCTGTCGCCGAGGACCTGGAGCAGCGCAGGGCGGTTCGCCGCATCGGAGTTCGCGTAGGCGCTCGTTGCGAGGTACGGCTCGAGCCACTTCAGGACCTGCATCGAGAGCGTGAGCCGCCCGCCGATGTGATCGGTCGTGTCGTTGGTGATGTTGGCGCCGCTGCGCTTCGGGTCCTTGCAGGGGAAGGCGTTCGTGCAGAGGAACCCGGCGGAAAAGTACTCGGTCGTGAAGCCGACGCGGAACTGCCCCACGGCGCCGCCTTGTGCGTGCTGCGTGTGAAGGAGACCGACGCCGCCCGTGAGCGTTGCGGCCTCGTTCATCTTGCGGTCGCGGTCGAGCCACTCCTTGTCGGTTTCCACGGAGCCCGCGGTATCGAGCACCCCTGCCGCGAGCAGGTCGCGCTCGGGTGTGCTCGCCGCGCTCCCCCCGGATGCGCTGGAGGAACCGGACGCGCCTGCGGGGCTCGCCTCACCCGAGGCGCCGCCTCCGAAGGTGACGGTTCCCTGTGCAGCCGCGCTCGAAGGAGCGATCGACCACGCAAGAGTGAGAAGCAACGCGGAGGAACGGAGGAAGCCGGCTCTCTTCATGGTGATGGCCGGGCGAGGTTGTAACACGAGTCCGAGAGGCAAAAACGTCTCGTTGACAGCCCCTCTGGTAAGCTGCCCAGGTCGATGCCGGAGCCTCTGCCGCCCCCTGCGCTGCCCGTCCCCCCGGCTCCTGCGCGCCCGGCACGGGAATCGAGCCCGCGCGGCCGGATCCTCGTGGTGGACGACGAGGCCAATGCGCGTGCCGCCCTCAGCGAAATCCTGCGGGATGAGGGCTACGCGACCGAGACGGCAGCCGACGGGTTCAAGGCCCTCGGGAAGCTCGAGGAGTTCGCCCCGGATGTCGTCCTCACCGACCTGAAGATGCCCGGGCTCGACGGAATCGCCTTCATGGAAAAGGCAAAGAGCGCCTCGCCGCAGACCGTCTTCGTCGTGATGACGGCCTTCGGCACCATCTCGAGCGCCGTCTCCGCGATAAAGAAGGGCGCCGAGAACTACCTCACCAAGCCCCTCGACTACGAGGCGCTGTCGGCCGTCGTCGACCGCGCGATGGAGAAGGCCAAGCTGCTCCAGGAGACGCTCGCCCTGCGCGAACGGCTCCGCGAGCGCAACGCGTTCGGCCACATCGTCAGCGAGGACCCGAAGATGCGCGCCCTGCTCGATCTGGTCGCCCAGGTCGGCCCGAGCAAGGCAACCGTCCTCATCACGGGCGAGAGCGGCACGGGCAAGGAGCTCATCGCCGAGGCTCTCTGCGCGGCGAGCCCGCGCGCCGGCGCTCCCTTCGTACGGCTCCATTGCGCCGCGCTCGCCGAGTCGCTGCTCGAGAGCGAGCTCTTCGGCCACGAAAAAGGCGCATTCACCGGCGCGGTGGGACGACGCGAAGGTCGCTTCAAGCAGGCCGACGGCGGGACGCTCTTCCTCGACGAGATCGGCGAGATCCCCCAGGGGACGCAGGTGAAGCTGCTCCGCTTCCTCCAGGAGAAGACGTTCGAGCGTGTCGGCGGCAACGAGACCCTGAAGGTCGACGTCCGTCTCATCGCTGCGACGAACCGCGACCTCAAGGCCGAGATCAAGAAGGGTACGTTCCGCGAGGACCTGTACTACCGGCTGAACGTCATCGCCGTGGAGCTCCCTCCTCTTCGCGACCGCCCCCAGGACATCGGGCCGCTCGCGAGCTTCTTCCTGGGCCGCTATGCGAAGGAGAACGGGCGCAACATCGAGGGCATCACCGAGCAGGCGCTCAAGGTGCTCGCGGGGTACGACTGGCCGGGCAACGTGCGCGAGCTCGAGAACGTGATCGAGCGTGCCGTCGTCCTCTGCGACGCCGCGCAGGTGGACCTGCGCCACCTTCCGCCCTCGCTCGTGCCCGCCGAGCAGCGCGATGCGGCGCCGCCCATCCCGGGGTCGACCATCCAGGATCTCGAGCGCTACGCGATCTTGAAGACCCTCGAAGCGTGCGGAGGGTCGACGTCGAAAGCCGCGAGCATCCTCGGCGTTTCGCCGCGCAAGATTCAGTACAAGCTGCACGAGTACAGCAGCGGACCGCTTCCCGGCGGTGGCAACGCGACGAGCGACACCCCGCCGTCGAGCCGCGAGGAAGAGTAGCCGCGGGCCGAGCTTCGGTGTCGGGTGCCGAACTGCGTGTGACCTGTTATATCGGCTACTCGTGAAAACGTCAGAGATCGTCCTCTCCGTCGAGAAGCTCGCCAAAACGTTCGTGAAGCCCTTCACGGGCAAGAAGGTGGAGGCTGTGCGTGGCGTCTCCTTCGAGGTTCGCCGTGGAGACATCTTCGGATTCCTGGGTCCGAACGGCGCAGGGAAAACCACGACGATCAAGATGCTCACGGGGCTCATCTTCCCGACGGGCGGCAAGGCGACCATTCTCGGAGAGGAGGTCCCCTCTCCCGACGCGATGGGCAACGTCGGGTTTCTCCCCGAGAACCCGTATGTCTATCCCTACCTGACGCCGCGTGAGTTCGTGTCGCTCTGCGGCCGGCTCAACGGGATGAGCGGGCAGCACCTCGCGCGCGAGGTGGAGCGAGTCATCGAGCGCGTGGGGATCGGCTACGCGATCGACCGACGCGTCGGCGCGCTCTCGAAGGGGATGCTGCAGCGCACCGGCTTTGCCGCGGCGATCGTGCACTCGCCGGAGCTGCTGATCCTCGACGAGCCGATGAGCGGCCTCGATCCGGTCGGCCGGAAAGAGGTGCGCGACCTCATCGTCGAGGAGGCCCGCGCGGGTCGCACGGTCTTCTTTTCGAGCCACATCCTGAGCGACGTCGAGCTCCTCTGTGATCACGTGTGCATCCTGCGAAAGGGAGAGGTCGTCGCGGGCGGAGCGATGAAGGATCTACTCGCCGCCGGAGCGCGCCGCACCGAGCTCACCCTCGTCGACGTCCCGGAGGCGGCCATCGCCGAGCTGTCTGCCCTCGCCGAGAGCGCGCAGCGTCACGGTCCGTCGCTCGTGCTCGACGTCCAGGGAGACGAGGCCGTCCGGAAGGTGCTCGAACGCGCGCTCGCGGGGGGCCTCCGGGTCGAGTCGCTGATCCCGAAGCGGGAGACGCTCGAGGACATCTTCGTCCGCAAGGCGCTTTAGCAGGTGGGGCTCTGCCCTGAGGATCCTACACGTCTCCCACGTCGCAGCTGCGCGCCGCTCCAGAGGCTGATCTAAGGCTCAGCATGGTGGAGCGAGGGTCGTTGGAGCGGGCGGACCACTACGAGACCGAGCGCAATGGAACCACGCCAAGCTGCTCGTCCCACGAAGAGGCGGAGGAGTGCAGGCGTGAGGACTGCGACTGGAAGTGAAGCGCATCGAGAGCCAATCGAGCGACTCTGTCACGCGCCTCGACCGGCCTCGCAACACGCCTCTCGCATGCGCATGCGATCTCGAGACCTACCAAGCGGAAGCTCACCGCCTCACTCACCTCAGGCGTGAAATCGGCGCCGCCACGGCGCCGCTCGCCGAAGGCGAATCACGCCGCCGAGGTCGCGCCACGTGGAGGCTCAGCGAAGCGGAGGGGCAGAGCCCACCTAGAAAAGCGTGCCAGAGAGGCCGACGAACAGCGGCGAGATCACCGGCTTGATCGTCGCGACCGGCGGGAGCTCACGTTTCTTGGTCTCGACCGTCTCTGGCACGTACGCGAGATTCGCCTGCACGATGCCCGTGATCGCAATTGCGGCGAACGCTCCCACGAAGCTCAGGTTCACGGTGCGGATGTTGTCGGCGCGGTCCTGATAGAGCTGCGCCGTCCGAAAATCATTGGCGCGCGCCACCTCCTCCGCGCGACCGCGATGGTAGGCGTACATGGGGATGGTGATGCCGGTGCCGACGACGAGCGCCGCTTCGCTCGCGAGAAACGTCCAGCCGAGCACGGGGTCGCGGTTCTGAAACTGACCCGCGCCGAACGGCAGAAAAGCCACGAGCCGGCTGTTCCGGACGGTGATCTTCTCCTCCTGCGCCATCTGCTTGACCGTGGCGAGCCAGTCCTCTTGCTTGCGACGCTCCTCCTCGACGCGCGCTCGGCGCTCGGCCTCGCGACGCGCCGAGCTCTGCGCTTGCTGACGGATCTTCTCCTGGAGCTGCGCGCGCACGTCGAAGAACGTGTTGATGACGTCGCCCGAGAAGCTGAGCGGGTCCGGCTCGAACGCCGGATCCTCGAGGATCATCTTCTCGAAGACCTCGACCGCGGGCTCGCGCTTGCCCTGCGCGAGGAGCACCGCGCCGAGCACCATGCGCGCCTGCGAGAGGAGCGAGAGCTCCTTCAGACCTGTCTTCGGGTCGACGAGCGGGCGCAGGCGCTCTTCCGCCTCGGCATAGTTGCGTGCGAGGTAGGCCGCGCGCGCCTTCTCGACGTCGACGCGACCCTGTGCCGAGGCCGCGCGCCCACCGAGGAGGACGACGGCGAATACGGCGGCGAGGGTGAGGCGGCGAAGGGCCCGCATGAGGCGAGTGTACCCGACGCCGCCGACCCGCAGCATCACGGATTCTTGAACGACACCACGTGCTGCTGGCCCGCGCGAAGCGTCTGTTTCTTGCGCTTCTCGGGGTCGGCGCGGTCGAAGATCACGACCGTCTGCGCGGCCTGGCCCGCGCGCATCGGTATCTCGGCGGCCACGCCGGAGGCGAGCGTGATGTTCGGCACCTCCTCGATCCCGTAGGAGCGGCCGGGCTCACCGTCGACCACGAGCTTGGCAGGGAGGATCGTGAGCTGCACGTCGAGGGTCTGCTCGGCGTCACCGGCGGGGACGTTGACGGTCTTCGAAACGCAGAGCTCGTTACCGAGATGATCCTGGCACGTGAACCACAGCGCGTGCGGCTTCTCGTCCGGAAGCATGAACGAGGATCCCGGCCCCGGGTCTGGACCGCGCACGCCATCGACCTTCATGATGACGCCGTACTGAGGCTGGAGGGACGCGAACGTGACCGAACGCTTCTTCGGCGCCGCGGCGTCGGCGACCGACGCCGTCGGCGCCTTCACCGTTCCGAGCGCCACGGTCGGACGCTCGGAGGGCGTCGGCGACGTCACCTGCGGCTTGGCCGACGGCTGCGCGCTCGGGTACGGGCCCGTGGCGAGGAGCGCGGTGTTGGCCGACGTGACCCCGGGCAGGTTGAGCACAGTCACGCCGCCCTTGAGCGCGCGGGCGACGAAGAACGCGCTGCTGCCGAGCGCGAGAGTGCCGAGGACGAGCGGCCCCGCGCGCCGCACGAACCGCATGCGCGCTTCCGCACGGTGCATGCTGGCGACGATGCGGAGGAGCTGCGGATCATTCGGCGCGTAGGCGAGCGCACGGTTGTAGTCGGCCGCGGCGGCCACGGCGTCGCCACGCTTTCGCGAATCACCGCCGAGCGCGCAGAGCTTTCCGGTGAGCCGCTTCTCGTTCTCTGCCGACCACCCTTCGGGATCGTCGAAGTACGACTCGAGCTCGGTACGTGGCGCGGCGACGCCGAGACGGAGCAGCTCGGCAGAGAGCGCCTCGCGCATTTGCTCGGCGTCGGCGTAGCGGTCTTCGGCCTGGCGCGCGAGCGCGCGGTCGAGGATCTGACTGTAGATCCTGCCGATCGAAGGCCGCTCGCGCTCGGCGCTCGGGTAGATACCGTCGAGGACGCGACGGAGGACCTGAGCGGGGTTGTTCCCCTCGAACGGCAGGTGCCCGACCATGCACTCGTAAAGGAGGACGCCCATCCCGAAGACATCGGCGCGACCGTCGACGTCCCCGCCCTCGATCTGCTCCGGGGCCATGTGCGCCGGGCTGCCGAGCACCTGCCCTGTCGACGTGACGCCTTGCGCGTCGAGCAGCTTCGCGATGCCGAAGTCGGTGAGCTTCACGCCGATGCGTTCGCCGCGATTCGAGTCGACGGGCGTGCGACGACTCGAAGCGCCGCTCGACGGTGACGGAGCCATCATGCTGCCCATGCCGCCACCACCAGGAATCGGGGTCGACGTCGACGAAGAATCGCCCGAGCTGCGATGTTCGAGGAGGACGTTCTCGGGCTTCACGTCACGATGGACGACGCCCGCACCGTGCGCGTGCGCCAGCGCGCCGAGGAGCTCCACGGCGAGCGCGGCGGCGACCTCCGGCGGCAGCGCCCCTGCCGTCTGGAGGAGCCTCCGTAGCGTCTGCCCGCGGACGAACTCGACGACGAGGTACTGCTCGTCCTCGTCGGCCGACGAGACGTCGAACACCTCGACGATGTTCCGATGGCGCAGCTTGGCGACTGCCTTGGCCTCCGCCTCGAAGCGGTGCGCGATCTCGCGGCTCTCGCGGAGATGAGGGTGCAGCACCTTGATCGCGACATCGCGCCCCAGGCGCTTGTCGTGCGCACGATAAACCGTCGCCATCCCGCCGTGCCCGAGCTCTTCGAGCACTTCGTACTTCGTGAGCGCAGGTACTCGTGCCGGTTTCGAACCGGCGCTCGCCACCATCGTCACCCAGAGTACCTGCATGCCGAGGAACCGCCCAGCTCGGCCTTCAACCCTTCAAACCAAGCCTTTTCATGCGGGATCGGAAGGTACTCTCGCTCATTCCGAGCGATCGGGCGGCCCGCGATTGGTTGTTGTCGGCGCGGGCAAGGACCTGCGACAGGATTTCACGCTCGAGATCGTCGAACGTCGTCCCCCCCTCGGGAAGCTCGAGGGAGAGCGCCCCAGGGGCAATCGCATCGACGTCGAACCGCGGCCGCGAGAGAGGCGGCAGCTCGAAGTCGTCGGACTGCGGAGGCGAATCGACACGATTGAGGTCCCTGACGGAGTCCGGCGCGTACGCCGCAGTCGGAAGCGTGCTCCACGACGGCGCCGGCGGCCGCGAGCGCGCGGCCTCGCTGGGCGCGGCCGGGGGCGCGCCGTAAGGCGCGTTGTACGGGAAGACGCTCGCGCGGAGCGCCTGCGGAAGGCCGAGGTCTGCGGGCTCCACGTCGCGGCCGGCGTGGTAGATGACGAGGCGCTCCATCACGTTGCCGAGCTCGCGCACGTTGCCCGGCCACGGATGGGCCTCGAGCGCATACCAGGCTGGCTCGCCGATGCGCGGCAGCTCACGGTTCATTCGCTTCGCGGCGGCTTCGAGGAGCGGCTGCCCGATCCCACGCACGTCTTCCGTCCGCGCGCGCAGCGGCGGCACCTCGATGGGACACACGGCGAGGCGATAGTAGAGGTCGAGACGGAAGTGCCCGCCGTGGGCGCGTTCGAGCAGGTCGCGGTTCGTCGCCGCGACGATGCGCACGTCGACGTGCCGGGGCTCACTCGCGCCGACGGGCCAGAACTCGCGCGACTCGAGCGCGCGAAGAAGGAGCGCCTGGAGCGAGGGCGGTGCCTCGCCGATCTCGTCGAGGAAGAGCGTACCGCCGTCGGCGAGCTCGAGGAGACCGCGACGCGCTTGCTGCGCTCCGGTGAAAGCGCCCTTCACGTGCCCGAAGAGCTCGCTGGTCATGAGCTCTGGCGGGAGCGCGGCGAGGTTCTGCGCGACGAACCGCGCGCGACGACGACCGCTCCGCTCGTGGATCTCGGCGGCGATCAGCTCCTTGCCGGTGCCGGTCTCGCCGTGAAGGAGGACGCTCGCATCGGTGCCTGCGACGGCCGTGACCTGCGCCATCACGCGTTGCATCATGGGCGACGTCGCGAGGAGCTTTGGTCGCGATGCCGACGCCGTCCGCGAGACGGCCTCGACGTCGTCGCGGAGCCGAACATTCGACACCTTGAGATCGTTCGTCAGGCGACGGTTCTCGAGCTCGAGCCGGCGCTGCGCCGCCGCGCGACGGATCACGAGGCGCAGCTGCTCGTTGTCCCATGGCTTCTGCATGTACGCGAAGAGGTGGCCGCGATTCACGGCGTCGGCGAGATCGTCGTGGTCACTGAAGCCGGTCAGCAGGATGCGCTGCGCATCCTTGTGGGACTCGTAGGCCTTGGCGAGCAGCTCGGAGCCGTTCATCGGGCGCATGCGCATGTCGGAGACGAGGACGTCGAACTCGCGCGAAGCGAGCGCATCGAGCGCTTCCTGGCCGGTCCCCACGCACGTGACCTCGAAGTCGTCCTCGAAGATCGCGGCGAACACCTCGCGAACGTCTTCCTCATCGTCCGCGTAGAGGACCCGCGGCGGCCGCTCGCTCCTCGGTTCGGGCTCGACCCTCGGGAGCACGTTCGGGCCAGCGTCGGGAAACGTCACGACGGGACATTACCGGAGGCGAGCACCTGGGCTCAAGCCCGCCGACTCAGGACGCCGGCGCGCTGGGCGACGCCTCGGCGGTCGTGACGAGCTCGTCGTGGAACGAACGGAAGGCGCTCTCGGCAGGCCAGGCCGGGGCCGAGGCGAGGAGCTCGAGTGCCTCGTGCCTGCGCCCGTTGTCGACGAGGAAGATGGCGCGTGCATAGCGCATTGCCCAGTGAACGAGCGGCGAAGAGCGGCCGGCGCGCGAGAGGACGACCTCGTCGTCGGCGTGGCTCTCGTGGGCGAAGGCGCGGGTCATCGCGGCGATTCCTCGGCGCAGGAGAGCAATCTTGCGCCGCATCCAGAAGCCGGCGGGCGGCAGCGGTAGCTGCTCGAGCTCGCTCGCTTTCGTCATCGCCTGGGTGCGCTCGCCCTCGTAGACGTCGAGGAGTGCCTCGACGAAGAGCCGCTGCTCCACCGCGGCGTCCCACGCGGGCCCGCGTGCGGCGCGGGAGAGCGAGGTGCGCGCGGCATCGATGAACCCATAGGCGGCGTAGGCCGTCGCCGTCATCAGCGGCGCCATCGTCTCCGGGTAGGTGACACGACGGAGCGAGCCCTGCCATGTGCCGAGGATGCGAGGTACGTCCCCCGAGATCAGGAGGCGACGCATGCGCCGGCGCGACAGGAGCGCCGGCACACCGAACCCGACCAGCACGAGCAGCACGACGATCGCATAGCGCTTGTCTTGCGCAACGAGACGCGCGGAGAGCAGCGCGAAGAGCGCGATCGACGCGAGTTGGAGGGCGCGGCTGAGCAAGCGATTCACTGGCTACGTATCGATAGGCACGCCGCCGCAGGAAATCCAGAGCGCCTCACGCGATCCCCAGATCGGCGATCCGCGAGATCCGCGAGATCAGGATTCGGAGGACTTCTTCGGATCGCCGATTCCGTGACGGCGCAGGTACCCACGAACGTGCGCCCTCTCCATCGCTGCCCGGCGGCCGATCTCGCTGACGTTGCCGTTGCACTCGGCGTAGAGCGCCGTGAAGTACTCGCGCTCGAAACGGGCGAGGACCTCGCGCTTTGCGTCCTGGAAGGTGCGACCGCGCGTCGGAGTCGACTCGCTCGCCGCCGAGGACATCGGCGCGAGATGCGCGGCGAGGTCGATCGGGCCTTCTTTGCCGAACGCCAGGGCGACGGCGATGACGTTGCGGAGCTCGCGGACGTTACCGGGCCAGTCGTGACGCATGAGGCGCTCGAGCGAATCGTTCGTGATTCGGCTGTACGCACTCGGATCGCCCATGTCGGTGATCATCTTGCGGACGAGCGCCGGGATGTCCTCCGTGCGCTCGCGGAGTGACGGCAGCTCGATGCGGAGCTGCGCGACACGGAAGTACAAGTCGCTTCGGAACGTGCCGGCATTGACCTCGCGAACGAGATCGCGACGGGTCGCGGCGATGACTCGCACGTTGACGGGTCGGTACGTGTTGGAGCCGACGCTCTTGATGCGCTGCTCGGCGAGCGCGCGCAGCAGCTTCGGCTGGACGTCGACCGGCAGCTCTCCGAGCTCGTCGAGGAAGATCGTTCCGCCGTCGGCTTCGACGAACGGCGAGATGCGCTTTTCCTGGGCGCCGGTGAACGCGCCGCGCTCGTGACCGAAGAGCGCGCTCTCCGCGAGGGTGGGCGGGATCGCGCCGCAGTCGACGACGAC
Source organism: Myxococcales bacterium (assembly GCA_025351875.1). Classification (GTDB taxonomy): domain Bacteria; phylum Myxococcota_A; class Polyangia; order Polyangiales; family Polyangiaceae; genus Labilithrix. The sequence continues at coordinate 19,957 of JANXVA010000564.1, read as the reverse complement.
GAAGGGCTTGGTCGAGCGCGAGCTCGCCTGGTGGATGGCGGCCGCGACGAGCTCCTTGCCGCAGCCGGTCTCGCCGAGGATGAGGACGGTGAGATCGGTCGGTGCAGCCTTGCGGCACCGCTCGAACACCGCGCGCATTCCCTGGCTGACGCCGACCAGCGGTCCGAACTGCGCGACCTCCGGGATGTCGACCGCCTCGGGCTCCGTGGGGACGAAGTTGAGCGCGGACTCCCCCACCGTGATGATGGTGGGCTTCATCAGGTAGACCTCGCCGACGCGAGTGTCCCCGATGAAGGTTCCGTTGCGAGATCCGAGGTCGCGGACACGGACGCCGCGTTCGGTCGCAACGAGCTCCATGTGCACGGCGCTGACCTTGCGATCATCGAGAACGATGTCGCAGGCTTCATTGCGCCCGACTACCTGGGTCTCGGGACCAATCTCGAGGGTCTGCTTGTTGGCTTGTCCGCGCGTGACCTTGAGGGTTCCGCCACGGACTTCCAGCCGACCCTTCGCGACGACTGTGGCATCCACGGGTTCCGTTTTAACACGCTATGCGTGCGTCACGGCAAGAGGAATGCAAAGGGGTGCTCCGCGAGGGAGCCCCGGGTGTGCCCCGGAGAGCATGCCGGAGGGGGTGACTTTGCCGCCGGCCCCCGCACCCGCTACCATGAAACGAGCATCTTTATGGTGGGTCCCGCCCTCTCTCCCGAGGTGCCGCCCGTCATCCAGACTTCGATAAGTAATGCGGCGCTTTCTTTTCATCCACCCCCCCCGATCGCTCGCCCGAACGCTCGCATCGGCGGTCCCTTTCGGGCTCGTCGGGGTCGTCACGACGGCTACGGCCCTCCTCGTTGCCTCCGCATGCAGCACCACGGAGAGCTCCGAGCCCCCCGTGACCAGCGAGGATTCCGGCCCCCGAAAGGACGGCGGCCTGGTGGGTCCGGCCGACGGGGGAAGCTACGACAGCGGCACCACCCCGGGACCCGAGCCTTCATGCTCGAAATATTGCGATCTCGTGATGGATAGCTGCGCGGACGCGGAGGCTCAGTATCCCTCTCGGATCGAGTGCCTCGAGGTTTGTGCCCGCCTGCCCGCCGGTGATGCCGGCGATATCGAGTCGAACACGGTCGCGTGCCGCCAGTACTACGCGGGGAGCCCCGCCCGCACGAACGGGGGCGGGTACTGCCTCGCCGCGGGCCCGTTCGGAGGCGGCGTGTGCGGCGATCGGTGTACGGCGTTCTGCGGGCTCAGCCTCAGCGCGTGCGCCCCCGAGGCCGGAGCTGCTCCTTACGGGAGCTACCCGGAGTGCCAGACGGAGTGCGCAGGCTACCCCTACAAGGACGGCGGAGTCGACGGCGGCGGCGAGCCACCGAACGGCCCGACCGCCGGCAATACGCTGAATTGCCGCCTCTTCCACGTGCGCAGCGCCATCCACGACGGAAACGGCTGCGTCAATCTCGGCGCCGACAGCGGCACCTGCCGCTGACCCGTCAGCGGCGGCGTGGCGGGAAGCCGCCGAAGGAGTTGGGCGCGCCGTCGGTGAACGAGCCCGCCGTGACCTCCGTGTGATCGTCGTGAATCTGGAGTTGCGGCGGCGGCGCGGGCTGGCGTCTGCGTGCATTGCCCATGACGCGACAGACCTTGCGCCAGGCCTCGAGCGCGTCGACGGCCGAGCCGAAGCGCTTCTCGCGCTCGCGCGCCATGATCTTGGAGAGGAACTTCTCGATGGCCGCTGGCCACGTGTCGCCAGTCGTCTGGGCAAGCGTCGGCGGATCGCGGTCGAGCTTGAGCGCGATGAGCGTGAGCGCGTTCGAGCCCTCGAAAGGCAGACGCCCCGTGAGCGCGCGGAAGGCGACGGCGCCAAGCGCATAGAGATCGGCACGCTCGTCGACACGGGCCGAGCCACGTACCTGCTCGGGCGCCATGTACGCAAAGCTACCGAGCGTGGCGTCGAAGGCGGTGAGCGAAGGCTCGCTCCGCCGTGAGGCGCTCGACTTCATCTTCGAGACGCCGAAGTCGAGGATGCGCGTGCGCTCCTCGTGATCACCCGAGGCAATCTCATCCGGCGTGAGCTTCCGCTTCTCGATGAAGAGGTTCGCCGGCTTGATGTCGCGATGGACGACATGTGCGTTGTGGGCGGCGGTCAGGCCCTGGAGCGCGTCCTCGACGATCGGCGCCACCTCGGCGAAGGAGAGGTACTGCTCGCGCCGGAGCCGCTCGTCGAGCCCTTCACCGACGAGCCGCTCGAAGGCAATCCAGAGGCGGCCGTCCTTTTCTTTCCCGGCGCCGAGGATGGCCGCGACGAAGGGCGACTGGATCTGCTTGGCGATGTTCGCTTCGCGATTGAAGCGCGCGACGAGGTCGGGGTCTTGGGCGGCCCGCTCGTGGAGGACTTTGAGGGCGACCTTCTCGCCGCCTCGGCCCTCCGCAGCGTACACCTCGCCCATCCCGCCTTGGCCGATCAGCCGGCGGATCTTGTAGCTCCCGCCGATTATCGATCCTGGCGCCAGGCCAGGCTCGGATGCCATGTCGCGGACGAGAGTAGCACGGCCAACACGTCCGGCGACAAGCCCTCGATACGCGGGGGGTCACGACGCACGAGGACAACCGGGAGAGCCCCCCCGGAATTCCGGCGTTCGGATCGGTTGAACGGCGCGCCGACCCCCTCTACGCTCCCTCCCCCATGCCAGGTCTATCGAGACTTGGCCGGCTCGATCGCGTGGTTAGCTTCATCGCGCGGAGCCACATGTTCGCGAGTTTTCGTAGAGCCTTGCGCAGTTCAGACCGCCCCGGAGAGACCCACGATACCCATGCGTAGCGTTGAAGACGTCGAGGCGTACCTCGGCAAGATGAACCGGCGTTTTACCCACGTCGACGATCAGCCCAGCACGTTCCTCGTCCACGGTGGCGACAACATGCCTCCCACGGTCCTGCGGGTCGACCCCCCCCTCGTGGTCCTGCGCGTCCACGTCGGCGACATCGACGGCGACCCGGCGCAGAACGGCGAGCTCTACCAGAAGCTCCTCACCATCAACGCCAAGTCGCTGGTGCACGTGAGCTTCGGGCTCGAGGACGGGAAGATCGTGCTCTCGAGCGCGCTCGAGCTCGAGAACCTCGACTACAACGAGCTCGCCGCCGCGCTCGACGAGATCGACGTCACGCTCGCCCAGCAGGTCGCCAAGCTCGCGGAGCTCTCGAAAGCCTCCCACTCGTCTCGTCCAAGGAAGGCCTGAACATGGGCATCTTCAGCCGTCTCGCTCAGCTCATCAAATCGAACCTGAACGATCTCATCAGCAAATCCGAAGACCCGGAGAAGATGCTGAACCAGATCGTTCTGGACATGAACAACCAGCTCGTCGAGGCGAAGAAGCAGGTCGCTTCCTCCATCGCCGACGAGAAGCGCCTGGCGAAACAGTTCGAGCAGGAGATGGCCCACGCGGCCGAGTGGGAGCGCCGCGCGATGATGGCGCTTCGCGCAGGCAACGAGGAGCTCGCGAAGGAGGCCCTTGCTCGGAAGAAGGAGCACGACCAGCTCGCCGAGACCTACAAGGACCAGTGGACGAAGCAAAAGACCGCGGTCGATCAGCTGAAGAAGGCTCTTCGGATGCTGAACGACAAGATCGAGGAGGCGAAGCGTAAGAAGAACGTCCTCGTCGCTCGGAAGAAGCGCGCCGAGGCGCAGAAGGCGATCCAGGAGACCATGCACGGTCTCAAGGATCAGAGCGCCTTCGAGACGTTCGACCGCATGGCGGGCAAGATCGATCAGCTCGAGGCCGAGGCCGAGGCCGCGGGCGAGCTGCAAGAGGAGTACACGGGCGACGTGCTCGCCTCGAAATTCCAGAGCCTCGAGCGAGGCGCCGGAGCCGACGAGGAGCTCGTGGCCTTGAAGCGCAAGATGGGCATGCTTCCTCCGGAGGAGGCTCCCGCGGTGCGCGCCGAGACGCCCAAGCGCGTCGAGGCTCCTGCCGCGCCGCCGCCGGCCGCGAGCCGCAACGAGCAGGACGAGCTCGCTGCTGCGCTCGAGGAGATGGAAGCGGAGCAGAACCAAGAGCAGCAACGCAAAGCGGGCCGCTGATCGGCGCGGCGCACGGGGGGGCGCGAAGTACGGCGATGCTCGGAACGCGACGACAGCGACGTGGCAGCGTCGCGTTCCTGCTGCTCTCGTTCGCGGGGGCGGCCGCAGGCTTCCGCTCGCTCGCCGCGTGCTCGGATCCCTACGTGGGCGAGGAGGGCCTGCCCGTCCAGGACGCCGCGCCGAGGAAGGACAGCAGCGGAATGACGCTCGGTGACGCCGTCGCCGTGGGGGACGCCGCATGCGGCGAGCCCGTGTGCATCACCCAGCTCTCGCTCGGCGGTGGCTTCGGCTGCGCGCTCGGCGACGACGGCGCGGTTCGTTGCTGGGGTGACAACGACAAGGGACAGACCGGCGGGCCAGACCCGACGACTCCGACACGGAGGCCGCGCGTGGTAGGAGGCCTCGCACCGGTCAAGCAAGTCACGACGGGCACTCGCCATGCGTGTGCGCTGCAGATCGACGGAAGAGTCTTCTGCTGGGGAGACGACGAGCATGGGCTCGTCACCGGAACGTCGAGCCTCACCGCACATGCGGTGCCCGTCGAGATCCCGGGTCTCCTTCGCCCCGTCGATCAGCTGGTGGCCGTGAGCGACCACCAGTGCGCGATCCTCTTGGGCGGCGACCTCTTCTGCTGGGGCAACAACGAGTATGGGCAGCTCGGCGCCGCGAACGCCGACGGCGGCGATCCCGTGAAGAGCGTCCCGCGTCCCGCCCGCGCGCTTGGCGATGTCGTCCAGGTCGGCGGCGCGGAGGAGACGACGTGCGCGCTCCGCACCAGCGGCGAGGTGAGCTGCTTCGGTCGCAACTTCTCCGGCCAGCTCGGCGGCGGCACGTCCGACACGAATCCTCATCCCGCCGCCGTCTCGGTCGGCGGCCTCATCTCCCCGGTGGCGCAGCTGACCCGCAGCACTGGCTACCACGTGGGTGTCACGCTCCTCGACGGTCGCGTGCAGGCGTGGGGCTCGAATGCCCGCAATGCGATCGTACCGACGGCCGGCGTGTTCCAGCTGACGACCGCCACGCAGGTCCCAGGGATCTCTGGCGTCGCGGAGGTCGCCGGGGGCGGTTACTTCACGTGCGCGCGCGCGAAGACAGGCAAGGTCTCCTGCTGGGGAGACGCGTCGGGGGGCCAGGTGGGGTTCGCGTCCGACGGCGGTCCGAACACCGATCCGCCGAAGGAGGTCGCCGGCACGGAGGGCGCGGAGCAACTGGCCACCGGACGCGCAGCGTTCGCCTGCATCGTCGTCGCGGGCAGGGTTCTCTGCTGGGGCGCGAACGACAAGGGACAGCTCGGTCGCGACACGCTCGGTGGGACCTTTCCTGCGCCCGCGAAGATCGCGCTCTGAGGAGGCGGGGAGCAGGGAGCAGCGCCGCCGACCTGCCTCGCACCTGCGGTAGGAGTGGCCCACGCTGGCGCAGGAGGACTGACGCGACTGTCTCACGGGTCGTGCTCGACGCGTCGGTGGCACACATCGAATAGCTATTTTAAAGTGGTTAGGTCGGATGGCACGGAGCATGCTGACACACTGTGCCATGCGCACGCGCCGAACCACCTATGTCCGTCTCCTCTCTCTTCTGATCGCGGGCGCATCGGCGCCGTCCCTTGCCACCGGCTGCGGCGGCAAGGAGGACGGGAGCTCGAGCTCTGGGTCGAGCGGCACGTCGGGGTCATCGGGCACATCGGGGACGTCGGGGACATCGGGCACGTCGGGCACGTCGGGCACATCGGGGACATCGGGCACATCGGGCACGTCCGGGACCTCGGGCGTCGTGAGCACCGGTTGCGGCTCGCCGTCGACGATCACGTCGACGGTGAACGCGTCGCTCTGCGAGCCGCAGCTCAAGAGCAAGACCACGTGTGGCGGATCCGTCTGCAACTGGAACGTCGAGCAGCCGTGCGCGTCGGACGGCGGCGGCGCGCCCGATGGGGGCGACGCGGACGCGAGCGCCGATCCGCCGTGCGTGGCCGTCTGCAATGCGCTCCGCCCGGCAGGTGCACCGGCGGGCAACACCTTCTGCCAGATGATCATCGACGACGCGGGCGCGAAGACGACCTACTCGTGCGGCGGCTGCGGCGTGGGCCGCCCGCCGAGAGGCTTCGTCGCGCAGGCAGCGGATGCGCCCGACGCAGATGCGGAGCGACTCGCGCAGATGGCGCAGCTCGAGGCCGCGTCCGTCGAGGCGTTCCACGCGCTACACACCGATCTCGTTCGCCTCGGCGCCCCGAGCCACCTGCGGCGAGCGGTCCTGAGAGCTGCCGAGGACGAGGTCCGCCATGCCGGCGCGACCCGTCGTCAAGCCGAGCGCTTCGGCGCGCACGTCCCGTCCGCCGTCATGCCGGCCGTGAAGCCGCGCTCGCTCGAGGAGCTCGCGATCGACAACGCGCTCGAGGGCTGCGTGAACGAGACCTTCGGCGCGGCCCTCGCCGCGCGGCAGGCCGAGCACGCGACCGATCCCCAGGTGCGCCGGATGATGAGCGTCATCGCGAAGGAGGAGCTCGGGCACGCCGCGCTCTCGTGGCAGCTCGCAGCGTGGCTCGACGATCGCCTCGACGCGGGCGGTCGCCGGCGCGTACGCGAGGCACGACGCCACGCGGTCAGCGCGCTCGTCGAGGAGCTCGCGAGTGAAGGCAGCGGCTCCGCGCGCCTTGGCCTCCCCGACGCAGCGACGGCGCGCGCGATGCTCGCATCGATGCGGGTCGGTCTGGAGACGGGCGACCTCGAAGCCCGCGTTGCGCAGGCTGCCTGAGCGTTCAGCTCTTCTTCAGGTACTTCGCCGGATCGGCTTCGAACTTCTTTTTGCAGCCGCCGCAGCACATGTAATACGTCTTTCCGGCGTGCTCGACCTTCGGTGACGAGGCGTCGACGACGAACTCCTCACCCGATACGGGACACTTCGTGGTGTCGCCGATCTTCGCGTCGCCGGGCTCCTTCACGTTCGAGCTCGCCGGAGCGGTCTTGCCGGCCTCGCCGGCGGGGGAGGCCGCGCCCGCAGGCGCGCCACCGCACGCAGGGAGAGCGAGGGCGAGGAGCGAGGCGACGAGAGCGGCCGTGAATGTGCTGCGCATCATGGACGCGAACGCTTAGCATACGAATCGCCGCGCACCGAGCCGACGTGGCTCGCGAGCTCTACTTGCAGACCGTGGCGTCGAACGTGCCGCTCATCGCGTTCTTCGTCGCGTCGAAGAGGCGCTGCGATGGCGCGAACATCGGGCGCCCGTTCGCGTCCTTCCCGATGCACCACACGTCGATGTTCGCGCGCGGTTCGCCGGTCGCGAGATCGAAATCGAGCGGCCCCGACGCTCCGTCGAAGTCGAACGAGCCCGGCGAGGTCAACGCCTGGAACCCGGTGTTCATGCTGCTCCCGCCCACGTTGATCTTCGTGCCGGAGACGAGTCGGCCGAAGCCCTGCCGCAGCTCATCGCCGGTCGGTGAGCGTGGCCCGGCAGCCGCGATCGAGTAGCCGAGAAGGAAGATCGCGTCGTACGTGCCGGCCATACCGAACACGCTCGGCGCCGGGCCTCCGAACTGCCCCTCGTACTTGAAGACGAAGCTGTCGAAGTTGCTCGAGGAGGGCGCCGCCGCCGGCACGCTGCCGCGCACGCGCTTGCGGAGGGCGTCGTCCGCTGCGACGAGGTCGAGCAGCTCGGTCTTCTGTCCGCCGTCGGCGAGGAGGTAGACAGGGCGCGGCGCGGTCGCCCCCCAGCGCGCCTCGAGCGGCGCCATGAACTTGGTGATCACCTCGGTCGACCCGAAGAGCACGACGATCGCGGGCCGCGGGTTCTCCGCGAGCGTCGCGACGATCTGCGGCTCGAGATCGATCGGGTTCGGCGTGTAGCTGCGCCCCTCGGAGAGCCCGGAGTTGGCGGCGTCGCGGATCGGCTTGCCGTTGAGCTGACCATCGCGCGTCACCGCCTCGTAGAGCCCGAGGCCGTAGGCCTCGTTGATGTAGAGGAACGTCACGCTGAGCTTCGTCGCGACGGGAACGGCGTTGTCGGTGCGGAACTTCGCCTCGAGCGCCGGCAGCTGGTCGACGAGCGCGACCGACTGGAGCGCATCGCTGGGCGACGTCCGCCACACGAGGTTCGCGTCGGGGAGCGACGTGAGCGTCGAGCTCGTGGCGGTGGGCGAGACGAGGAGCACGCCCTTCGGGATCGTCACGTTCGTCGCGACATCGACCACGCGCGTGCTCGACGCCACGCCGATGATCGCCTGGACACCGACGTCGAAGACGAGATGCTTGGCCGGGACCACCGAGTCGAGGTTGTCGTCGCACTCCACGAGGGCAAGGGGGCGCGGACGACCGTCGACCCCCGAGCGAATCCCGCCGACGCTCTGCTTGATCTCGTCGAGCGCGAGCTCGGCCGAGCGCTGGCGGGCCAGGCCGGCCGGGCCGTTCGTGCCAGTCGTCGCGAAAATGGTCCCGAACACGAGCGTGTCGTCGCTGGTGATGTCCCCGTGGACGGACGTGCACTCGGGGGAGAGCAGCGCCGCGCATCGCCGGTCCTGGATACGGCAGATCGCCGGGCCGCCCAGCTTTTGCGTGCACTCTACATTCGTGCTGCACGCGGGGTTCACCGGCGGCGTGACCACGCAACGCTCAGCCGTGCAGACTGACGCTGCGAACTCGGGGCCACGTGACTGACAGTCTGCATCCGTCGAGCACTGCGACGGCGATGACTCGAGGAGCAGCGAGCATGCGCTCGTGCCGACGAAGGCCACGCCGAGGAGGAGGCGCTTCCACATCTCAGAACCGCCCCGCAGCGGAGACGCCGCCCGGCCACGGGGTCACGCGCACGGCGGTCGCCGGCTCGGAGCGGGACGGCACTCGCAGCGTGAGGTAGAGCGACACCACACCCGTGCCGATCGCGCCAATCGCGAGGATGTCGCTGACGAGCCCGAACGTCTTCACGCGCTTCGAAGCGTCGCGGAGCTCGTCGTCCGTCACGTCGAGACGCCCCTTCGCGGTATCGAGCTTGGAGGCTGCATCGACCGCGAGGATGCCGGTGGTCACTGCGGCGGCGGTGACCACTCCGGTCACCGTCCACATCTCCCAGGGAAAGTGCCCCGGCGCGGGCGCGGGGTGCGGCGCGGGCGCGGGCGCGGCCTGGGCGGCGACGCCCACGGGCTCGAGCACGGCCTCGACGACGCGGTCGTCACCGCTGGCGACCTCCACGGACTGCGTCCACGGGATGTATCCGTCCTTCTTGACCGTGATTCGACGCGCACCGACGGCAACGTTGCGTGTCATCGGGGCGGGGCCTGCAGCCTCATCGTCGACAGTCACCGCCGCATCCTGCACGCTCGAGCGGACAGTGAGCCTCCCGACGCGGGCGTGGAGCTTGGCGATCTCCTTGTCGACCTCCGCCCGGCGCGCGCGAGGCAGCTTTTCCCCGCCCTCGCGCAGATAGGTCTCGAAGCTCGCCAACGCCTCTGCGTAGTCGTGCGCCTGATACTGCGCCTGGGCGACGTTGTAGAGGAGGCGCGAGTTCTTCGAGAGCTCGTACGCCCGCTTGAACTCCACGAGAGCGGCCTTGAAGTCAGCCTCCTGGTAGAACGCGACGCCGCGCTTGAAGTGGCTCTCCGCCTCCGCCGGCGACGTCTGCGCGAACGCGGGTGACGATGCGACGAGCAGCGCGACGAGCAGCACGCCCACGAAGACCACGAGCGACCTCACCGCGGGAAGCTCGTGTCGATCGGGCGCGCCGGCCGCGACGAGGGACGCGTCGACGAGGACGGACGTGCGACGCCCGACGGAGCGACAGGCTTGCTCGTCGCAGATGCCGACGCCACCGGGACCGCGAGTGCGGCGGACGACGCACTCGGAGGGGCGACGACGATCGGCGGCGGAGGCACGAGGACGGGCGCCGCGCCGCTCGGCGCGTTCGCGGCCGCGAACTTCTCGGCGTCCGCTGGCCTGGCGACAGTGCGTGTGACCACCATGACCAGCGCGAGCACGAGGATGGAGACCGCGAGGACGAGCACCGCGAGCGCCGTCCGCCCCTCTCGGCGCGGAGCGACGCCTGGCGGCGTGACGATGATCGCCGGTCCGTTGGTATCCGCGCCCGCAGGGCCCATGTCGACATGCGTGTCCGCTGCGAGGTCGCCGCCCGCGTCCGTCCTCATCGCGGCGATCGACGTCACGGCCGTCGCCATCGGAGCGCCCGCCGGGTCACCCGGACCGGGGGCCTTGTTCTTCATGAAGGGGGTCGACTGCATGTGCGAGCGAATCTTCGTGGACATCTGCTCGCGCGCGGACGCGAAGGTCCCGCTGACGATGCGCCCGAGGTCCGAGGCACGCACCGGCTCCTTGGCGATTCCGATGAAGCTCTCGAGGGCGTCCCGCATCTCGAGCGCCGTCGCGTAGCGGTCCGCCGGGTCGCGCTGGAGCGCGCGCATCGCGATGGCCTCGAGGATCGGATGAACGTCGTCCGCCTCGCAGGAGAGCGGCGGAAAATCCATCGTGAGGAGAGCCTGGAGGAGCTCTGACGACTTGGCGCCCGTCACGAGCCTGCGCCTCGCCACGAGCTCCCAGAGGATGAGGCCCATCACGAAGACGTCGGAGCGACGATCGACCTGCTGCGACCGTGCGTGCTCGGGCGCCATGTACGCGAGCTTGCCCTTCACCGAGCCGACGTTCGTGAGCACCTGGTTCATGGTCGCCTTCGCGATGCCGAAGTCGACGACCTTGATCTGCCCCTCGTAGGTGACGAAGATGTTGTGCGGGCTCACGTCGCGATGGACGATCTGGAGCGGCGTACCGTCGTAGTCCGCGAGCGCGTGCGCGTAGTGGAGGCCGGCGAGCGCATCGGCCGCGATACGTGCAGCTTGCACGTGTGTGAGCACGGTTCCGTGGCGAGCCATCTCCGCCACGACGCGATGGAGGGGCTGTCCCTCGAGGTACTCCATGGCGAGGAAGATCTCGCCCTGCTCCATCCCGACGTCGTACGTCTGCACGACATTCGGGTGGTTGAGGCGCATCGCGAGCCTCGCCTCGTCCATGAACATGTCCACGTACTCGCTCGTCGTCTCGCGAGGACGCTTCACGACGACGAGCTTCCTGGCATCGAACGGGCCGGTGGCGAGCGCGAGGAAGACCTCGGCCATCCCTCCCGCCCCGAGGCGGTCGAGCAGCGTGTATCGGCCGAACGGGACGGGCAGCTCTGGGCGCGTCACGTCGGGTACGAGGCTGGAGTCACCCGAGGCCACGCTGCCATCGTATCGCGCCGCACGGTTCCACGGCGATTCGGCGACGACGCCCAATGTGCGAATTTGTGCGCCTCAGGGCTGCCACGGCGCTGTCGCCAGGCTGATCGACTCGTCGAACGCGAGCGCCACTGTCGTGCATTGCCACGGCGTCGGCATGTCGAAACGAGCCTATCGCGACGCTCCCCGCTGGGCGAGTAGCCGTAGTAGGCTGCTCGGCCACGTGGGCACGGAAATGCAGCCGTTATCGGCAAGACCTTCGCAGGACGCATCGGTGCGCGACCTCTCCAGCGCCGCCCCCATGGCGATCTGGCATACCGGCGAGTGTGAGGTGCTCTACGAGCGCTTCCTTGCCGACCCCGTCAAGGGACTGACCGACGAGGACGCCAAGGCGCGCGTCGCCAAGTACGGAGCGAACGAGCTTCCGTCATCTCCGCCGCCGAGCGCGTGGAAACGGATCATCGCGCAGTTCGCCAACCCCATCGTGCTCACGCTCCTCGCGGCCGCTGTGGTCGCGACCGTCAACGGCGCGAGCGGCGACCACGGCGACTCGACGTGGCTCGCCCGCTACGGCGACGCGATCGCGATCGCGCTCATCGTCGTCCTCAACGCCGTGCTCGGCTTCTATCAGGAGCGTCGAGCCGAGGCCGCGCTCGACGCCCTCAAGAAGATGCAGACGCCGAACGCCCGCGTGCGTCGCGGCGATCAGGTGAAGATCATCCCGGCCGTCGAGGTCGTCCCCGGCGACGTCCTCGAGCTCGAGGCTGGCGACGCGGTCCCCGCCGACGCACGGCTCCTCCAGACGATCAACCTCGCCACGCTCGAAGCGGCGCTCACCGGCGAGTCGCTCCCGATCACGAAGGACGCGCGCGCCGAGCTCGCCGACGACGCGCCGATCGGCGACCGGTCGACGATGCTCTTCACCGGCACGTCCGTGATGCGCGGCAAGGGCCGCGCGCTCGTCGTCGCCACCGGCAAGGATACCGAGCTAGGCAAGCTCAGCACCCTCATGAGCTCGCAGGAGCAGGGCAAGACTCCGCTCGAAGAGAAGCTCGATCACTTCGGCAAGCGTGTGCTCTGGGCGTGTCTGGCGATCAGCGCGTTCATGTTCGCCCAAGGAATGATCCGCGGGAAGGCCTCGTGGCACGAGCTGCTCCTCGAGGCCGTGAGCCTGGCCGTCGCCGCCATTCCAGAGGGCCTCCCCGCGATCACGACGATCACCCTCGCGCTCGGCATGCAGCGCATGGCGAAGAAGGGCGCGATCATCCGCAAGCTCGCCGCCGTGGAGACGCTCGGCTCGGCGACGGTGATCTGTTCCGACAAGACGGGCACGCTCACGCAGAACGAGATGACCGTCCGCGAGATCTACGCGGGAGCCGCCTCCTACACCGTGACGGGCACGGGCTACGACCCGAAAGGCGAGATCGTCGATCTGGACGGCAAGACGGTCGACGCGAGCCTCTCGGACGGCCTCCGCAGCCTCCTCGCCAGCATGGCGCTCGCCAACACGGCCTCGCTCGAGAAGAAGGACGGCACCTGGCGCGTCGTCGGCGATCCGACCGAAGGCGCGCTCCTCACGCTGGCCGCCAAGGGCGGGCTGCCGAAGGAGTCGATCGTTCCCTCGAACCAGGTGGTACGCGAGCTCCCGTTCGACAGCGATCGGAAGCGCATGACGGTCATCGCCCTCGACGAGATGGGCAAGGAGATCGTCCACACGAAGGGGAGCGCGGACGTGCTCCTCCCGCGCTGCGTCGCGCAACACACGGCGATCGGCGTCGAGCCGCTCGACGAGGCGGGCCGGCAGCTCATCCTGGCCGAGGCCGAGCGCATGAGCCAGCTGTCGCTCCGCGTGCTCGCGGTGGCGCGCCGCGAGCTCGGGGCGCCTTCGTCGCGCGAAGGAGGCACTCCTTCGGCGCCGCCCGCCAGCGGCGAGCCTCGCTCGCATGGCGGCGACATCGAGCAGCGCCTCACTTTCCTTGGTCTCGTCGGGATGATCGATCCTCCGCGCGTGGGCGTGAAGGAGGCGATCGCGGCGTGCCACGACGCGCAGGTGCGCGCCGTCATGATCACCGGCGACCACAAGCTCACCGCCGTCGCGATCGCGCGCGAGCTCGGGCTGTGGGACGAGGGTGCGATCGCCCTCAGCGGCGCAGAGCTCGAGAAGCTCACCGACGACGCGCTGCAGAGGCGCATCGATAGCGTCCGCGTGTTCGCGCGCGTCACGGCCGAGCAGAAGCTCCGCATCGTGAAGGCGTTCAAGGCCCGCGGCCACATCGTCGCCATGACCGGTGACGGCGTGAACGACGCGCCCGCGTTGCGTGAGGCCCACATCGGCATCGCGATGGGCAAGGACGGCACGGACGTCGCTCGTGAGGCCGCCGACATGGTGCTCGCGGACGACAACTTCGCGACCATCGTCGACGCCGTGCGCGAGGGCCGCGCCATCTGGCGCAACATCCAGAAGTTCATCTTCTTCCTCCTGTCGTCGAACGCTGGGCTGCTCGTGACGGTCTTCGTCGCCAGCGTGATGCCGAACATGCCCGGCCTCCGGCCGCTCATGATCCTCTGGATCAACCTGGTGACGAACGGGCTGCCGGCGCTCGCGCTCGGGATCGACCCGCCCGATCCCACCCAGATGATGGAGCCGCCGCGCAAGGCGAGCTCGAGCCTGCTTGGCACGCGCGAGTACATGGGGATCGCCGTCGTCGGCGTCCTCATGGGAGGCCTCGCCGTCGGTTGCTACTACTGGCCGTGGACGTTGCCCGGCGTCGACCGCTTCGAGTACGGGCGCGCGATCGCCTTCTCGCTGCTGGCGCTCTCACCGCTCTTCCACGCGCTCAACTGTCGCTCGGCGACGGCATCGATGTTCGCGCTACGTCCCATCCTCCCGATGGCGCTTCTCGCTTCGATGATCGTGAGCGGCGGCATCCACCTGGTGGCCGTGCTCGTGCCTTCCCTGAACGACGTCTTCAAGACGTGGGCTCTCAGCGCAACGGAGTGGCTCGTGCTCCTCGCGATGTCGGCGTCGATCATCCCGATGATCGAGGTACTGAAGCTGCTGCAGCGCAAGGGTGTCGTCGGCAAGGACATGGAGCCGATGTCGCGCCGCGCGTGAGCTCACCGGAGGGCGGTCGGATGAAGCATGGTCGATACACGGTCTCGTTCCTCCTCCTCGCGGCCTGCGGCGGCGGCGGTGGGACGCCCAAGGGAGCCGACTCCGCCAGCGCGACCAGCGGCGACAAGCACGAGTCGATCGGCGATGCGGTCGCTGCGCACGGCGGGCTCGCCTCGCTCGGAGGCGCGGGGAATCGCGAGGAAGGCGCGACCGGCGTGGAGGTCGCGTTCGGCGGCGCGCTGCACGTGGAGAACGTCGACCCGAAGTCCCCCGTGAAGCTCGACGGCGTGCTGAAGGAGTGGCCTGCGCGCACGCGCGCGACCGAGAAGCTATCGGGCAAGACGGACGGCCTCGAGCTCGCGATCGCGGCGCAGATGGACGATGCGAAGCTCTACGTCGGCGGCGAGATCACCGACGCGCAGCTCACGCGCTCGTCGCGTCATGGCGAGTCCGACGACCACGTCTCGATGACCCTCGCCTTCCCCGCCGGCCGCGGCGGCCTCAAGGCGTACGAGGTCGGCTTCTTTCCGGGCAAGCCCGGCGACAGCTCGGGGGCCGTGAAATGGCTCGCCGGCCCGAACAAGGGCCAGGAGGTCTCCGGCGCCAAGCTCGTGGAGAACGACATCAAGGGCGGCGTCGCATTCGAAGCCTCGCTCCCGTGGTCGACGTTCCCCGAGGCACGGACGATGCGCATCGGATTGCGCGCTGCGCTTCGCTATCACGACGGCGACGCGCACGGAGTCATCGGCACGGGTCCGGGCACCGTCGACCACCCCGGTGACCTCCTGGCCCTGCCGACAGCCGCGGAGCAGGCGGTCTCCGACGGGCTTCTCGCGCAGAAGAACCTCACCGGAACGGCTCCCAAGATCGACGTCTTCGCCGACGTCGCCGGCGACGAGCGCAAGGAGCGCATCAGCGTCTTCGGAAAATTTTTCACGATCTGTGGACCCGGCTATCGCGGCGGGCGCCAGTTCTTCTGGCGCGAGGTCGCGGGCGAGCTCTCCTCGTTCGAGACGCGCGAGCTCACGGGGCGCGGCAAGGACGACATGATCGTGCGTCGTCGCGTGATGAACGGCGCGGTCATGCACGAGATGATCGAGGTGTGGGCGATCGCGACGGGTGACGAACCGACGACGATCTTCACGCAGGAGATCGCCGTCGTCGACGTCGCGGGAAAGCGGAAGATCACGAACGCCGTGCGTGTGTCCGCGAAGGAGATCGAGGTGAGCGTCGAGCCCGCGGTCGGCTGGGACGCCGCCTCGTTTCGCGAGCCGACGGCCGGGACGGTCGAGGAAGGGCTCCTGCTCCCGTGGGGGACGGTGAAGTCGCGAACGTTCAGGCTGGAGAAGGGGAAGTTTGCGAAGAGTGGGGAGGTGGCGCAGGCGGGAACGGCTGGATCGGGCACGGGCACGGGCACGTCGACCAAGGACTTGCCGACGCCTTCGGTCGGGAAGAGCACCGACATGGGCAAGCAGGTGATGGAGGCGTATTTTCGCGATCAGGGGCTGACGCCGACGAAGCCGCGGTTCGACATCGAGGTGCATGTCGACGGCGACAACCGGGCTGAGCGTGTCGCGCTCGTGGGGCGCGACATCGTCGTGCTCGGTCCCGGCTTCAAGAGTGGCAACGGCTACGCTCGCATGTCGCTCACGCAGTTCGCCGACGACAAGGACGTGAGCGAGCTCACGGCGCGCGACGTGACCGGTGACGGCGCCGCTGAGCTCGTGGTCCGCGGCGTACGCCACGTCACGACGCCGACCGGTGAGCAGGTCGCCGTCGAGGCGCTCTTCGTTTACCAGGTGAAGGGCGGAGCGATCACGCGGGTGTTCTCGGTCGAGACGGGGCGCGAGCTGTCGGGCAAACGCATCCAGGGACTCGTGCAGTTCGTCCCCGCGAAGGGCGGCAAGGGGTTCGACGTCGACGTGCGCCCAGGCGTTGCGCGCGGCTGGACCGAGAAGACGTACCCGTGGCCGCAGGACAAACCGGGTGGCTCGATCGAGCCGCTCCTCCTGCCGTGGGGCGGCGTCTCGTCGCTCCGCTACTCGTGGAACGGGACGCAGTTCGCCGTTCCCTGAGCCGGGCTCAGGGACACTTGTGCGTGAACGGGTCGCGTTCTGCGACGTCGCAGTTCCCTGAGGCCTGCGGCGGCTTCGCGACGACGGGCGGGGCAGGCAGCGACGCCGGAGGCGCCGCTACCGGCGGCTTGCCAGCCGGGGGCTTCCCCGCGGGCGGCCTCGGGACGGCCGTGCCGGCAAGCGGCTTGAGCGTGTAGAAGCGCCACGCGGCGCCGCGATCGATCTCGGCGCCCTTCAGCTTCACGAGCTGGGACTCGTAGCCCTTGCGCTCGATCCGGATCGTCACCTCTTCGGTCGCGCCGACGGTCACCGTGGCGGGCGTCGGCTGCAGCTTGCCGTCGGTCAGGCCGATCAACGCTTCCTTCGGGTCGACGGTGATGAGCACCTTGATCTTGTCGTCCGCCGGCGGCGTCGGGCTCCCCGTGCCGGCGGGGACGGTGCCTGCGCCGACCGCGAGCGCCGTGTCGCCAGAGGCGGTCGCACTGGCGATCCCGGGATCCCCACCCTTCCTCGACGACGCCTTGCTCGTCGCCGCAATCACGACGCCAATGATCAGCAGCGAGACGGTAGCGACGGACGCGAGCACCATCGCGAGGACGGGCTTCTGCTTCCGGAAGGGAGGCGACGCCGGCATCATTCCTGCGCCGGTCGGGAGCTGCGCCTTGCGGAAGTAGTCGGCGGGCACGTTGAAGCCCCCGGAGCGCCCCATCATCTCCTGCACCGCCTCGGGGACCATGCCGCGCTCGGAGCGCTCGAGGTCCGCGGCGACTTCCTCCATCGACTGGTACCGGAGCTCGACCTTCTTCGAGAGGCACTTGAGAACGATCGCCTCGAGCCCCGGCGGCACGTCCTGCGGCTGCGGAATGAGCGCGCGGATGGGGGCCGGCGACTTGTACATGTGCTGCGTGAGGATCCCCATGAAGTTGTCGGCGTCGAACGGCACCTTGCCGGACGCCATCTCGTAGAGGATCACGCCGAGCGAGTAGATGTCGGTGCGCTGGTCCACCGGCACGCCCGCAGCTTGCTCGGGGGACATGTAGTGCGGCGTTCCGAAGACGCTTCCCGCGCGCGTCAGACGGCCCGCTTCGCTGCTCACCTTCGCGATTCCAAAGTCGAGGATCTTGGCGAAGTCCGGGTCGTCGCCACGGGCGATGAGCATCACGTTGTCGGGCTTGAGATCGCGGTGGACGATGCCTCGCGCGTGCGCCGCACCGAGACCCCGCGCGATCTGCTTGGCGATGTGCACGAGGCGCGGAATCGGAATCACGCGGCTTGACGTCATGAGATCCGCAAGGCTCTGTCCCTGCAGGTACTCCATGACGAAGAATGTCGCGCCGTCGTCCAGACGGCCGAAGTCGGAGATGTCGACGATGTGTGCGTTGCCGATGCTCGAAGCGGCGCGTGCTTCGTTGAGAAACCGCTCGACCATCTCGGCGTCCTGAGCCATCTCGCCGCGGAGGATCTTGATCGCGACCTGCTTGTCGATGACCTTGTGGCGTCCACGGTAGACGACACCCATGCCGCCTTCGCCGAGCTGCTGCTCCACGAAGTAACGGCCTTCGAGGGTCTTGCCGATGTACGGATCGATCCGCTGATTCGACGAGCTGTTCCCCGAGCTCGGAAACGTCGCCTGGTCACCGACCGACCGAGCGCTGCTCGCCAGGACATTGGAGTCCGGCGGCGCAGCCAAGGTGACCTGGTTAGGTCCGGTACGGTCGTTGAATTCCGGCACGGGGCGACCCCTCAATGTTTACGAGGTCCGCGGCGGTTCGGAAAGCTGCAAGGACACCCCTACATCTCCTTTCATTTGCTCCTTCCCGCGCCGCCCGCGAGGAAACGGGAACGAAGCACCCTGGCCGCGTGCTAGACCCCGCGTGAAGGCGATGGGTTACCCCGTCCAAATAGCGCTTCGATACCTCGGGTCGAAGAAGCGCGCGTTCGTCTCGGTGGGCACCGCGTTCGCCATGCTCGGCGTCGCGCTGGGCGTCGCCGCGCTCGCCATCGTGATGAGCGTGACGGGCGGCTTCCAGGATCAGTTCCGCGAGAAGGTCCTCGGCGTGAACGCCCACGTCATCGTCCTCAAGTACGCGATCCACTTCCGCGACTACCGCGAGGTGATGAAGAAGGTGCAGGCGGTGCCGGGCGTCGCCGCCGTCGCGCCGTTCGTCATCAACCCGATGATGATCACGCATGGAGATCGCACGGCGACCGGCGTTCTCCTCAAGGGTGTCGACCCCGAGCAGATGCCGAAGGTCCTCGATCTGCCTCGGCACATCGTCGAGGGTTCGCTCGAGGGGATGCGCAAGCCGGGAGCCAAGCCGCCCGAGCCGCCCCGCGAGATCTTCGCCCCGGCGCCGAGCCCCAGCACGGGCGGCTACGATTCGCCGGACGGCGGCAAGCTCAGCGCCTTCGCCGCGATCGAGAAACGAATCGCCGAGGATCGCGCGAACGACGTGGCCGCCGACGCCGGTGCCGGCGGCTACGCCTCGCTCGACGCGGGCTCGACGGACATGGCGACGCTCATCGCGACCGGCGCGGCCCGCGACATCGCGCTGAACCCGAGCACGACCGCCAAGCCCTCCAGGCCGAGCACGAGCACCGCGGATCTCATCGCCGACCTTGCCGGCGAGGCCGCGCCGTCGGGGAGCCCGGCGACCGCAAACGCGGCGCCGCCCGAGCTCATGAAGCCGGGCACCGTCACGCCGTCGGGAGGCTTCAAGAGCCAGCTCCCCGACGAGGACGTCCTTCCCGAGAACATCGACCCCGATCCGTGCCGCAGCCCCGCGCAGGTCAGGGCGCTACCCGGCGTGGTCATCGGCAAGTCGCTCGCGAAGCGGCTCGCCGTGGGCCTCGGTGACTGCCTCCAGGTGACGTCACCGCAGATCGGCATGACGTTCGGCGCGAGCGGCGCCCGACCGCCCATCGCCAAGCAGTTCCGGGTGATCGCCATCTTCGAGGCTGGCTTCGACCAGTACGACTCGAAGCTCGTCTACACCGACCTCTACGAGGCCCAGGCGTTCTACGAGCAAGGTGACAGCGTCACCGGCGTGGAGGCGAAGGTCGACGACATCGAGCGCGCCGCCGACATCGCGAAGGAGGTCGACAAGATCCTCGCGAACGGCGTCTACCACACGATGGACTGGCGTGAGCTCAACCACGGGCTCTTCACCGCGCTCCTCATCCAGCAGATCGCGATGAGCGTGGTGCTCACCCTGATCATCGTCGTCGCCGCCTTCACGGTCATTGCGACGCTCATCATGGTGGTGCTCGACAAGAAGAAGGAGATCGCGCTGCTGAAGGCGATCGGCGCGAGCGACGACGCCATCCTCCGCGTGTTCCTCTATCAGGGCGGCATCATCGGCGTCGCCGGGACGACACTCGGGCTCATCGTCGGATTCCTCTGCTGCCGCTTCCTGCTCGCGTACGGGTTTCCGCTCGATCCGAAGGTCTATTTCATCTCGCGACTCCCTGTGTCGATGGAGCCGAT
>JANXVA010000522.1 GCA_025351875.1 Myxococcales bacterium | reverse complement strand
GCCCGGCATCGCGAGCTATCGTCCGGGCTGTGGTCCCTCGAACCCCGGCGTCGCGGGATGCACGACGTTCGGCATGCCGTCGACGCACACGTTCGTCGCGTTCTCCGCGCTCGGACATGGCACGGGCGTCTTTCTCGTCGACTCGCTGAAGTGGAGCGATGGCCGCTTCAACGGCGCGGCGATCGCGGGGGACGTCGCTCTCCCGCTCATCGCTGCAGGCCTGACGTATGCGGGCCGTGTCGCCGGTACTCCCTCGCAGGAGCACGGCGATCAGGCCCTCGTCGGCGGCGCCATCGGCCTCGGCGTCGGCCTCATCACCGGCGCCGTGTACTCGTATCTCCAGCGCCCCGAGTGCCCCTACGGCTCGGGCGTCATCTGCTGGTGAAGTGAGCGCGCTCTTTCTAGAACTTCACCTTGGCTTGCCTCAGAAGCGGGGGCTTCACGAAGGCGCCTTGTGAGATGAGAGCCGGCCAAGCGCTCCCGTTGACGCAATGCTTCCAAATCTTGATGGCTTCAGGGGTGGTCAGGCTGGGACCGAACGCCATGATTTGTTCGTTGAGCTGCATCACGGAACCTTTTCGAGGATTTCCCCGGCAGACGTCGTAATAGAAACACGAGAGTTCGCGAGCCCTGTCGGCTTCGTCCTTCGTGGGGCCTTTTGTCCTCTTGGTGTCCTGGATCTCGTAGAGCCCGTGCCCAAGGCCTCCTGGAAACTTCAGCGTGGCCTGTTTCGCCTGGTACACCGGCAAGGGCATCTGCAGCTGTAGACAGAACTCCTTCTGATCCATTTTTCCGTAGAGAACGTCGTAGTTATTGGCCTGCAGCTCGGCAGCAAACGAAGGCCACTCTCGGAACACGATGCCGAAGTTATATCCGCTGTAGCCGGTCGTGGACTTACCTGGCACTTCGACGCCAGCTGCATCACGGGCTGTGTCCCCGACGGGACACTGCGATTCGTCCTTGACCAGCTGCATCCCGAACTTGGGCAGACAGAGGTCGCGGACCAAGTCGACGACCTCCTGTAGGCTCTCCTGGGAGGTGCATGCGAGTGTGCCGCGGACGAGATCCTTGTTCGTCCCCCACTCGTAATCGACGTCGTCCTTCGCCGTCTTGCCCATCGCTCTCTCGAGTCCCTTGAGAGGAGCGTCGATCCACGTTGCGCCGAAAACTCTCGATGCCACGAACACCCCGAGCATCTTGATGTCGAGGTCCATGTCATACGCGCCGCCCATGCCGTTCGCGGCCTCGAGGAACTTCTTCAGGGCTTTTCTCGCCTTGACCGCGTTCTCGGGCCTCTGGGCAGCCCTTGCCGCATCGATCATCTTGTTCGACGTGAATTTTTCCGTCCCCCCCGAGGTGAAGAGCATCGCCCAGTCATCTGCCTCCCCCGTTACCACCCCACGCTCGCCGACGCGCTTACCCGGCGGCGGCGCACCGCGCACGGCAAGCCTCGACTCGATGGCAATCGCCGCCGCGGTCATCTCCACGGAGAAGTTCTTGAACCTCCCGGGCAGCGGATGCGTTGCCATGAGCTGGCGGTACGCGAGGTAGCCGTCCTTGAGGGCTTTGATCTGCTGGTGAGTTCTTGCGGGCATCCTTCACCCGTACAAACTCTCTGACGCGGCGTCTACGTGGCCGATGCGCTCACGGCTTCCACGCGCACGTTCCCGTCTTGCACGTGCCGATGATGCAGACCCGGCCGCACTGCCCGCAATTGACCCGCTCGTTGAGGAGGTTCGTCTCGCAGCCGTCGCTCGGGTCGGCGTTGCGGTCGCGTGAGGAGGAGCGCAGAGCCCGCAGAGCGCGCCCGCGTCCGCGCTCGCATCGGTGCCTGCGTCGGCGTGGCCGTTCGTCGAAGGCTGCGGCACGGACGACCCGGATGCACCACCGTCGCGCTCTGCCCCGTCTCCGCGATCGCTCTCGGGATCGGGGAGCGCCTCCGAGACGTCACTACGGAGATCGCCGCGGCACTCGACCGCCCTTCGCCAGCGCAAACCGCACTCCGCGCTTCGCGCCTCAGACCTCCATGCCCGGGTCCTTCGCGGGCTCGCCTTCGGGCGCGGGATCTTCGACCTTCGGCGCCGGATCGCCCGGAACATGCGGCTCGGCTGGCGGATCGATCGACGCCGGTTGGGTGGGCGGATCCTTCAGCGGTCCCTTGCGAATGTTGGGGTCGCTCGCGGGCGGCTTCTTGCCGGGATCATCGACGCCGTCGTGCGTGGGGAGATCTTCCTTGCGCGGGTCATTCTGGCTGGGCTCGTCGATCATTGCCGTTCGGGCTGCGAACCGCATGCCAGCGGGGGAAGCGAGTCAGCGGTCGCTGACTGCCGAGCCCGCAAACCAGTACGATCCCGCTCCGCCACCGAGGCTTCGCACGTGCTCGCGGATCTCGCCGAGGTGCTGCTTCTGCCGAGCGACCCAGTCCGTCGTCGAGAGGCGAGCGCCCACACCCGTAGCGACGACGAGCTCGAGCGCGGCTTCGCTCCGTCGCGCCGGCGCCGCCGTTCCGTCGAGCTCGTCGACGATCATCGACGGTGCGAACGGCAATCCGGCGCGAAGCTTACCCATCGAATCGAGCCGCACGCGATTCTTCGCGTACCACTGCTCCCAGGGAACGCGCGCGGCGATGACCGTCGACACGGCGCGCGTCGGCGGCGGCGAACCGTCGGGCGGCGCGACGCCCGGCAACCACGGCACCTGCGTCGTCTCGCGCAGGCCGGCGTTCGTGACGAAGTCGAGCGCCTCGGCCGCCGCGAGCGCGATCGGCGCGTCTTCGGTCTCGAGGAGCGCGAGGAGTGTGGGAAGGAGAGCGGCGCTACCGTGGCGCCCGAGCGCACGGACGCTCGCCTCCGTGGGCGCGAAGGCGAAGCCCTCGGCGAGGAGCGCGGCGTCGTCCTTGCGACCGCTCATCGCGAGGAGCGCAGTGGCTGCCGCGACGCGCGGCACGCCCTCTCGCGCGCGGATCGCGTCGCGGAGGCGCTGGCGAACGGTGCCGTCGCCTCGACGAAGCAGCGACTCGCACGCGACCGCGAACAGCTCGTCGCTCGCGCCGGCGTCGAGCATGTCGGAGAGGGCGGAGATCGCCTTCGCCTTCGGGACCGCGAGCCCGAGAGCGCGCGCGAGCTTCGAGGTGAGCGCAGGGTCACCGCGGCGGAGCACGCGCTCCGCGGTGTCGAGCGGCAGCGCGCCTCGTGCTGCGAGGACGTCGAGCGCTACGGCACAGAGCGCAGGATTCGGCGCGTCGAGCAGCGGCTCGAGCTCGGTGGCGATCGCCGGGTTCGGCGCGAGGGCAAAGCCCTCGGCAAAGCCGGGTAGCTCGAGGGGGGCGCTGACCCTCATGGTCGCGAGCGCGACGTCGATCGTGTCGGTGCCCTCGATGCAGCCCAGCGTGAGCGCCAGCGCGAAGCCCCGCGCGGGATCGGGCGCGGGGGCCTCGGCGTGGAAGAGCGTCACCGACGGAAGCGCGGCCTCGCCGAGGGCGACGAAGGCATCGACGTTGTCGAGCAGCCGCTGCTCGAACGGCGACTGATCGAGCCACGTCTCGGAGGGGATCGGCTTGCGCAGCATGCGGAGCGAGGCGATGTCTTCGAGGCAGTCGCGTGCGACTCGGCGGAGGAGCTCGCCGTCGTCGGCGAGCGCGCGCGGTGCGGGGGCCTCGGCGTGGAAGAGCGTCACCGACG
>JANXVA010000498.1 GCA_025351875.1 Myxococcales bacterium | reverse complement strand
ACCTCGCGAAGCACGCGACCGGATCGGGGAGGAACACGAGGGTGCCGTGCACCTCGGCGCGGATGCTCTGCGTCGAAGCTCCTCGAAACGCCTTCGTGGTGGCCTGCGTGAACACGACGAGCGTGGCGCCCGCCTCCACGCGCTCGCGGCCAGGACGACGACGCCGCTGACGAGCACGAGGCGAAGGGGGCGGCCGGGAGCGGAGGCCATCAGGAGACGGTACGCGCCTCAGCCATGGAAGTTCCGCCCCCAGCGGGAGTTGACATAATGCATCTTATGCGAAATTCGCAAAGAGGGGTAAGGCCGGTTTTCCCTGGGGTTCGATGGCACCACCCCCGCTCGGGCTTCGCGCTGGCGCGCTCAGTCCTGGACGACGTTGGAGGCCTTGAGCGAGTCGACCTGGAGCGCGTTCGGCTGCGCGTCCACGTTCGTCGGCTGGGCGCTCTCGGTGCACAGGATATGGGACGTGTAGCGGTAGTCGCCGGGCGCGGTCTTGGTGCCCCAGTACTCGCGCTGCTCGGCCGTGAGCTGACACGAGCCCGCGGGCATCGTCCAGATGGCGCTCTTGGTGAAGTTCTTTGCGCCGCCGTCGGCGCCGCCCGCGATCTCACCGTCCTGCACCGTGATGTTCATGGTCGTGAGCGCAACCTGGGCCAGCGAGAGGCGCTGCGAAAGGACGATCTGGACCGTCGTGCGCCTCGTGATCAGCCCGCTGGCCACGTTGTCCTGCTGCCAGGAGATCGTCGTGTGCCCGCTGTCGATGGTGCACGCGCTAGGCGCCGTCTGGGTCATGGCGAAGTTGGTGGTGCCGGCGTGAGCCCTGAAGTCGATCAGGCAGCCACCGGCGCGCGTTTCCGGCAGTGTCGAGGTCCCGGAGGTCCCCGACGTCCCCGAGGTGCCGGAGGTCCCCGATGTCCCCGAGGTCCCCGAGGTGCCGGACGAGCTCGAGGCCGCGGGATGGTCGTCCTTGGACGCGCAGCCGAGGCCTAGAACGCAGAGGATGCCGACGGACTTGAGCCAAGCGGACTGGAGCATGGCTCCAAGGTTAGCGCGCGGCGGCCTTGAGCGGGAGCGGCGGCGACACGGCGATTCCCAGGAACGTCCCCGCATTGGTCATCGCGTAGGCTCGTCCGCCGAATGCGGCGGGCGTCTGGGCGAAGCCCGTGTTGAGGTCGATCCCGTCGATGACGCGGCCGTTGCGCGGCGACATCAAGAAGAGGCCGTAGCGGCTCGTGCCGACGAGGATCGCCCCAGCGACCGGTACGGGCGCGGTGATGCCGCCCTCCGGGACCTTGTTCCGCCAGATGACGCGGCCCGTGTACGGGTCGAGGCCCGTGAGCCCAAACGCCGCGCTCGACGCGATGAGCAGCTTGCGCTCGGGCACGAGCGGTCCACCCTTGTCGGGCCCGTTCGGGTTCGGGCGGTGCGCGCCTTCCCGCCAGAGCAGCATGTCGGTGACGCCGATGGCCTTGTCGTTCGACCACACGCGCGCGCCGGTGCCCGCATCGAGCGCGTAGACGCCGCCGGCGTAGCTCGACACGTAGACGACGCGCCCCTGCGGGTGGTCGTCGAGCAAGGGCGTCGTGTCGGCGTCGAGGTAGCGAGGAGCCTCCCCGGCCGACTGCTCGGCCTCGGCCGCCAGGTCAACGGGCGTCCATTTCTCGGCGCCGTCGCGGCCGTCGTACGCGATGACGTGGCCGTCCGAGTAGGACATGAAGACGAGGTTCGACACCGGGTCGTGTGCGGCGCCCGAGTGCCCACTGATTTCCATGCCGAGTGCGGGCGTCCGGTGGGCCTGCCAGCGCGGTTTCCCGGTCCGGCGGTCGATCGAGAACAAGAAGTCCGAGGCGTTCGAGAAGAAGAGGTTCTCCCCTGCGCGAACCGGCTTCTTCGAGACCTCGGCACCGGTGTCGAACCGGTAGACGAGCTTGCCCGATGCAGCCTGCACGCAGTAGAGCGCGCCGTCGTTCGACCCGAAGTAGACGTAGTCCATCTCGGGGTCGTAGAGCGGCTCGCTCTGGACGACGTTGAGCGTCTCGTAGCGCCAGAGCGTGCTGCCGTCGCCGGCGCGCAGCGCGTAGAGGCCGTGGTCGGACGAGCCGACGAACACGCGATCGTGCGCGGCGTCGATCTCCGGCTTGCCGCGCTCCCAGTCCTCGCCGACGGCGCGCGACGGCGCCGTCAGCGTGCGATGAACGAAGATGCTCATCGAGGCACTCGGCCGGTGGTACCAGCTCGGTACCTCCGGGTTGACCTTGTCCCCGGTGAAGACGTCCGCGAGGCCGCAGCCCGAGACGGCCAGCGCGAGGACGAGGAGCGGGCTTCGCCTCAATGCCTGTCTCCGCCGGGCGGAGCGCCGCCGGACTTCTGCTTCTTCTGCGCGTCCTCGATCATCTTGCGGATCTGCGCCGGCGAGAGCGACGGATTGCCGCCCGGAGTCGTCTGCTGGGACTTGGTCGGCGCGGCCGACGGATCGATCTCGCGAAGGCGGTCCATGGCGACCTCCTTCAGGTACGGGAACGCCGGGCCTTGCGGGACGTTCGAGGCGTTGTCCTCCGTCTTGCCGAGGCGCTCCTTCAGGCTGATGAGGAGCTCCTTGGCCTTGTCCTTCTCGCCGCGAGCCTGGGCCACGCGGGCCTGGTGGTACATGGCGAGCTCCTTGAAGCCGCGGACATCGACGGAGCTCTCGAGCTCCTTGTAGGCCTTCGCGGCCTCGTCCAGGTACTTCGGGGCTTCGGCAGGAACCGCCTGCGCCTTCAGCTCGTACGCGAAGCCAAGGCCCTCGAGGGCGCGGCCCTTCACTTCCTGGTCGGCGGCGGCCAGCGGAGAGCCCTTCACCTCCGTGAAGGCGGCGGCGGCGGGATCGGGCTCGTGCTTGTCGAGGAGCAGCGAGCCTTCGGCGAGGCGCGCGAGGATCGCGGCGCCCGTCTTCGGGAACCGAGTCTCGACCTCGCGGTACTTCGCGAGCGCCGCTTCGCGACGGAGGTCGTAGGTCTTGAACATCGGCGACGGATCGACCGGCGCCTTGTCGTCCCCGTCGTCCTTCGGGGGCTCGCCAATGCGCGCGCGCTCGTCCTCGACGGCCTTCGTGAGGAGCACCGAAGCCTCGGTCTCGTGTTTGTGCTCGACGTACAGGAAACCGGCAATACCGAGCAGCGCGGCGGCGAGGAGCGCGCCGACGACCTGGACGGTCTTCTGGTTCTCCTTGGCCCACTCGCTGAGCTTCGCGGTCTTCTCGATCAGCGGGTCGGCGTCTGCGGCGACGGCAAGCGTGCGCTTCGGCTCGGCGCGGGTGCCGATCTTGGAGAGCTTCTTCGAAGCGGAGACCTCGAGGCCGCCCTTCTTCGTCTTCTTCTTCCCGACCGCGCGACGCTCGGCGAGCTTGCGCTCCTCGTCACGGGCGAGCTTCTCGCTCTGGTCCTCCTCACCGAGCGCGGCGACGCGCCGTGCGATGGCCTCGGGGCTGGCGCTGTCCGGCGCGCGCTCCTCCGCGTCGTCCTTGGCCTCGTCCTCGCTCGTCTTTTCGTCGGTCACGGGTGCACCTGGTCTCTCGGGGCGCACTCTAGTCGGGCTGGGGACGGCGCGTCAAAGGCCGCCGTCCGCCCGCCACTCATGCGGCGCCGGCGGAGGGATCTCCTCTGCCCTCCGAACGACCCAGAACGCCGCGACGCCGGTCGCGCTGGAGGCCTCGATGCGCGCCTTTGGGCCCACGGAAACGAGCTCCGCCGTCCACACGGCGCCCTGCCGTTTCAGGGGAGCTGCCGCGCCGTCGACCTGGGCCGTCAGCGGTCCTCCTCCGGGTGGCCCGGCCCCGAGGATGAGGAGTCGCGCAGGACCTCTCCCGGGGACGGTCACCTCGGCGTCGACGTGCCATTCCGTCGGGGAAGTAGCCTTCCAGCCGCCCTGGGCCGGGACGAGCAGGCCGACATCGCGAGCGATCTCCACGGCCTCCGTCATCGGATCGGGCACCCCCGCGAAGCGACGGAGCGGCGCGAGGAGCGCCTCACGCGCGCCGAGCTTCTGGAGCGCCCGCGCCTCCTTGGGGCGGACGTCGACGTAGCGCTCGACCGCGAACGTCGCGAGGAGCGGCGCCGCCGCGCGCGCGTCGCCGATCTCGCCTAGGGCCTCGACCACGAAGGGCCGGAGGCGGACGTCCTCGAGTGAGCGGACGAGCACCGGGGTCGCGCTCCGCGCACGGAGCTTCGCGAGGGCCGCGAGGAGCTCGCGCGCGTCTTCGAGCTCGCCCGGCTCGCGTGAACCCGGCACGAGCGTGCTCTCCGCGCGTGCCACGAGCTCGCTCTCGCCGCGCGCGTCGCCTTGCTCGGCGAGCGCCAGCGCCGCCGCGTAGCGGAGCGACGCATTCGGGTCACGCAAGAGTCCTTCGGGGCGGGTCTCGGCCGTGGCTGCCGCCGTCCCTACCCCGGCATCGCCCTCCGCCGGGCCGAGCCGCGCGAGCGCGAGGCTGCTCCACTTCCGGACCTCGGCGTCCTCGTCACGCGCGAGCGCGCGCCGCAGCTGCGGGGCCATCACGGGCGCCTTCAGGCGAAAGGCGCAGCGGGCGGCGTCGCGGCGGATCTCGACCCGCGCGTCGTCGAACAGCGTCGCGACGTCCTCGGCGGCGTCGCGATCGCCCTGGAGCCCGCGCCGCAGCGCCTCCGGGAGCGCGGTCGCCTCGAGCTTGCCGTTCTCGCGCTCGATCGCCGCGGTGAGCCGGCGCAGCTCCTTCACCCGCTCGGGACGGTCGGCAATCGGGCGCGTCTCGAGCGGATCGATGCGGACGTCGAAGAGCGTGCAGGATGCAATCTTTCGCACGCAAACGAGCCGGTCGTCGCCTCGCGCGAGCAGCGTGTAGTCGTCGGTCTCGGCGAACGCGAGGCCCTGGTCGTCTGTTCCGACCTTGCGCGCCAGCACGCTGCCCAGGTCGCGCCCACGGACCCGCGCGGGCAGCGGGACGTCGAGCGCGGCGAGCGTCGTCGGCAGGAGATCGATCGTCTGCACCGGGGTCGAGACGACGCCCGGAGGCACCCCGGGAGCGACGACGACCAACGGCACCCTCACCTGCTCCTCGTAGACCGTCGTCCCGTGGTAACGGCCGCCGTGGTCGCCGAACTCCTCGCCGTGGTCGGCGCTGACGACGACGATCGCGCCGGGCCGCCTTTTCTCTACGGCGTCGACGATCATCCCGACCTCGTCGTCCGCGGTCGCGATCTCGCTGTCGTACGCCTCGATGCTGCCCTCGCCGCCGAAGCGGTGCTCGGGGTGGAGCACGTACGGCTCGTGCGGCTCGAAGAGATGGACCCAGAGGAACAGCGGCTTGTCCTTGGGCGCGTTCGTGACGTAGTCGGTGATCTGCGTGCGCCGGAGCTCTGGCGCCGCGAACTCCTCCTTGCGGTACTCGAAGCCGAGCCCTTCGGCCTTCATGCGCCGAAAGCGATGCTCGTCGATGAAGAAGATGGCGGGCGGGTAGAACGCCGCGGTGCGAAACCCGTAGTGCCGGAGGTAACCGGCCCAGGTCTCGGAGTCCTCGCCGGCGCCCATCCCGAGCAGCGGACGCATGTACTTTCCCGTCATCATCGACGTCACGGAGTACGACGTGTGGGGCGTGGGGCAGTAAGCGTGGTCGAAGCGTGCGCCGCGTGCCGCCAGGCGGTCGATGTTGGGCGTCGTCTTGCGCGGGTAGCCGTAGGCCGACACGTGGTCGGCGCGAAGAGCGTCGATCGTGACGACGACGATGTCCCTGCCCGTCCAGTCGAGCGCTCTCACCGAGGCCTCGGGGCGGACGAGCGCGGCGGTCGTGCTTGCTCCGGATGTGTCGTCGTCGATCGGGGGCGGCGGCGCGATGCGCGACGCGACCTTCACCGCGCGGCCGAGCACGGGCGCATGCTCGACGAGCACACGCCGTAGGTTGTCGTCACCGACCACGGCGCGCGCCGCACGTGGCGTCCACGCGGTCGCTCCGAGGCCCGCGACGAGCCCAAGAAAGCAGAGCGGGCGCAGCACGCGCTGCTCGCGGAGCAGCAGCGCCGCCGCGGCCCAGCCCGAGAGGGCAAGCCCGAGGAGCGCCGCATGGAACGCAGGATAGAGACGTGGCAGGACGTGACCGTCGGCAAACCACGCCGCCGTTCCCGCGAGGAGACCGAGCCCGGCGAGGACGCGCGGGCGGTCCAGCGGTGCGCGCCGCACGACGACGATCGAGAGCGCCACTGCGACCACGCTCACGATCACGACGAACGCCATGCGGACGGGGGTGCTCTGCAGGTGTCGCCCTCCCGAAACGCCAGCAGCGACGAGCGCCCCGAGACCGCCGACGATCAGCGAGAACACGCGTTCGTTCCGCGCCGCCACGAGCCGCCCCATCGCGACAGCGAACGCAGCGGTGGGCAGCGCGACGGCCACGGCGATCGGCGTGAGGTAGTAGCGCGCGTGCGCCATCTCCCAGGAACCGGCGAACTCGGCGCTCCAGCCCACGCCCACGACGACGTTCTCGAGCAGGAACATGACGACCCACGCCGCGAGCACGGCGCCGATATCTACGGCGAGATCGGTCGCGGGCGACCGCCGCTGTTCGGTCGCCCTCATCCCGCCTCCTCCCGCACCGCGATGGCGGACCCGAACCTCGCGACGAGCGAGCCGAGGACGCGATGCTCCTCGCTGGCGAGCGTCGGGTCCTTGGCGGCGATCGCACGTGCGTCCGCCTCGATGCGCTCGAGCCAGGGGTAGATCACGCCCTGAGAGAGGTAGAGAAGCTCGTCCTCGGCGCCGTGCTGGCGGGTGCCGCCGAGGTCGCCTGCCCCGCGCAGCTCGAGGTCGGCGCGCGCCACCTCCTCGCCGGTCGACAGCTCCGTGAGCGCCGTGAGGCGACGCTTGGCGATCCCCTCGAGGGGCTCTGCGTGGAGCAGGACGCACTGACCGGGACGTGCGCCTCGACCGACGCGCCCGCGCAGCTGATGGAGCTGCGCGAGGCCGAAGCGCTGCGCGTCCTCGACGACGATGAGCGTAGCGTCGGGCACGTCGACGCCGACCTCGACCACCGTGGTGCCGACGAGGACATGAGCCTCGCCGCGGCGAAAGGCGTGCATCGCGCTTCGC
Organism: Myxococcales bacterium; assembly: GCA_025351875.1. Taxonomy (GTDB): domain Bacteria; phylum Myxococcota_A; class Polyangia; order Polyangiales; family Polyangiaceae; genus Labilithrix. The sequence continues at coordinate 6,274 of JANXVA010000498.1, read as the reverse complement.
TTGTCCACGGCGGACATGCCGCCGTGGAGCAAGACGACGTTGCGCTTGTTCGGAGCGAGCCACCGCTCGAGACGCTCGCGGCGTTCGACGGCGGTGGCGAGCGGGTCCGTCTCGCCCTCCTCGTCGTCGGGGTCCGCCTCGATGCGAGGCACGATCCAGAAGACGCGCTCACCCCTCGCGCAGGCCTCTTCGACGCGCGCGATGACCGTCTCGAGCTTCGAGGAGCCCGCGAGCTCGGTCGCCACGGGGGGCCTTCCGGCGGGGCGCTCGCGCAGCGTGGATGTCGCGAGCTCGCCGCGCAGCGCGAGGGCGAGCGTGCGCGGGATGGGCGTCGCGCTGAGGGTGAGCAGGTGCGGGCGCTCTCCCTTCCGCACGAGCGAGAGCCGCTGCGCTACGCCGAGACGCTGCTGCTCGTCGACGATCACGAGCCCGAGCTTCGGGATTGTCACGCCCTCCCCGAGGAGCGCATGCGTGCCTATCGCGACGTGCGCTGCGCCGGTGCGGATCGCCTCCTCGGCGCCCCTCCTTGCCGCGGCGGGCGTCCCGGCTGCGACGAACGCGACGCGCGTTCCCATCGCGCGCATGGCGCGTTCGAGCGGCTTCACGGCGTCGACGTACTGCTCTGCGAGCACGCTGGTCGGCGCGAGGATCGCGACCTGGAACCCTGCCGCCACGCACTGCGCGGCGGCGGCGAGCGCCACCGCGGTCTTGCCCGTGCCGACGTCACCGAGGAGGAGGCGCCGCATCGGACGTGGCTCTTCCAGGTCCTTGCCGATCACGTCGATCGCGTCGCGCTGCCCCTTCGTGAAGGTGAAGCCGAGCTCGTGCTCCAACGCGCGCGACAGGTCGGCGCGTCGCGGGAGACTCGGAGCGCGCGCCGTTCCCTGGCGCTGCTCGGCGCCGACGCGCTCCCATGCCCGCGTGAACGCCTCCGTCCACGCGAGGCGCTCGAGGAAGCCGCGCCGCGCCGCCTCGCTCGCGGGCAGGCAGGTCGCCGCGTGGATCTCGAGGAGGATCGTCGCCACGTCGGGCATCGCCTCTCGTGCGGCCAGCGCGGCCGGCACCGGGTCGGGCGTGACGCCGCTGGCGAGCGCGTGGAGGATCGCCTTGCGCATCGTGACCTCGGGCGGTCCGAGGCGCGGGTAGCGCGCGCGCACGATGCGCGTCTCGGGCGCGTCTGCGAAGAGCTCCGGATGCGCCATGCGCGCCGGCTTTTTGGGCTGCGCATTGATCCGACCGACGAAGATGACCCGCGCCCCAGGCTTGGCCGCGGCGAGCACCCCGTGCGCGAGGAAGAACCAGAATGCGTGCAGTGTACACTTCGGGTCGTCGTCGTCCTGGAGGACGACCCGCACCGAGCGCCGGCCGCGGATGGGAACGACGCCGCTGCTCTTCACCGTCGCCGAGACGACGACACGCGCCGGCCTGGCCACCCCCTGCGTCGCCTCATAGGTCGCGCGGGCTGCGGAGACGGCCGTGGCGAGCGGCACGGGCTCACGCAGATCGTCCCAGGCGGCGGGGGCGAGCCAGAGAAGATCCGTGACCGTCCGGAGGCCGTGCTCGGCGAGCGCGACACGGGCGGACGGACCGAAGCCCGGCAGCCGGTCGAGTGTGTCGAACGGGGCTGGCGGACTCGGGGGCGTGGCCGCCCGCGCCTCGCGCTGGGCGACGGCGCGCCGCTTCTTCTCGAAGAGAGTGCACGCGCGCACGTACCCCTCGACGCGGGCCCGGGTGCGCTCGTCGTCGTCGCCCGTAGCCCTGGCGAGTCCGCCGAGGAGGTTCTCCCAGTCGGCGCGGCGATCGTCGGGAACGCTGCCGCTCGCTTCCCTGCCCTGCGCCACGAGCGCCTCGAGCCGCGCTCGGTCCGGCTCTGCCAGCCAGGCACGCGCCATCCGCACGAGCGGACCGAAGGACATCTACTTGTAGACGACCTCGAGGATTTCGAAGACGCGCTCTCCCGCAGGCGTGCGGGTCTTGGCCTCGTCGCCGACCTCCTTGCCGATGAGCGAGCGGGCGAGCGGGCTCGTGATGCTGATCGACCCGGCGTTGATGTCACACTCGTCCGCGCCGACGATGCGGTACGTGACCTCTTCCTCGCTCTCGACGTTCATGAGCTTGACCCTCGCGCCGAACGCGATCTTCGTCGTGCCTTCGAGCTTGGCCGGGTCGATGACCTCGGCGCGCCCGATCTTGTCCTCGAGCTCCTTGATGCGGCCCTCGTTGAAGCCACCGCGCTCGCGTGCGGCGTGGTACTCGGCGTTCTCTTTGAGGTCGCCGTGCTCGCGCGCCACGCCGATCATCTTCGAGACGAGGTTTCGCTCCGTCGTCTTCCGGTGATGCAGCTCGTCACGAAGCTTCTGTGCCCCCTCGGGGGTGATCGGATTCTTCTCGACCATGGCGCGATCTCTAACCTCGACTCCGGCCAAAGGCGAGCGGATCTCGCCGCCGGCGGAGTGTGCTACGTCCGCGTCGTGGCCATCGTCGGAGAGCGACCCCTGACCGGCGTGCGGATCGCCATCGAGCGACCGCGCGAGGGCGGCCCTCCCTGGAACTACGCAGGGAGCGCGTTTCTTCCCGATGCCTCGTTCTCCGCGGACGTGGTCGTCAGCGAGGCCGGCGACGTCGAGGTGGTCCTCGCGGACGAGCGGGGCGGACCGCCGCCCCCGGATCTCGGCGAGAAGATTCGCCTCATCGTCCGGACCGTCTACAAGCAGGCCAAGGCAGACGCCGAGCCCCCTGCGTTTCGCATCGTGCGCTGGCGAGCCGACAAATGACGCCCAAAAGGTGGTACATGCCTCAGCCCATGGCTCGTCCGTTCCTCGCGCCCCTGGCCACGATTGGCACGATCGCCGGCCTGGCGTTCTCGGTCGTCGTCCTTCCCGGCTGCGAGAAGGGGGAGCCGCGCACGGCGCTCAGCTACACCGCGGACGCGAAGAAGGCCTACGAGGAGGCCAAGGTCGAGTTCGACGCGCACAACTGGATCGAGTCGCAGGCGCTCTTCCGCGAGGTGAAGCGGAAATACAGCTACTCGAAGTTCGCGCGCCTCGCCGAGCTCCGCATCGCGGACGCCGACTTCGAGCAGGAGAAGTTCGCGGAGGCCATCCGCGAATACCGGCAATTCGTGCACGACCACCGTTCGGACGTCGACGAGGTCTCGTACGCGCGGTCGCGCATCGCCGAGGCGCAGTATTCGCAGATCTCGGAGAGCTTCCTCCTCCCGACGGCGGACGAGCGTGATCAGGCGGTCATCATCGACGCGTTCAAGGAGCTCAAGAGCTACGTCCACGACTACCCGAACGCGAAGGAGTCGCAGAAGATCCGCGAGCTCCTCGCCGACGTCACGGCGCGCCTCATGCGCCACGAGCTCTACGTCGCGCGTTTCTACCTGCGGCTCGACAACTTCGAGGCCGCCGTCCTCCGCGTCCAGTACGCGATGCGGACCTTTGCGGCCGGCCCGAACACGCGCGAGGCGCAGCCCGGCGAGAGCATCGACTCCGGCCTCGAGGCCGAGGCGCTCCTCCTCCTCGGCGAGGTCTACCTGAAGATGCACAAGTTCGACGACGCCCGCGAGTCGTTCTCCGTGCTCCTCCAGGACTACCCGCGCAGTCCGCTCGTCGTGCAGGCGAACAACTACCTCGCCTACATGAAGGAACGCGGCGTGTGAGCAGGCGTGCGGCTTCTGCCCTCGCGGTTGCCCTCCTCCTTCTCGTAACCGACGCGAGCGCCCAGCACCCCGCGGACGCGGAGCCCGCGCAGCTGCCCAGGGCGAGGGCGCCGGGCGAAGACGCCGAGCAGCCGCGCTGCGAGCAGGCGTTCATCGAGCACGTCTACAAGGCGACGAAGCCGAGCGTCGTTCGCATCACCCGGCCGGACGGCGGGCTCGGCACGGGCTTCGTGTTCCACTCGAACAGGCACATCGCGACGGCGCTGCACGTCGTCGATCTCGGTCGCGACGTCCGCGTCGAGTTCCCGGGCGGCAAGCAGACGACCGCGGAGGTCGTCGCATGGGACGACGAGCACGACCTCGCGATCCTCGAGCTCGCGGAGCCGACGGATGCGCCGCCTCTCCTCCCGCGTACCAGCATCGCGATCGGCGCGCCGATCCTCGCGATCGGAAATCCGTACGGCGACCTCCCGCGCTTCTCGCGCGAGCTCGAGGGCCTCCTCAACTTCAGCGTGTCGCAGGGAATCGTCAGCGCGAAGACGGACGCGCTCATCCAGACGGACGCGGTGCTCTCGCCGGGGAACTCGGGCGGCCCGATGCTCTCGTGCGACGGGCACGTCGTGGCCGTGGCGGACAAGCTGCTCGAGGCGCGCATCGGCTTCGGCGTGCCGGTGGTGCACCTCACCAACCTGGTCGCCCAGATCGGGACGCGGAAGTTCCTCGGCCAGTGGACGGGTCGCGATAGCTCGATCGGCATCGCATGGAACATCGACACTGCGACGTACTTCGGTCCGTACATCGGAGGCAGCCTCGTCGGCTTCGACCGCGTTTCCGTCACGACGCGCCTCGGGATCCTCTTTGCCGGCAAGGGTACGACGGACGAGCCGATCGTCGATCGCTCCGTGCGCCGCATCTTCGGCGAGCTGGTCCTCGGGTATCGCGTGCTCCTCTTCCCGTATGCCTTCCCGACGTACCTCACCTTTGGCGTGGGTGTCCTCGGTACGTTCGATCGCGGTACGGAGACGCGCCTCGGTGCGTCTCTCGGTCCAGCGGGCTGCGTGGGGGCGACGTGCGTGGCGACGCTGTCGGCGAAGAGCTCCGACATCCGAGGCGGTGGCGTGGAGCCCCTGGCCAACGTTGTGCTCCACCTGGGTGGATTAGAGGGATCGTACGGCTACGCGCTCGACGTGCTCAACCCCGAGTACTCGACGCACCGGGTGCTCGTCGGGCTGTCGTTCTGACGGCGTCGCGCCGCCACGTGGTACCTTCCCCGCGGAATGAGCACCGATCCCGCGCCCGCCGCTGATCCCACGGGTGCAAGCCCTGGAGCCCCTTCCGCGAAGACGATCCTCGTCGTCGACGACGAGAAGAACATCCGCCGCACGCTGCAGCTCGTCCTCGAGGGCGAGGGCTACAAGGTCATCGGCGCCGAATCCGCGGAGGACGCGCTCGCCATCCTCGCGAGCCCCAACACGCCCGTCGACATGGCGATTCTCGACGTGAAGCTCCCGGCGATGAGCGGCCTCGAGGCCCTCGAGCGCATTCGCGGCGAGGAAGCGACGCGCGACATGCCGATCATCGTGATCAGCGGACACGCGACCGTCAACGACGCCGTTCACGCGATCAAGCTCGGCGCGAGCGACTTCTTCGAGAAGCCTCTCGCCCGCGAGCGCGTGCTCGTGAGCGTGCGCAACGTCCTCGAGACGGCCCTCGCCAAGCGCGCGCTCGCCGAGGTCTCGCGCGAGCAGCTCGCCAAGTACGAGATGATAGGCACGAGCGCGCCGGTCCAGAAGATCTTCCACGACATCGAGAAGGTCGCGCCCACGCGCGCAGGCGTCCTCATCACCGGCGAGAGCGGCACCGGCAAGGAGCTCATCGCGCGTGCCATCCACCGCCTCAGCCCCCGCAACGACGAGGCGTTCGTGAAGGTGAACTGCGCGGCGATCCCGCGCGAGCTCATCGAGAGCGAGCTGTTCGGTCACGAAAAAGGCGCGTTCACGGGCGCGCAGACGAAGCGTCGCGGCTTCTTCGAGCAGGCGCACGGCGGCACGCTCTTCCTCGACGAGATCGGTGACATGGACCTCGTGGCGCAGGCCAAGGTGCTCCGCGCGCTCCAGTCCGGAGAGATCTCTCGCATCGGCAGCGAGCACGTGATCCACGTCGACGTCCGCGTGCTCGCCGCGACGAACAAGGAGCTCGGCAAGGCGGTCGAGAACGGCTCGTTCCGCGACGACCTGTTCTTCCGTCTCAACGTCTTTCCTCTGCGCAGCCCGAGCCTGCGCGAGCGCGTCGAGGACATTCCGGTACTTGCCTTCGCGTTCATGCAGCAGTTCGCGAAGGAGAACGGCACGAAGCCGAAGCCCATCGACGACGCGGTCATCTCTGCGCTCGTCACGCGCAAGTGGCCGGGCAACGTCCGTGAGCTGAAGAACGTCGTGGAGCGCATGGCGATCCTCTCCGGCGATCGCGTGACCATCGCCGACCTCCCCGAGGATCCGCACGAGAGCCCGTTCGGCGACGACGAGGCACGAAGGGGCTGCTCGCCACCTTCCAGCAAAAAGGCCACCAGCAGGCAATGGCCGCCTGGCAGGCGTCCAAAGAGGCCGCAGC
>JANXVA010000481.1 GCA_025351875.1 Myxococcales bacterium | reverse complement strand
CGCTCGTCCCGATCGTCGGCCGCTTCGACGGCACGAAGACCTGCGAATCGATCGCGCGGCTGGTCTCCAAGGAGATGGGTGAGACCGTCTCCACCGAGCGGGTCGTCCAGCTCGCTGGCGAGCTCGAGGAGGCGCTCTTCGTCGAGGGCGCCCCGTACCGCCGCGAGCGCGCGCGCGTCGAGCGCGAGTTCGCCGACGCAGACGTCCGTCTGGCCTCGCATGCCGGCGGCGCGTACCCCGGAGAGCCGGGCAAGCTCGCGCGCTACATCCAGGAGGACTGTTTCGGGATCGCTGGCGCCGATGGCGCCGACGAAGCCGGCCGCCTTCTCGGCCTCATCGCGCCGCACATCGATCCCTGGCGCGGCGCGCGCGGCTACGGCGAGGCCTATGGCGTGCTTGCGAAGGCGCTCCCTGCCGGTGCCGACACGTTCGTCCTCTTCGGCACCTCTCATGCACCGATGGGCGAGCCGTTCTCGCTCTGCCGCAAGGCCTTCGACACGCCGCTCGGCCGCCTCGAGGCCGACCTCGAGTCGATCGACGCCATCGCTACCGCCTGCGACTTCGATCCCTACGCCGACCAGCTCAACCACAAGCGCGAGCACTCGCTCGAGTTCCAGGCGGTGTTCCTCCGTCACCTTCTCGGCGGTCGCAAGGCGCGGATCATCCCGATCCTCGCGGGCCTCGGCGAGCATCAGAGGAGCGGCAAGAGCCCGAGCAGCGCGCGCGCGGTCGAGCGCTTCCTCGACGCCGTGCGCAAGGTGGTCGACACGACGAACGCGGTCGTCATCGCGGGCGCCGATCTCGCGCACGTCGGCCCGCGCTTCGGCGATCCCTTGCCGTTCGACGAGGGCGAGCGCGCGGCCCTCCAGGAGACCGATCGCGAGTCACTCGACCACGCGACGCGCGGCGACGCCGAGGCCTTCTGGCGGCACGTCGCCGGCGACCTCGAGACGCGCCGCGTGTGCGGGCTCGCCCCGGTCTACTCGCTGCTCCGCACGATCGCGAGCGGCACGCGCGGGCGTCTCCGTCACTACGAGCAGAACGTCGACCCCGACGAGGGGTCCATCGTGAGCCATGCCGCGCTAGGGTTCTACGGGTGATCCCCGAAGTCCCTCCTTCGCGCGGCCTCGGTCAGGATGGCGGCAAGGCCTCTCTCCGGCCTCGCTACGAAGACATCACGCAGGATGGGCGCATGCAGCTCGCGGCGCTCATGCCGGGCCTCGGCGCCGCGGTGTGGCGCGCGCTGCTCTCGCAGATCCCGGCGATCGAGACGTTCCGCGCGCAGGGCATCGCGCCGATCCTGCGCCGGCTCGTGCTGGTCGGCGAAGATCGCCCGGTCTCCGTGAACGTCCCGATCGAGTACACGGGCGCGTTCCGCTTCGCGCGCGAGAAGGGCGGAGATCGCCTCTTCGCGAACATGTGGCTCGAGGCGCGCGCGCCGATCGCGCACACGCTCGCGCCGGATCCGCCGCCGGATGCGCCGAGCGAGCTGGTGGGGCGGATCTTCGCCGAGCACGTGCTGACGCGTCCGTTCGCGGCGCCGGCCGAGCGCAGGGTGACGCGCCTCGATGCGCCGGGCGTCCCGGCTGTCCCGGAGGACGAGCACGTGCTCGAGTCGACCGAGGCGCTCCTCGAGAGCGCGGGCGCTCCGCTCGAGGAGGCAGGCGACTTCGTCTTCGGCATGCTGCACACGGACTCGAACCAGCACGTCAACTCGCTGGTGTACCCGCGCGTCTTCGAGGAGCGGGTGGCGCGCCGTTTGGTGCATGATGCACTCATTCCGTCGCCGGAGCGGCTGCTGGCGCGCGCCATCGAGCTGCGGTGGCGGCGCCCGTTCTTCGCCGGCGAGCGTGCGACCCTCGCCATGCACCTCGGGACCGAGCGCGGCGACGGCGACGGAGAGTGCCGCGCGATCGGCGCCTTCTCGAACGGCCCGAAGCTGAACGCCGCGGTGAAGTTGCTCCTTCGCTGACGAAGGCCTACCGAGGCGACTGGCCGGCGAGGCTCTGGGGGCGATACCCAGGGAGCTGCGACGTGCACGTGGTCCGGAGATCGTTCCGTCTGCTTGCCCCCGGATGCCCGGACCTGCGCATCGGCTTCGCGTCGGATCTCCACATCGGTCCCACCCCTCCTACGCGGCTGCTCGACGAGGCGGCGGACAAGCTCGCGGGCGAGGACCTCGACGTGTTGCTCCTCGGCGGTGACTACGTCTTCCTCGATGCGTCGGCAGCGAAGGCTTCGGCGCTGGAGGCGTTCGTCCGGCGCGCAGGCGCGCGACGCGGTGCCGCTCCTCGAAGGACGAGGCGTGTCAGATCAGCTTCGGCGAACAGGCCTGGTCGTGGGGGCCGGTGATCGTGCCCGGGCCGATCGGCAAGGAGATGCCGGCCGGGTTCTACGAGGCCCGCGGGGCGCGCGTGACGATGCGGCGTCGCTGAGTCTTCCGCGTGGGGCGCGGGTCCCTTAGGCTGGGCGGTGGATGACGGCGGGATCGGGCGGAGCGGCGCTGCTGGTGATCGTCGCGTGCGCGGCGGTCGGGGCGTGTGGTGGGGACAAGCGGCCGTCGCGAAGCGCGGAGGCCCCCGGCGCGGGCTCGGCCTCGGCGGATGACGGGTTCTCCAGACCGGCGAGCTCGAGCTCGGCGGAGGCGACTCCGATCACGCCCGCGAGCACGAGCGCGCCGGAGAGCGCGCTGCCGCCGCCGACCCCCAAGAAGCCCGGGTGTCTCGACTCGACGCGTGGCGCGAAGCACACGTTCGTCGGCAAGCTGGAGAAGCACCCG
>JANXVA010000398.1 GCA_025351875.1 Myxococcales bacterium | reverse complement strand
CCCTAGAGCGAGAGTGACGATGTCGGCCGCAGCCTCCTCAGCCCAGCGTACAGACCGGAGCTTTCTCCGGGCGCGGATGGCCTCGCTGCTCGCCGTCGTGCCGCTGGGCGTTTGGACGGTCAACCATCTCTGGAACAACCTCTCGGCGTTCAAGGGTGGAGCGGCCTGGCAGGCGGACGTCACCGAGTACGGTCACCCGCTCGCGTTCTTCGCCTCGTCGGTCGTCGCGCTCCTGCCTCTCGTGCTGCACACGGTCTGGGGCATCAGCCGCCTCACGACGTCGAAGCCGAACAATGTAAAGTACAAGAACTTCACGAACCTCAAGTACGCGCTGCAGAGGCTCAGCGCGATCGGCGTGATGCTCTTCCTCGGCGCTCACATCTGGCTCGCGATGCTCCATCCGCGCATCACGACGGGCCGCCCCGAGCCGTTCGCCGACATCGCTCACGAGATGCACCACCACGGTCCGACGCTCGCCGTCTACGTGCTCGGCACGCTCGGCGTCGCGTATCACCTCGCGAACGGGCTCCACTCCTTCGCGATGGGCTGGGGCATCGTCACGAGCCGCCAGGCGCTGAAGAAGCTCGAGGGCGTCGTGCTCGTGGTCTTCCTCCTCCTCCTCGCCATGAGCTGGGGCGCGGTCTACGGCCTCTGGGAAGCGGGCACCTAGGTCGGGTCGTGCGCCGACGTCAGCCCGACGCGGCGTTCTTCCTCTCGTCCTCCAGCTGCATCACCTCGAGCAGCAGCGCGCCGATCGCTCCTCGCGGCGGCGGGAGCGATCCCACCTCGCGCGGACGGAAGGCAAAGCGACCCGTCCGCCAGCCGAGCACTTCCCGGAGCACTTCGATCGCCGGCAGCGGCTCGCCGCGGAGCTCCGTGTTCGCGAACAGCCCGGTCGAGAGCACGAGGAGCGCTCGCGTGTTCGAGCCGGAGACCACCTCGAGGGTGCCCGTCCGCCGCTCCATCTCGAGCATCATCAGCACGCTGGCGAGCGGGAAGTTCGACAGGTCACCGCGGAACGCTGCCGCGAGCGACGTCGCCGATTGCTCGTCCGGCACCTCGGGCCGGAACCGCCGCGCCATCGACATGAGCGCCTCGACCTGCGCGACGATCTCCTCGTTGGACACCGGCCGCTCGAGGAGCACGTCGGCGCCGACCTGGAGTCCCTGGATGCGCGCGTCCTTGTCCTCCGCGTCGCTCACGAGGACTAGCGGCGTCTTCGATACCGGACCAACCTCCGTTCGCAGTCGCCGCGCGACCCAGAACCCGTCGACGTCCGGGAGCACGACGCTGCACACCACCGCGTCCGGGAGCGAGTCGCACGCCCTCTGGAGCCCAGCCCGCGCCTCATCACGGAAGTCCGCCATGAACCCCTTCTCTTGAAGGAGACGGACGAGCAGCGGACCGAGCCACTCGTCGCCGTCGATCACGAGTATGCGGCCCCGAATCACGTTCCGAAAACGCTACCACGCAGCCTCGAATCTCGCGAAATACGCGGGGATTTCGCCGCTAAGCGTCTTTGCGTCACCAGACGCGAACGAAGCTCCTCGGTGCGCGCTTCTTCCGCCGACACTGGGTCGCCGCGTCCATGTAACAGACGCTGAGCGCGCGGCGTGGCCGGCCCAAGCTCGTCCGTCCTGAACGATGCCAGAGATGGTTGTGGATGAGGATCACCTCGCCGGCGACGACCGGGATCTTCACCGCGCGGCTCTCCGCGTCGGCTCGCTCGACGTGATCCTTCGGCACGACCCCGCCGAGCGCCGTCGCCAGCCCCGCGAGATGCGTACCCGGCACGACCTCGAGGCAGCCTCCGTCCGTCGGCGCGTCGTCGAGCGCGGTCCAGACCTGCAGGACCGGGTCGCGGTCGAGTCCCCAGAAGTTCCCGCCGTCCTGGTGCCACGGCAGGTCCGTACCTCCTCCGGCATGCTTGTTCATCAGGAACGCACGATAGAGAGCGATCCCGGGCGCCCCCTCGTACACGCGCGCGGCCACGCGGTGGAATGGCTCGCTGGAGAGCCACTGCCAGAAGAGCGGGTCCTTCTCGAGCTTCTCCACCTTGCGGTATTCGAGGGAGGGGCCCGTCCAGCCCTGCCCGTAGGCGAGGTCCTCGTAGCGCCCCGTATCGGTGTCGTGCTGGAAGAAGAGCCCCTCGTACTTCACCTCGCCGAGCATGATCGCGTCGGCCCGCGCGCGGAGCGGGACGAGCGTGGCCTCCTCCGCGAGCCGGCCGAGCCGCGCCCAGCCGTGCTGGCGGTAGTGCGCGATCGCCTCTTCTCGCTCCACGTCTGCGCTCATCGCACGTAGTACGTATCGGTGCCGAGCCACACGCGATAGAGCGCATCCACCAGCCCGCGCACCTCCGGCGAGAGGCCTCGTGCGCACGCGGCGACGCCCTCCTCGAGCTGCTTCACCGACGCCGGACCGAGCAGGATGCTGTCCACTCCTGGCGCGCCCGCGAGCCACGCGTACGAGAGCTCGATCAGGCTCATCTGCTCTGCGCGTGCGAGCTCGGCGACCGCCCCGACCCGGTCGAACATCACGTCGGTGAAGTAGCGCCCTTGATAGAGGCGATTCTTGTCGAAGCGAGACCCGCGCTGGGTGGAGCCGTCGCGGGAGTGCTTGCCCGAGAGGAGGCCGCCGGCGAGCGGGTTGTAGACCGTCGTGTGCAGCTCGTAGCGACGCGCGAACGCGAAGTACTCGACGTCGAGCTGGCGGAGCAGCACGTTGTAGAGCTGCTGCGCGATGACGGGCCGCGCCATCTTGCGGGCGTCGGCCTTGTGGATCATCTCGAGGACCTGCCACGCGGCGTAGTTCGAGACGCCCCACGCGCCGATCTTCTTCTCGTCGAGCAGCTCCGCGACGGCGTCGAGCGTCTCGTCGATCGGCGTGTCGTGGTCGGGCACGTGCAGGTAGTAGATGTCGACGTGGTCGGTAGAGAGGCGCGACAGGCTCCCTTCGATCGCCTCGCGGATCCGCGGGCGACTGAGGCCCTCGGGCTTGCCGGAGGCGCGCCCGAAGCCGCACTTGGTCGCGATCGTCACCTTGTCGCGTGCGCCTGCGCGCTGGCGCAGGGCCTCGCCCACGATCCTCTCCGAGATCCCCTCCCCGTAGGCGTTCGCGGTGTCGATGTGCTCGATACCAAGCTCGAGCGCGCGCGTGACCACGGCCTTGGACTCGGCCTCGCTCGTCCGCTTGCCGAAGTTCATCGCGCCGAGGAACGGGCGCGCCGTCTCGCCCGGAACACGCCGCTTCAAGATCCTGTCCAGTTGCTCGGAGCTCACGCAAATCAAGCTACTGGCTCTGCGGCCCAGCCTCCATCGGGGAGAAACGTAACTCACATCAGAGTCACGTTTTTGACGGCGCGCGCTGATTGCTAGAGATAGGAAGCTGTTCGGCCTGTAGCCTGAAGCCCGGAGCCCGCAGCCCTTTGGAGATGAACGAGAAGCTCGCGATCCTCGTCGGTGGCGGCCCCGCCCCCGGCATCAACAGCGTCATCGGCGCCGCGACCATCCGTGCGTGCCTCTCGGGGGTCCAGGTCGTCGGCATTCAGGACGGCTTCCGGTGGCTCATCGAGGGCGACACGTCGCGCGTCACGCCCCTGACCATCGCCGACACGGGGCGCATCCACTTCCGCGGCGGCTCCACGCTGGGCATCTCGCGCGCGAACCCGACGAAGAGCCCCGAGCTGCTCGCCAAGTGCCTCGACACGCTCGATCGCCTCGGCGTCGGCATGCTCGTCACCATCGGCGGTGACGACACGTGCTTCAGCTCGAGCCAGCTCGCCAAGGCGTCGAAGGGCAACCTCCGCGTCGTCCACGTCCCGAAGACGATCGACAAC
>JANXVA010000393.1 GCA_025351875.1 Myxococcales bacterium | reverse complement strand
CGTTCTCGGCGCCCGCGCACTCAAGAGGCGGAGGGGATGACGAACGCGGCGAGCCAGGCCAGGCTGTTTGCGAGCGCAATCCAAGTGGCGAGACGCCGGTCGTACGTAAGGAGGGCGAGCGCCCCGACGAAGGCGCAAAACGCGGCCACGGCCGTGAGCATCATCGCCAGGTAGATCCGAACCTGCGGGAGCGTGCCGCCGGGTGGGAGATAGGCGAGCGCAGCGGTGAACCCCAGCGCCGCCCACGCAACCGGCGCCACGCACGTCGCGAGGACGGCTGCGGGCCGGAGCGCCCACGAGAGCGCGCAGTAGACGAGGAGCGGAACGAACATCAAGGCTATCGACATTTCTATCTCCCGACCAACGCTTCGCGGACGCCGTCGTGCTCGAGTGTCTCGAACGCGTGATGGGCGCCGAGCTCGAGGAGCACGCGGGGCTCGAAGCCGCCGGTGCCGACGCCCACGCACGAAGGGAGGCCGAGCGCCGCCGCGCCGCGCTCGGCGCCGACGCGCAGGAGTTCCGTGCGATCCTCGGCGTCGCAGCCGAAGCTACCAAACCCGAAGGTGGTGTCGAGGGAGCCTCGCGCGAGCTTTGCATAGGCGCCGCGCTTCACGTTGCCCGTGCCGAGGCCGCCGGCGATCCTCCCGATGTCGTCGGTGAGCCACGCGAGGACGGCCTGGACCGCCGGTGAGCAGGAGCGTGCCGTCGATGTCCCAGAGGAATACGGTCGGTCGCATCGAATCGCGTTCGCCATGGGGTAGCATGCGCGCATGACGTACCTGTTCGAGACCGAGGAGGGAGTAGAGCATCGTAGGCGCTAACGTCGGAGAACTGCCGTGGATGAGCGAGCCGATGATGTTCGCACGCGCGAGGAGAACGCTTGCTGGCGAAACGCATCGATCACCTTACGGCGTAAAGTCGCCCGTGCAAGCCGCGCCGGGGCCCACGCGGCGGTAGAAATTGTCAGCGCAGCACGTCCGCTCCGCAGGACGGAACGGGCGGAGGCGCCGTCCACTCGTCCGCCAGGCGAGGTACCAAACTAGTCGAGGTCGACGCGGACGTCGTCGAACCACGCCTGCCCGCCCGCGGTGCCAGCCGCCGCGTAGATGATGCCGATGCGGTAGGCGTTCGGAGCGCCGAGGGCGACCGTCACAGCTTCGTCGACGAGCAACGTCGCGGGCACGCCTCTCGTGACACGCAGCGTCGGCGTTCCCGACGGCGTGGTTCGACGAAACTCGATCGTGATGCGGTCCCACTCGCCGAGCTTCGTGGCCCCGAGCGGGTAGCCGTGCGAATCCCCGTTCATGTAGTTTTGCGCGAGAAGCCCGAGCGAGCTGCCGTTCACCGAGACGAAGACGCTGGAGAGCGGGGTCCCGAGCTGGATTCCTGCAAGCGCGTTGGTCGTTGCGGGGGTGGCCTCGATCCGGAACGAAAAGGAGATCTTCACCCCAAGGGTCCCGACCGGAACGAGCCGTTCGAGGTACACGGTGCGCTCCGTCGTGGAGCCCACGAGATCGGCACGCAGGCTGCGGGTCGGCGAGCTCGATAGGGCGGGATCGATGGCGAGCGTCCCGCCCGTCGTCTTGAGTCCATTCCAGGCGCCGGTCGGGTTCCCGCGCTCGAAGTCATCGCAGAATGCCGGCGGAGCGCAGGGCGGCATCGTGCTGTCTGCGGCGTCCGCGCGGGCATCGACCGAGGCGACGGCTACGTCGCCCCCGGCCTCCGCGCCCGGACCCGCGGGGCCTCCGGAGAGGCCGCCTACGTCCGTGAGGAGAGAGCAGCCCGTCGCTGCCGCCACGAAGGTCGCCAAGCCGAACCGAGCAAGCGAAGGCACTCGCTTCACCCTATCCGAATGGTGGTCGCGCATCTCGAGTACCGCAAAGGGCCACGGATCGCGGTTCAGCGCGCGTGCGCTCGGTCTTCCGCGCTCGGCAGCAATCGTAGTCGAGCTATGGCGTGCTGCGAAAGACGCCGAAGTCGGAGCCCGCGCCGATGACGCAGCTGAAGAGCAGCTTGCCTGCGCCGTCGATCGCGGCGGGTCCGCAGGGTGGGGTCCCCGTCAGGACCACGCCAGTGTCGGTCGCCGTCGTGGCGCCGGGTGTCACCTTCATGAGCTTCTGCGGTGATCCGAGCGTGAAGTAGGCGGTATTGCTTCCGTCGATCACGACGGTGCTCGTGTCCCCGGTGGCAGGTAGCCCGATCGCGCTCCATGCGGTCGCTCCTGCAGGGAGCTTGCCGACGAACGAGATGCCCGAAAACCACAGATCGCCGTTCGGTGCGAGGCTGAGTCGCCTCCCGTAGCCAGCGCCCGACGTCCACGGTGAACCGACGGGGACCCACGCGGTGTCGCCGGCGGGGATCCGGTAGGTCTGGCTGCCCTTGAAGATGGCCCAGAGCGTCCCCTGGCGATCGATGACGGGATAGAGTCCCGTCTCCGTCTGACCGACGTTGTGGGAGGTCCACGCGTCGTTCGGGCCCGCGTTCACCGCGATCGAGGCGACACCTCCACCAGCGACGCCCGCGGAGACCCCGACGTATACCGCCGTTCCGTCTGTTGCCATGGTGCCCCTACGAACCGGGACGGTGTGACGAGCGGCGCCGATCCGCGTCCAGGTGCCCGCACCGAGCACGACCATCTCCGTCGTGAACTCGGTGAAGTCGCCGGGCGGGTTGTGCTCGGCAACCACGTAGAGCTGCGTGTCAAAGGTGGCAAGGTTCCAGATCCCGAACGTGCCGACCGTCGTGCCCCACGGAAACGTCGGCATCGGGCTCGCGGTGTTCGCCCCGGTCGGTAGATCGACGACCACTTGGTTCGCCGCTCCCCAACAGTGGGCGGAGGAGCACGCCAGATCTTCCACCGTTTGGGTGAGCACCTTTCCGAAGCCGCTTACTGGGCCGACGATGGGCGGCGTTGGCGGTGTGGGAACCGCGCCATCGGCACCGTCCGCGGTCGCTCCGTCGTCGACGCCGCCTCCGTCCGCCGAGGTCGAGCCATCGAGCCGAGCTTGCGAAGATCCATCACCGCCCGCGTCGCCGCCGCCCGGGCCACCGGAGCTCGTGGACGGCTCGTCGGCGGTTGTGTCCGTGCCGCAGGCGACGACGGGGACGCCGCCCACCACAGCGATGGCACAACCCACGAGCAGGACGTATTTACGCATGAACGAGAGCGTACTCGCGGTAACGATCGACAACAATCCAACCCGGCGGGACCGGCAGCGGGACTGGGACGAAAACCCCGACGGCAGAATGGGCACGACTGCAGGCCGTCGCCAGCGGCCTCACCGCTGCGACGGACGCCATCGATCTCAAGTTCATCCTCGACACGGAAGGGTGCGTGCTCATCGACGACGTGTCACTCACGAAGGAGTGACGGCGGCGTGCTCAGACGCGGTCGGCGGTGTCCACGTATCCCCTGCGTGAGGACCCGTCCTCCCGCGGATGACGTGCCCGGGGCATGCTGCGATGCATGAGGACGCGGGCTGAAGAGAAAGGGGGGTGCGCGAGAAATCGTCCGCGTGCGGTGATCTTTTTCGCCGGGCCGATCCCACCTGGTAGTGAGATGCCCATGTTGAATACGCGCTCCTGGCTTCGTGCGGTCGTCGTGCTCTCTTCCCTCGTCGGCTGCAGCACGTCCCCGAACGACGCCTCCACGACGGACGCCGGTAGCGCGGGAGAAGGCGGAGCCGCGGACGGCGGCAGCGGAGCGTCCAGCACCCTGATTGACGGCTACAAGAAGGCGACGTGGGGCGCCGGTGTGACCGTGACCTACGGCGACTGCACCCTCACGTTCACGTCGAACGGGCTTCCGAACCACACGAGGCCGTCGGAGTACGCGCTGCCCAACATGGGCGCGATGGTACCGACCGCGGCGACGTCCTACGCGGCCGCCGACCCCACGAAGGCGCAGAGCTACGACGTGACGATCAACACGTGCAAGACGGTGTCATCGACGACGACGAAGGCACCCCAAGGAAACATCGGGTACATGATCTCGGGGTCGTCGCTCTTCAATCCCTACGAGGGAGACGGCGTCACCGTCGCGCTCGCATCGAACTTCTCGGTCAAGAACAGCGGCGGCACCGACGTGTTCTTCCTCGATACCTGCAACGGACACCCGACGCCGACGGGGATCTATCACTACCACGCGCTGCCGCCGTGCGTGACGTCGCAGGTCGACACCGAAGGTGGGCCGTCGCATATCATCGGGATCGCGCTCGACGGATATCCCATCTACGGAAACCGAGATATCGCCGGAAAAGAGGTTGTCGCTGCCCAGCTCGACGGCTGCAATGGCATCACGAGCCCGACGCCCGAGTTCCCCAATGGCATCTATCACTACGTTCTCCTCGAGACGAAGGACGGCTCGTCCTCGTTGAGGTGTACGAAGGGGCAGTGACTTCGCGCGATCTTCGCGTCTGGTTCGCGGGGCTGGCCGCGCTCGCGCCCCTCTCTGCCTCGCCGATGGCGCGCGCGAACGGACGGTTTCCCGCCGCCAATCAGCTCGTCGTCGATCCGGACGACCCGAATCACGTGGTGGTCCGCGCGACCTACGGGACGATGATCTCGCACGACGGCGGGAGGACGCTCTCGCTCGTGTGCGAGGAGGCGATCGGAGCAACCGGCGATGCCGATCCGATGCTCGGTCTGTTCTCCGGCGGGCGAATGGTGGCCGGGGTCGTGTCCGGCCTCGCGGTGACGAGCGACGAAGGGTGCTCGTGGAGCTTGATGAAAGGGATCGCTCCGCGCGAGTACGTCGTCGACGTGACCGTGCAGAAAAACGATCCGCGGCGTGGCGTGGTCGTGTCGTCGACCGCGAGCGACGCGGGCGGGCTTCACACGGTGCTCTTCGAGACCCGAGACAGCGCGTCGAGCTTCCAGTCGATCGGGACGCCGCTCGGCGAGGACTTTCTCGCGCTCACCGTCGAGGTCGCGCCGTCTGACGAAGCGCGGATCTACGTGAGCGGCACAGTCACGGCGCAGGGCGGCGCCAGGATGACTCCGACGATCGCGCGCTCGAGCGATCGCGGAGCCTCGTTCGAGCGGACGGTGCTCGGCTCCTTCGGGGCGGGGTACACGGCGTGGATCTCGGCGGTAGATCCGAAGGATGCTTCGACGCTCTACGTGCGCGTGAGGAGCACCGACAAGGACCGCTTGCTGGTGAGCGCGGATGGCGCGAGGACGTTCCGCGAGGCCTACGCGGCTGCGGGGTCACTCACGGGGTTTGCCCTTTCCCCCGACGGCGCCGAGGTTGCGCTCGGAGGAGCGGGCGACGGAGTTCTCATCGCGAGCACGCGCGACTTCCGCTGGAAGAAGGTGAGCGACGTTCACGCGCAGTGTCTGACGTGGACGACCGCGGGCATCTACGCCTGCGGCGTCGAGTGGCTCGATCGGTTCGTCATCGGGCTATCGAAGGACCGCGGGGCGACGTTCGAAGCGCTCTCGCACATGTCGGATCCCTGTCCCATGCGATGCGCAGCGGGGTCGACGGCCGGTCGCATTTGCACGGGCGACCTCTGGCGCGCGACGCAGAACGCGATCCAGCAAGATGCCGGCGCGTGCGGAGGCGCTCGCGCGGCGCCCTCGCGGGACGGAGGCACGGCGCCCGAAGCGGGACCGCGGTCGGGCTGGGCGAGCGCGGCGCTTGCGCTCGTGATCGTCGGCCTTGGTGGTTCGGCGTTCGCGCGTCGACGACGTCGTCGTCGCGGAGGCGAGTAGCAAGACCGCCTGAGGGCCGCCGAGCGTATGGCGGTCAGGCGCTCTTTTCCACGCGCGGATGCCGCCCAGAGCGGCGTCTTGGAGTCCTTGCCACCGAGCACGCGCCTCCTATCCGTCGCTGACCCTGCCACCACGGTCGGCGGTTCCAGTGCGAGCACGGTTCGCATGACGCGCGCTCATCTGTGACCGGTTAGCGACTGACGGTTCGCGGCGAAAGATGGATATTCCGATCGCTTGGGTCGCGCCCGAAAGACGGCGGTGACGAAAGGGCCATCTCCCTGATCTCCCGCGGGTGTCTAGACCAAAGGAGGAGAGCTGGCCCGTCGCGAAGACAACTCGATCCGGCCGTCGCGAGCGACGTGGGGGCTTCTCCGGGCGTCGATGAACCTCGTGCTCGATGCCGTTCCGGAGGGGATCGATCCCGACGAGGTGAAGGCCTACCTCGCAGGACAGCCTGGCGTCGTCGAGGTACACGACCTTCCTATCTGGTCGATGAGCACGACCGACACCGCCCTCTGATCGTCGCCGTGCTCGTCCTCCGTTCCGTGGTCAAAGCGGCGGGTCCTGGTCCAATTCGCGCGCACTGGCCAGGTACGGACGCGGGGCTCGTTGCGATATGGAAGATCGCCGGCTTGCAAGGTGCGCCTCCTCCGCCTTTGCCGTGACACTCATCCGATGATGATCATCTGAAGCGCGGGCGCGACAAGGAGAGCGCCGACGACCAAGGCGGAACCGTTCCATCGACAAGCGCTCGACCGTCTTTTTGCCGAGCCCGCTCCCGATCACCATCCCGACGGGCAGAACGGCTGCGAGCTCCCACGCGGCCCGGTCGAACGAGATGAAGTGCCGGTAGACGGCGATCTTCGACGCGTGCATCGCGACCGCCGTAGTTGCCTCCGTCGAGATGTACGCCGCGGGAGGGAGATTCATGGACAGGAATGCAGCGGCTCTCAGGGGGCCCGCGCTCCCGACGAGACCGGAGAGAAAGCCGACGAACGCGCCGGCGGCAGCGAGTCGCCGATTGGTCATCTCGAGCTCGAGGTGGCCACGCCGCTTCAGGCAAAGGCGGCATCCTGTTCTGACGCCGTGCTGGACGAAGGCTCGGGGGAAGAGCCCCACACGCGAGGGCGATCCTCAGAGCGTCGAAGGATCGATTCCGAACGCCCGCGCCACCTCCGCCATCCGCGGCTGCAGCTCGGCATCCCACTCGTTCTTGATCAACTTGCGGAGATCCGCGGGAACGCCGTCACCGACGTGGGGGAGGGCGAGCGTGTGCAGCGCGCGCCAGCCGACGAACGCTTCCGATTTCGCCCGCCGCGTCGCGCGGAGGCAGCTCGCGATCTGATCGGGGTGCGTGAAGGGGACCTTTCGTCCCTTGAAGAACGCGAGGAGCTCCTCGCCCGCCTCGTAGTTCGCCCTCGGAAGGCGGCTCCAGCGATCGAAGCCGCGCGTTGCCGCCTCGACGACCCCCGGGGCGCGGCAAGAGCGAAGGCCCCGGGACGCGCCGTTGAGAACGCGGAGATCGGGGCGCGTGCCGCCGCCGAACGGGGCCGTCGGGATCGCCGCGAACAGCGCATCGATCAGCGTCGCCGCCGCGCTCTCCGTCGGGCACAATCCGAGCGTTATCAGCGCGGTGCCGCGGATCGACGTGCTGACCTTCTTGTCGCCCGCGAGCCTGCTGAGATGCGGCTCTGCGAGCCCCGGAGCGACGAGGGGAGCGATCTCCATCGGGAGCTCGATCCGCCAGTTCGAGGCACGGTTGAAGAGGCGAGCGGAGTCGCCGCCGCGAAGAGCCTCGACGAGCGCCGCTCCGCTCGGCAGCACCTCGCGCAGGTCGACGAACTTCCCGCGCGCGTCCTCGACGGACGCGTGGCTGCGCTTGATGGCGGCGTCGAGCGCCTTCGATGGCGCTTCGGCAAGGATGGCGACCAGCCTCGCGAGCGCGTCCGCGGCCCCACCGCTCAGCGCTGGCGGGGCGGTCTCGAGCTTCTCGTCGCTCTTCTTTCGCGCCGCCTTCGCAGGCTTCGCCGCCGCGGTGGCTTTCGCCTTCGGCTTTGCGAGGCGCGCCGTCTGCGCCTCGAGCGCGTCCGCGAACCCCGTCTGCTTCTTCGTCGGGACGACCCCGAAGTAGTCGGCGAGAAACGACGCGAACGACGGGTATTTCACCCAGCCCCCTTCCGCGATCTCGAAGCCTAGGATCGGGTGCTCCCCCGCGTCGTCGGTGACGCCGAGGTAGAGGACGTGCGCCTGCTTCGCCGACTGCGGCAAGACGAAGCCCCCAGCCGGGTATTCGGCGTCGATCGCGTCGAAGTAGTCTTCGTCGTCGCTCGGCTCCGCGTCGAAGATACGCGCGACGATCGCGCTCACCGTCTCGTGCTGCAGCGCTCCGCGACCCATGACCGGCACGCCCCACGATCCGGCGAAGGCGAGCCAGGTGCGGAGGCTTGGAGAGAGGGGCTTTCCCCCTGGCAGCGTGAGCTTGGCGAGCTTGTTTGGCGCGAGCGGCCGCGGCTTCTCATAAGCGTCGCAGCCGAAGCCCGAGCCCCCGCCGTCGGCGCGGAGCTTGGAGATGACCCGCCCGATGAGCGAGTCGTCGCCAGCTCCGGTTGCCGTTGGCGCGGGCTCCCGAAGGCCCTTTGGCGCCGCCTCGTGCGCCGCGGCGACGTAGCCCTTCCCGAGCTTCTCCTTGATCTTCTTCTCCAGCCCGCCTTTTGCCGCGGCGGCCGACTCGAAGCTCTCCGCCTTTGACTGCCCCTTGGTGCCGACGGCGCCCCACCGGGTCGTCAGCTCCTTGGCGGAGACCTCTCCCTCCCAGAACTTGTTCGAGCCACCTGTCGTGTTGACGAGTCGCGCCATGGCTCAGCCGCTCGCCTTGGTCGTTGTCGTCTTGCCGGCGTCGTTCGGGCGCTCGAGGACGAGCAGCGCGGGGTTCACGCCGCGGTCGCCCGTTCGCGAGACGGCTGCAAGCGTCCGCACTCGAAGTCGGGCGTCCGCGAGGTTGATGACGTCGCTCACCTGGCGAGTTTAGCGCCGCGGACGACGAACAAGAACAACAACCACAACACGAAGGGCGTCTGCTGGCGGCTATCTGCCGGCACCGGGCGCCTTTCTCATTTCAGGACATCGAAATCATGCGCATCAAAGGACGAACTCTTCGTCCCGCAACGCTTGCCGAACGCCGTGTCGTCAAGTCACTCGGTCACGACACCCGAACAACTACGCGCTCATCCCGGACGGGGTCGAGGCTATCGCGGCGCTGATCGAGCGCGAAAGCCGTCGCTGCTCATCATCGATCCGTTGATGGCTTACAACCTGGGCGGCTCGATCGACTCGCACCGCGATCAAGACGCATCCACGCCGCAACCGATGGCACCGACATCGCGGTCGAATGTGGCGAAGCAAGATGATAAATCGTGACTCTGCGATGACGTCACGCCGAAGCCGCTACCGGATGATCACGAGCCGTCGCATCGTGCCGGCCGGAGGCGGCCGTGCGGCTACGGTCCGGAAGGAGGTGGAGCTCGCGCCTGGTGCGAGGCTTCGCCTCTGCGCTCTCGAGGGCTCCGGACGCATCGTACGGTTCTGGATGACGCTCCCAGTGATTGGCCAGAGCAGCATCCTGAAGGACGCGGTGCTGCGCATGTTCTGGGATGGCGAGGATCAGCCGAGCGTGGAGACACCACTCGGAGACTTCTTCGGCGCTTCATTCGGGAAACCCGTTCATCTAGTGTCAGCGCGGCTCGTCGTCACCGGCGGTGCGTACCTCTGTCGTTTCGAGATGCCCTTCAACGACGGCGCCGTCATCGAAATCGAAAACGGTTCGGCGAACGCGCTTCGTAATCTGTTCTTCCAGATCGGCTACTACGAGGAACCTCGGCGAGAGCGCAGACCCACGCTTCACGCGCAATTTCGCCGCGAATGCCCGACCGAGCCGGGACGACCCTTCGTCGTTCTGCAAGCGCGGGGGAAGGGCTGGCTCGCCGGTGTGAGGATGGACTTCCAGACGCGCGCGTGGTGGCTCAAGCCTCCGTGGAGAGATATTGTCCTCCCGCGCGGCTTCGGCCTTGGCGTCCTCGAAGGCTGGGAGACAATCACAGTCGACGCAGCGACGGAGCCGCTCATCGGCACCGGCGCGGAGGACTATTTCTCCGGAGGTTTCTACTTCAAGGGCGCGCCGTTCTGCACGCCCACGCACGGCTGCACGAGGAGGAGTTTCGTCTCCGGGCGCGTGTCAGCGTATCGCCTCCACGAGGACGACCCCATTCCCTTCGACGAATCCATCGATATCGTGATGGACCACGGGCTCGAAAACACGATGGAGGCGGACTACAGCTCGGTCGCATACTGGTACCAGGATGAACCGCACGCCCCCTTTCCTCCGCTGTCGCCCGCGCCGGCGCGTCGCCCGAGCTTGCCCTGGACGAACGCCGTTCAGCTGGTGATCTGCGCAGCCGTTCTCGCGATGTGGATGGGCGCCGCCGTGTGGATCGTGGTGAGGTGAGAACGCGTGAGCGTGCTTGTGAACCAGCGCAGGAAATGCCCCAAGGTTGATCCAGCTCCAAATGCGTTCGGCTTGTTCGGCGGCGCCGGGCCGACGTCGAAGTCGCGGAGGACGTCGATCGATTTTCCGTTCTTCAGCGTGAAGCTGCCGATGTCGATCGCGTTCGCGTAGCTGTGCTCGCTGACCCAGCCCGGGTACGCCGCCATCTCCCGGCAGTTGTAGGTGCCGAGCTGGTCGATGCGCGCGACGGCCGAGCCGAGGATCGCGACGGCCTCGCTCTGGAGGATGCGCTCGAACGACGCGAGCGCGAGCGCCATGCTGCTCGTGATGAGCGGCGGCGCGTTGTAGGCGATGTTGCCCGGGCCGCGCAGATCTGTGACGACCTGAGGCGCTCCGCACGCGATCTTCGAGCGCGGCGGCACGTGGACCGGCAGGCTCGCGCTCCTGAACTTCACCCCGAGCCGCACGAGCTCCTCCTCGCGGTGCCCGCGTCCGTCGACGTTGCCAACTTGGGCGCGGGCTCGACAGCCGCCGCCGGCTCCGTCGACGACGAGCGCGGACCAAGCCGCGGCGCGTGCTCGACGCGCGACTCACAAGCGACGACCGCGACGGCAACGCCGACGAGCGTCGTGAGGAAGCCGGCGCGAGAGGCCCTCATTCGCTCGGCTCGCCCGCGCTCAGTTTCCGACCGCGCCGATGTAGTAGCGCGTCTCTTTTCCGAGCTTCGAGCCGACGATGAACGGCGTCGCCTTGCCGTACCGGCCGTCGTTCTTGACCGCGGTGATCGTCATCTTGATCACATCGCCGTTCACGCCCGACGGCTTGTCCAACGCAAACGTGAGGCGCGGCGGAATCACGGGCCCGCCGTCGAGGCTCACGCCGCCCGTCACCGCGGTGTACCCACCGCCGGTCACCGCGTCGTAGCTCAGGCTGTCGACGGCCTCCACGGTCCACGCCTCGGTCGGCGCGGAGCTGAACAGCTTCAGCTCGACGGTCTTCGACGTCCCGACGGGAATGGTCACGCCTTCCACCATCAGCGTCTTGCCGCCGAACGTGAACGGAATGCGGTCCGGGAGCACGGGCACCGAGTTGAACGCCGTCGCGCCGTTCGCCGGTGCGCAGTAGTGGCGACCGAGCTTCGCCTCCTGGTTCGACCAGATACGCTGCACCTTGTACGTGATGTTCGGGAGCACGAGGTCGATGTGGTCTGCGGCCTCGTGGCAGAGGTCGCCGTTCTCGCCGGCCTGACTGTGGTCGCGCACGACGGACCACGTGGAGTGGAGCTCGTCGAGACCGTAGAACCCAGCCTTGCTGCCGGGGAGATGAGAGAACGGATCGCTCACCGCCTCGAACCACTCGTGCGTCGTGACGGCCGTGAGCGCGTCGATCGCCTTCGTGATCCCGAAGCTCGCGTAGAGCGCCGGCGGACACAGCGCGACGATCGCGTAGACGACCGGCTGCCCGTTGACGAGCATCGAGTCGTGGTAGCCGTAGGCCTCCGAGCAGAGCCCGGCCGCCATGTCGGAGTCGGGGTAGCCCGCGTCGGCCGGGCCCTTCGCTCCGGCGGTACCGGCCGGGATGAAGAATGTGTAGACAGCCTGAGAGTCGAGCGCGCCGTAGCCAGGCGTCGGCCCCGTGAGGTTCGTGGTGAGCGCGGCTCGGATCTGCGTATCGGAGATCGTCGCCGGAGCATTGCCTGCAAGATGCACGCTTCTTCCCGCGGCCGGACCGACACCGTAGTCGTCCGCGATTGCCTTCCAGTACGCCTGCGTCTTTCCGATGGTCTCCGTGAACGTGTCGAGCTCGGCGCGATGTGGGTCGTTCGCGAACGTGATCGCGACGAGCGTAGGCGTCTTCAGGACCGGACCGCCGTTGTAGACGAGCTGCGGAAACGCGGGATGGTCCGCGGGGACGAACGCGCCGTCGCCGCCTCCATCGGTCGGCGGCACGACGGGGCCGGCTTCGAGCGGGGTCGGCGCCGCGTCGTCGGAGCTCGAACAAGAGGCGGTCTGGACCGAGATCGCAGCCCCGACGAGGACGACGACAGCCAAGAAGGGGAGACGAAGCTTCACGCCTTCATCGTAGCCGCACCGTGGAGGACTTCCATCACGCTGAGAGCTCTCAGCGCGCCAGCACCCACTCGTGGACCGTGAGCTCGAGATGGAAGTGGTTTCGCTGCTCGGCGTTCCAGTTCGGGGTCAGGACGACCTGGAGCTCGCACCCGCGCGGATGGACTCCCGTGACGGCGCCGGTCTCCACGCGCCCTGACGTCGCGTGGCCCGCGGCCTTCGCCCACTCCCGGTAGTGCACCCGCAGCGACTCCCAGAAGATGCGCGACAGCGCCGCCAGCACCTCGGGCCGCGTCGCCGGTGCCCCGGACAGCGCGCCGCCTCACCTGCATCGTCTCGGCGCTTGGATCGAGGCGCGCCACTTTGCGATCTTCGAGATCCTCGAGTGTCTCGGCGACGTCGCGTTATCCGTCATCCGCCGGAGTGCACACGGCGAGTGCGACTGGTCGCAGGGCAACGCGATCGAGGTCCGCTGTCGCCTCGCTGCGCGCGGGATCGAACCGGACGCAATCGGTCACGAGATCGCCGAGCTCCTGCGCGAGGTGCGGCCCGAGGCGGTCGATTATGCCATGGGCCCGCTTCTCGTCCGGGCGCGAGCGGTTCGTGGGCTCCGCGCATTTCTCGATCGGTACGCGAGCTTCGAGGAGCGCGCCCTCATCGAGGCCAATGGCGACCTCGTCGTCCGCGGTCTCGCCGGCGGGCGAAGGTTCGAGCGAAAGGTGCGGCGGCTCGACGAAGCCGCCGCGCTGCTCCGAACCAGACACGCCGGCGACAGGCCCGCCCTGGCCGCCGCGCTCTTCGAGCTCTGGCAGCGGCAGCGCCGGCCCGAGCGCCCCGAAGTCGAGAGCGCGAGCCTCTTGTGCGAGCGCTGGCGCGAGCAGCTTGCTCGGTTCATCGGCGCAGCACACGGCGGCGAAAGCGACTTCGAGCGGAGCGCGCCGTGGATCCGCCTTGCCGAGCTAGGCTCGCTTCTGCCGCTCGAAGCATCGGACGTCACACAGCTCCGGAGAGCCCATAGCGCCCGCGTGTGGACGCGGAGCTCATTCAGCCGGCGATGGTGGCTAACAGCCAAAGGACGACATCGTGAGCTCGGACTTCCTCCAGTGGATCGTGTCGTACCATTCGGCGATGGCGGACCCGTTCACGAGTTGCCTAGCTCTCATCGCTCGCTGACCGCCAGTCGGGGATAGTCAGTCCAAGGGGCGCGCGAAGCCGACGCAGTTACCGTAAGACGATTAAAGACGACTGATACGATCAACGCCCAGGGAAATTCCGTTGATCGCGGAACGCCGACCGCTCTGACCTCTTCCAAAGGCGCAATTCCCCAGGAGTGGGTCTCGCCCCTCACGTGCGACGCGAACAAGATCATCGGCAGCGGCGGCGCGGGCCTGCACGCCGGAGAAAACTGGCGCCTCGACGCCGTCGCTGCGCTCGTGCTGCTGAAAGGTACGAGCGTGGATCCGGCCACCGCCCAGGTCCCGCGTGTCAATCCCGTGCAGGGAAACCCGACCAAGACGGAGTCGATCAACGGCGGCGAATACAGCGCGCGCGCGATCATCCTCGGCGTCGGTGCGCAATACAAATTCTGACGCGACCTTCGGGAGCTCGTGTCGTGTGAGTCACACGACACGAAGTGATACGTTGGGCTGATGCTCTTTCGGCGGGCAAGAGCGTTAGCGGTGAGCGGCGCGGTGAGCGTGGCCGCTGTCGCGTGCTCGAGCGCATACGGCGACGCGACGACGACCCCGCCCGAGGAGGCCGGTGCAGAGGCCGCCGCCGATGCGGGAGTCGAGGTCGACGCGCCCGCGCTGCCGACAGACGGCGCGGTCGCCGAGGCAGGCTCCGCAGCGTTCACGCTCGGGTCCGGTCTCGGCGAGCTCGGCGGGGTCTCGGCCACGGAGACGCACGTCTATTTCACGGTCCGTAAGGCGCCCGGCATCGGGGCGCCGGGGGTGAAGCGAGTCCCCATCGGCGGCGGTCCGGTCGAGACGATCGTCAGCGGCGGAAGCGGCTCCACGCTGGGTCCGGTCGTCGCCCTGGAGCCGTGGCTCACCTGGGTCGACCCGGGCGTGGGCGGGCTCTACCGGAAGAGGCTCGCGGGAGGGTCCACGTCGAGCCGGCTGCTCCAAAATCCTCCGCTGGTCGCGCTGGCCGCCGTGACGGATCTCGTCGCTGTCGCGTCGGCGGGTGGGGGCGCAGGAGGGAGCGTTCAAACCTACGATGGCGCGCTCGCATCGGCCGGGACTATCACGGGGCCGTCAGATCCTTTCGACATCGCCTTCGGGGGGATATCCGTGTGGTGGACGGCGCCAAGCGCACAACAGGTCGGACGGGGCGCGCTCGTCGGGCCGCAGGCGGCGCCCTTCGACGGCGAGACCGACTGCCAGTTCATCGCGGCCGATGCGAACGGCGCATACTGGACGCGACCGAGCGCAGGCCTCGTCCGCGCATTCGTTGGCCAGACCGGCACGTTGCTCACCCTCGCCGCGATGGAGAACGCACCGTCGTCGCTCGCCGTCGACGACTCCGGCCTCTACTGGCTCACCGGCGACGGCAAGCTTCGCCGAAAGAGGCTCGATCAGGAGCTTCCGCCGGCGACGCTCGACCAAGGCTTCCCTTCGGCCTTCGCCGGCACCCACATTCGCGCGATCGCGCTGACGTCGAGCTACGTGGTGTGGCTCACGACGGACGGCAGCGTGCTGAGAATGATCAAGTGAGCGGCGGTCGATCCCCCTCGCTCATGATCTGCTCGGCACTGATAACTCTGATCGCCGCCGCGTGCGGCTCGTTCTCGAGCTCGGGCGACGCCCCGACGACCGACGGCGGCCCGGATGGCGACAGGCCTGGAAGCGACGCCAGCACTGTGGACGGCCCGCCCAGCGGCGATGCAGATCCGGGCGACAGCGCGGCCGCCCCGACCGAGATCGCAAGGGGCCTCGATGATCTCCGGGCCATCGCGGTCACGTCGTCGAGGGTCTGAGAATAGGGCATCGTAAGCGATAGCGTGGGGGAAGGGCCGAGGAGCGGCGGGGCGGGCGAGTGCACTGCACGTGGACGAAGCCTGGCGCAAAGTCACCGCACCCGAGGTACGAGACGAAACTCGTCCACCACGTACTTCGGCAGCGGCCCCGCGTACGACTCGCGCGCATGCTGCAAGAACGCGTCGAGGTGCTCCTTCACCAGCGCGTACAGGAGTTCATGGGGGTCGCGCCGTCGGCCGCTACGTCAGTCGAGGCAGCAGAGGACGCCGCCGGGGCCAGGCCCCTTGATGACGGTAACCCGCTCGGTATTGCTGTCGGAGCCGAACGCGAATCCGGGGACCTGCGCGAAGGTGCCTATCGTCATGTCGAGCGGCGCGCAGTCGCCGACCGCCGAGGCGATGTCTCCGCAGCCGAAGACGTCGTTGACCGCGGCGGCGTCGGCGATGCACGAGCTGACACCGTCGCTCGGCTGCGCGGTCGCATAGAACGTGGCCCCGCCGTCCTTGGAGCCCGTCGTGCATACGTCGTTCGCGGCGGCTCCGCCGTGCGCGAGGACGTCGGCCGCGTCGCGACAAACGTGCCAACCGACCGCGCAGAGATCGGCGACGCTGCAGCCTGTTCCATTCGATCGCGTGCCCGTATTGCCGGCGGCCCGAGCGCATTGCGCGCTCGCATCGACAAGGACCCCGGGCACCGTCCAGGCGCCCTCGCACGCGGCGATGCCTGCCTCGCTCGCGCCGAACCCCTCGCGCGTCCCGTCGGCGCATCCGCTCGCGCTGGAGAGAGCGATCGCGTCGCGCTCGGCGCCTGCATCGGAGCCGCCGCCGGAGTCGTCGGGCGGGGTGACGGCTCGATCGCTCCCCGCATCGGTCGTGCTCGCCTCGCCGGTCGGTCCGCTGCTCGAGAAGCTTCCGCAGGCGGCAGTGGCGCCGAACGAGATCAGGATCGCGCCGAACGCGACGAGCAGACGCCTCATGGGCGCTTCACCGCGGGGTGCTTCATCCTTCGAGTATGCCAGCAAGATGCTGCCGTGTCCCGAGCGCGGCCCTGCGGCCGGCCCTCTGCTACCAGCTTTCGTGCGTGCGCGTTTTGCCTGCCCTCTGGACGGTCGCGTGACGGGGCGCCTGCAGCCTCGGCGCTGTCGGCAGCGGACCGTCCGACGCCGCGGCCCGGCGGCTCGCCCTCGCTACCCGCCAAACCGTCGAGCGATGTCACGAGCGAGCACGCCGACAGCGAGGCGAGGATGACCAGACCGCTGACCCGGAGGCGCACAGGCCCACGAGACATGGCGCGATTCGACTTTCTAGCTTCAACTGGGCCAATTTCTATCGAGCTCGTCGAGCGCTCGCAGGGCCCGCAACTCGGGTCCAGCACCGCCCACGTGATCATGCGCAATCGGCCTAACTGCGGCATCAGGTGGTGGCGTTCGGTCCCGCGACCCCCATTGCTACACCGTCACGTGTCGATGAGTGCCCGTCGATCTCGATGCGCTCGGCGCGAAACGGCGTAGTCGTCCACGTGCGAGTTGCGGCAGCCGGCCGGTCACACTCTTGCATGGCGGCGCGCAATGTCAGGATCCCCCATTCACGTACGCCGTCTCGCGCCTTTGCTGTCGACCGTCGCGATCGCGATCCTCGCAGCAGCGTGCACGAAAACCCCCAATGACAATACGTCGCTCAACGGCAGCGCAGGGGGCACCGGCGGGACCGCGTCCCTCACCGGCATGTACGTGACCGAGGCGATCAACCCCGTGATGTCCGCGATTTGGGTCGGCATCCCCGGCGATCCGAAGGAGTCCGCCGGCGGCCCCTTCATCTACCTCTTCGGCGGGGTCGTCACGTGCAATGACCTCTCGAAGGCGGACAAGTGGGGTGACACGATTCCTGCCAATATGCAGGTCCTCGAGATCATCGCCGGCAGCACGACCGCCGGCGTCGCGCTCCCCGCGCAGTCGAGCGCGGGTGCGAACGTCTCCGAGGTGAACATCATCCACGGCGGCAAGTCCGACGAACAGCGCGCGACGTCCGGCAACGTCACGCTGACGTCGTACGTGAAGGACGTCTCCGTCGACGGCACCATCGACGTCCAGTTCCCGCTTGGCAGCGCGAAGGGCACGTTCCATGCGGTGTGGTGCCCGGGCGGCCACGAACACTAGAGCAGCACTAATCCGCCACGAGCTCTGCCCTGTTCGACGACAGGGCAGTCGTGTTCGAGACCTTCGACCCCGTTCACTGACCTCGATGATCGCGCGTCGACGCTACGCACCCTCGTTGCGTCGCGGGACGCGGCCACCTAGCGAGAAGCCCGGTCTGGAAGCGCTCGCTCCCATCCGACGCGCGCCCACGGGCCGAAGAGGCATCCGCGCTCGTCGCACATCGCGCCGTCGAGATCGGCGGGCACGCCGGTGGCCGGTGGCGCGACCTCGTGCCAGGTTCCCCATCCATCGGCTGACTCGTAGAGCTTCCCGCCGTCGAGACGGAGCGAATGGAAGCCGGCCGTCGCGATGACACCGGGGACCGAGACGATCGACGGGCCCGTGCCGTCGAGCGGCAGATCGAGCGCGTGGTTCATGGGCGACGGAGGCGCTGGCTTGAACGGGTTCGGGCCGTGGAACATGCGAATCCGCGTGGGGAGGCGGACGATCCCGCTCGTCGTGAAGGGCAGATCGGGGTTCGTCGACCCAGGGTCGAGGCCCAGGGTCGCGTTGAGCGGCCTCATGCTCTCGGCGCTGAACGTCACCCGCTCGGAGGTGCCCGCGCGTCGCAGCTCGATGGCGCCGGTGGCGTCGGAAACGGCGTAGATGGCTTCGCCTGGAAAGATGAAGAGCGTGCCGTTCGTTCCCTGAGGCGGCGCGCCGAACGAGTGGAAAGCGCCGGTGGCATCGCGCACGCAGTACCCCGCGTCCGCGCGTCCGTCGCACGTGGCCGCGACCATCAGGGTCTGCGGATACATGTTGCCGGTACCTCCGATCCGCGTGGCCACGCCTTGCGTGACCCTCACCTCGTGCTCGAGGACGCGCGCGCCGGTGTCGAGATCGAGCCTGTACACCTGCAGCAAGGTGCCGATCTGCATGCAGACGACAAGTGGCTGGCGCTCGAGCTCCGTCGCTCCGCAAGAGAGGTCCGACTTCACTTCCGGCCCCACCTTGCGCAGATCGGCTCCGCGCGCCACGTAGAGTTGACCCCCACGCAAGACGAACCACTCGTCGCCCTGACGCGAAGAAGAGACCCACCCGCCGGTCATGAGCGCACCGCCGTCAGGGGCCTTGGTCGGCTCGGGCGGCAGGCCGCCGGCCATCGCGACCAGCATCTTCTCCGTCGCCTCGGCCTGGTCGAGGACGACCGGCACGGCCTTTCCTTCGCGGCCGACACGGAACCCCTGCGTCGCGGCGGTCATGACGAGGAGCGCGTCGCCGTCCGCGTACACGTCGTCGCGCGCGCCGGAGATCGCCAGCTTCCTCCACGTCCGCGCGTCCTTCGAGAAGTACATGTGCGTGACGGGGCTCGAGGGGGCGCGCGTGAGACCCACCATGAAGCCGGAGGCGTGCGCCCGCAGGCCCACCACGTCGGCGGGCACATTGGCGAGGGGCCTTCCGTCCGCGAGACGCACGAGCGCAGATGTACCGTCGGCCATCTTCAGGAACGCACACTCCACGCCGACAATGAAGGACCGCACCGTGCCCTGACCGAGGCGCGTCAGCGGTGCATCGAAGCGCGGCGCATGGAAGACCGCGTCGTTCGTGTAGAAGACGAAGCCCCCGCCCAGCGCATCGGCGACGCGCAAGACGCCCTCGAGTGGGCCGGGCGAGGTCGTGGGTCCGGCTGCCGGCGCGTCGACGGCGCGGAGCGTGTCGGCTTCAGCGATGAAGCGATGGCCTCGGTCGAGGATCCCCGTCCGGGCATTCCCGAGCGAGGCGGTGAGGTGGGTCTCGTAGTTGTTGGTGACCGGGCCATGGATCCTCTCTTTCATCGTCATCGGCCCTGCGATCGCCTGCTCCATGAACATCGCCCCTTCGCGCGAGGGACGCGGCGCATACCGAGCGCGTCTGCCCGGCGGCGCGGGCGCGTCGCGCACGGGTGATGAGGGGATCGCGCTCGCGTGCGGCACGGCGGAGACGGTGACGGAGGCGCTCCTGGGCGCCCTGGAGGTCGCGGCGCAGCTCAGGATCAAGGCAACGGCGGGCACGAGACCGAAGACGGCGCGCGCGGATCGACTTCGCATCTGCGATCAGCGTAGCCGCGAGGGCACGGTCACGGATACCTCGCGTCCACCACGAGGCGGAGCGCTTGCGCGGGCCGCAGCCTCATTTCATGATGGTCATCATCTCATGAGGTACCCCGACGGCCACAAGGAAGAAGTGCGCGCGAGCATCGTCGCCAGCGCGGCGCGCACGCTGCGCAAGAAGGGGCTCGCGGGGTTGAGCATCCCGGCGCTCATGAAGGAGGCGGGGCTCACGCACGGCGGCTTCTACCTCCATTTCCACAACCGCGACGAGCTGGTCGCCGAGGCCGTGATGGCGGCCGCCGAGGGAACGGGCAGGGCGCGGCGTTCCTGACGCCCTGAGCCACCAACAGAACGATCCGTGCGCGCTGGACGCGGCCGCTACTCGAGCGCCGCGAGCGCACGATCGCCTCGAGCCTCCGGCGCTTCCGCGCGTGCAACTTCAGGCGTGGAACACGAGGACCGGGCACGTCCCGGGGTCGGACGGGCCGCCATTGCGTTAATTCAAACCCCTCACGAACTTCTGGCCGGCGGTACTAGGGAGCGCGCGCACGACGAGGTTCACGGGCCGGTGCTGGGCTCGTCGATCGTGCTCTTTTCTTCGACGACCTGCTCCTTGCACGCGGGAACCACGCCGATCTTGTACGGCGTGTCGCCGCAGATCGGGAGCTCGCCGTGCGCTTCGGTGGCGACGATGTTGCCGCTCGCGTCGTAGTAGTCGGTGCCGAGTCCCATCGTCTGCGTGCGGACGAAGCGCAAGGCGCCGCAGGTCCCGAGGGTGTACCGGAAGAGCCCGCCCTTGGCCGCGACCAGCTGCCTGCGGACAGAAGCGACATCCTCGTCGTACGACAGGCACCGCTTCTCGGGCCCGCCCTGGGTCGCGCAGTAGCGCTTGATGGTCTGACCGGGCGCGCAATTGCCCGACTGTGTCGTCGTGGTGCCCCCGGAGCCGGTCTGCTCGGTTGTCGCGCAACCCACGAGGGCCGACATGAGCGCGAAGGAGACAAGGAACGACAACGAGAGGGGCTTCGAGAGTGTCATGACCCAAGAACGCGCCGAACGGGCGAACCTTACACCGCAGGCCGACGAGAGCCGCGAGACCCTACTTTACGACCGCCTAATCACTGTCAGTTTTCACGAGCTAGTACCTCGTGCCCCAAGTTCGTGAGGGGATCACACTACGGGCGCAAGTACCCAGGCGAGCTCGGACGTGAGCACGCCGAGCACCATGGGCAGAGGATCGCGGCAGCCGGTCTTCTCCCAGCGCCCAGTGTGCGTGGCGCATTCGAGAGTCCAGTAGTGGACGGTGACGCGCCGAAGCCGGGCGTGACGGACGGGATCGCGGACCGGGCCTGATTCGAGAGTGAGGAGGTCTGCGCGGCGTCGGACGCGCAGATGCTTCAGGCCGTCGCGCTCGGCGAGAAACTCGAGGACCTCGTCCTCGTCGTCCTCATCGGGGAGCGGAGCGCGCGGCACCCGCGCAGGATAGCGCTATGCGGCGCTGACCTTCGCGTCTGCGTCCGATGCGGGGGCAGGCTCACCGTACGCGCGATGGTCACGGCACCGGCCTCCGTCGCCAAGATGCTCGCCGCGCTCCGCCGCCCGCGCGCGCCGCCCGCGGCCGCCTGATCCCCATCGACAAACCGCGTGACACCTCGCGCCTTGGCGCAGCCGCGCCTCGCGCACGCCCCGAACCGCAGCGTTTCCAGCCGCC
>JANXVA010000361.1 GCA_025351875.1 Myxococcales bacterium | reverse complement strand
CACGCACCGGCACCGGGAAGTGCACGCGCGGGTCCTTCTCGAAGTTGGTAGCGATCTTCTCGATGTTGTCGGCCTCACCGTTGAAGTCGAGCTCCTGCTTCAGCAGGTCCTTGATCTGGTGGTAGTAGCCGTCGAGGCCCTGCACCGGCACGAACCACTGCACGATCGTGATGATGCGGCGGATGGTCTTGAGGTCGAGGCGGACGATCTCGTCGATGTCCTGGTGCTGAACCTTCACGGCGACGCGCTGGCCCTCCTTCGTGCGCGCCTCGTGGACCTGACCGAGCGACGCGCTCGCGATCGGCTCGCGATGGAAGTCGTCGAAGAGATCATCGACGGTCGCGCCGAGCTCCTCCTCGATACGCGGCGCAATCTCCGAGTACGCGCGCGGCGGGACCTGATCCTGGAGCCCCTCGAGCTCCTGACGAAACTCCTCGGGGAGAAAATTCGCCATGATCGACAGCAGCTGCCCGACCTTGATGAAGAGGCCCTGCAGCTCGAGGATCGTCGCGTAGACGCGCTTCGCGTTCGCCTTGTGGACGGCCTGGATTTTCTGGTCGCGATACGCGCGACCGAACAGCTTCGTCGCCCAGAAGAGCGTGAGGTAGCTGAAGATGACCTGGAAGGTGGTCGTGTACGCGCGCACGAAGCGCCAGCGATTCGCGCCGCGCTTCCGGAAGACGACGGGCGGGTCCGGGTCATCGCCCTTGCCCGTCGCCTTGCCGAGCGCCGGCGGACGCGGCGTGGCCCTCTCGGCGCGGCGGCGCCGCCCCTCGCCGGGACGCGCTTTCGTCGCGACGTCGGGCGGCAGGGAGGACGAGGCGCGGTCCGGCATCGAGAGGGGAACTCTAGCGACCGGAGGCCCCGGCGGCCATTCCGAAGAGCGCGTCGTGAGCGAGCGGGCGAGCGGCACGAATGGCCGCATTTTCGCGTGTAGGATGCACACGATTCGTCAACAACACGACGAGAGCGTCGGCGTCGGGGTCGATCCAGAGGCTCGTTCCCGTGAACCCGAGGTGCCCGAACGTCCGGGCGCCGGCACGCTCACCGGCGGTGGAACCTCCGCCGTCGCTCTTGCCGTCGAAGCCTGCGCGCAGCGTGCCGCCATGCCGAGGACGCACGAGCCAGTCGAGATCGCCCTCGCTCGCGAGCGGGCCCGTACCGCGCACGATCGCGTCGAGCGCGGCGACCCCGAAGGCGAGCACCGCCTCGACGGTCCCGAACATCCCCGCGTGACCACACGCGCCCGCGCCGTGGAGGGCGAACGCGTTCTCGTCGTGGACGCGCCCACGAACCTCGCCGCCGCGCCACGGGACGACCTCGGTGGGCACGACGCGCTCCGAAAAACGCGCCCCCTCACCGAGGGCCTCGAGACGACGAGCAGAGCCGAGCTTTCCCTCGAGGCCGAGCGGCGACACCACGGCGGCGTCGAGCACGTCGCCCACGTCGATCGCGTTCGCCCTGCGCGCGAGCGCCTCGCCGACGAGCACGTACCCGAGGTCGCTATAAAGAGGAGCGAAGCCCTCGGCGGGGAGAAGGCCGAGCGCGTCGGACCTCCGTGCTCGCGCGGCTTCGATGAGCACTTCATCAAGTCGCACGGCACCGCCCTCGAGCAATGGGCGGAAGAGTGGGAGGTTCGCCTCGAGCCCCGCGCGGTGCGCAAGCAGCAGCTCGACCGGCACCTCCTCGGACGGCGTGCCGATGACCACCGGCAGGATCGCGCCGAGTTTCTCGGTCCGTAGCGAAGGATTCCGCGCGACTGCGAACGCCGTCATGGGCTTCGTGAGGCTGGCCAGGTCGAAGAACGCCGTGGTGGCCCCACCTGCCGAAAGCTCCCACTGACCGTCGCGAGACCGCCTCGCGAACCCCGCGGCGGCATCCGGCGCGACGCCGCCGGAGACCACGAGAGCGGCCACGTCCGCAGGAGCTCTCGCGAGAATCACCGTGGATACTTTACCGATGGGCGTTGCGATCGGTAACCTTTACGGGCGATGAGTGAATTCGTTTGGGAAGCACGCGCTCGGTCCGGCGAGCTGCGCAAGGGCGTCATGGACGCCGACGACGAGCCCGCCGTTCAGGCTCGCCTTCGTTCGCAGCAACTCATGCCGACGAAGATCAAGAAGAAGGGCAAGGGCATCAGCCTTCAGTTCGGCACGGGCGTCGACCTCAAGGAGGTCGTCACGTTCACGCGCCTCTTCGCGACGATGATCGACGCCGGTCTGCCGATCGTGCAGTGCCTCGACATCCTCTGCAACCAGACGGACAACAAGATGTTCGCCGTCGTCCTCCGCGACGTGAAGGCGAACGTCGAGCAGGGCGCGACCTTCAGCGACTCGCTCCGTCGTCACCCCAAGATCTTCGACCAGCTCTACGTCAACCTCGTCCAGGCTGGTGAGGTCGGCGGTATTCTCGACACGATCCTCAACCGCCTCGCGGTCTACAACGAGAAGGCCATCAAGCTCCGCCGGCAGGTCCGCGGCGCCATGGTTTATCCGAGCGCCGTTCTCATCATCTTCAGCCTCGTCCTCACGGTCCTCCTCGGATGGGTCATCCCGTCCTTCAAGACGATCTTCAAGGACCTCGGCGCGAGCGACGAGCTCCCGTGGCTGACCCAGGCCGTCATCGCGGTCTCCGAGGCGTTCATCAGCTGGCTGCCGCTCATCATCCTCGTCCTGGCTGGCTTCGGCTTCTTCCTCTACCAGGTGAACAAGCGCCCGAACGGCAAGCGCTTCTTCCACCGGATGATGCTGAAGTCTCCGATCATCGGAAACGTTCTCCGCAAGGTCGCCGTCGCGCGCTTCACGCGCACGCTCGGAACCCTGCTCGCGTCCGGCGTTCCGATCCTCGACGCGCTCGAGATCGTCGCCAAGACCTCGGGCAACATGGTCATCGAAGACGCGATCATGTACGCGCGCGGCAAGATCTCCGAAGGTAAGAACATGGCAGGCCCTCTGCTGGAGACCAACGTCTTCCCGCCGATGGTCGTGCAGATGGTCGGCGTCGGCGAGCAGACCGGCGCGCTCGACGCGATGCTCAGCAAGATCGCCGACTTCTACGAGGAAGAGGTCGACGTCGCCGTCGCCGCACTGACCAGCCTGATCGAGCCGATCATGATGGTCGGCATCGGCGGCACCGTCGGTGTCGTCCTCATCGCCATGTACCTCCCGATCTTCAGCATCGCCGGCAAGATCAAGGCCGACTGAGCGGCGAGAGCAGCTGACATGCTTGCGGAGCCGTCGAGGATCGAGCCCGACCTCGGCTTCGAGTCCGACGAGCGTCTCGCCAGCCGCCTCTCGTGGATGACCGGGCTCAGGCTCGGCTTCCTCACCCTCCTTCTCGTCGCGACGGCGTTCTTCTATCTGCGCGGCGCGCTCGGCGTGTACCCGCAGAGCCAGGGCATCGTCTTCGCGACGATCGGCGCCGCCTTCGCGCTCGCGGCCGTCTACGCGACGGTGTTGCGGAGCGGCAAGCACCTTCGCCGCCTCGCCGAGGTGCAGATCGTCCTCGACCAGCTCACGTGGACGGCCATCGTGTACGTGTCCGGCGGCGCGACGAGCGGCGCCACGTCGTTCTACGGCCTCACCTGCCTGGTGGGCGCGATCCTCATCGGGCTTCGCGGCGCTGCGCTGGCCGGGATCAGCGGGTTCGGCATCTTCGTGGTGCTCTGCGCCGGCTTCGCGACGGACACGATCCGCCCCCCGCGCGATCAGGGTGCCGCGAACTACATCGTCTCTTGGGACGGCATGGTGTACCCGCTCGCGGTCAGCGCGCTCGGCATCGTCGTCGTCGCGCTGCTCGCCGGATACCTCGCCGAGCGCCTGCGACGGACCGGAGGAGCGCTCGCCGAGGCGAACGACCGCGCGCTCGCGGCCGAGCGGCTCGCCCTGCTCGGCAGGATCGCCGCGGGCCTCGCGCACGAGATCAGAAACCCGCTCGGCTCCATCCAGGGCTCGATCGAGATGCTGCGGGAGGCGCCTGGGCTGTCGGAAGACGATCGGCGCCTCTGCGACATCGTCCATCGCGAGGCGGGGCGCCTCAACCACCTCGTCTCCGACATGATGGACCTCGCGAGTCCCAAGAAGCCCGAGCCCGAGCGGGTCGACGTGGCCGCCCTCGCGCGCGAGGTGGTCGCGCTCGCGTCGCTCTCGGAACGGAGCGGTTCGGGCGACGTCGCCGTCCACTACGGCGGGCCAGAGGGCGCAGTATACGCCCGCTGCGATCCCGCGCAGATGCGCCAGGTGCTCTGGAACCTGGTGCGCAACGGCGTGCAGGCAACCGGCGCCGGGACGAGCGTGACCGTGTCGATCGCGACCGCGGGCGAGCGCGTCGAGATGGCCGTGCGTGACGAGG
Source organism: Myxococcales bacterium (assembly GCA_025351875.1). Taxonomy (GTDB): domain Bacteria; phylum Myxococcota_A; class Polyangia; order Polyangiales; family Polyangiaceae; genus Labilithrix. The sequence continues at coordinate 34,702 of JANXVA010000361.1, read as the reverse complement.
GCCCCGGCATCGCGCCTGACGCGGCGCAGAAGATCTTCGACGCGTTCTACACGACCCGGGCAGGCGGCGCCGGGATCGGACTCGCGGTCGTCAGACGCATCATCGAGGACCACCGAGCGCTCGGCGCGAGCATCGAAGTCCGAGACGGGACCGGGTCCGGCGCGACGTTCGTGGTCGGGCTTGCGCGAGCGAACGGTCCCGCTAAGAAGGACGCGGACCGCGATCCTCCTGTCGCGGTTGCTGCAAACGCTGGGTCACTGCGCTGAGAGAACCCCGGAAGAGTCGCAAAAAGCGCAGGAGTTGCGTCGGGTTGCCGAGAGCCTGACAGGTATGAATCGAGCAGGTTCGTGAGACGTCCAAGTGTGTGAACCCGTCGCCCTAACCAAAAGAGGCATGATCTCGATGCGTTTCCGTCAGTTCGTCTCCGCCGCCGCCGTCGCTCTTTCCTGCACGTTCGTCGCAGGTGGGGCCTTTGCGGACGTCGATGCCGCCAAGGCGTTCGTCCAGGAGAAGCACTCGAGCATCAAGGAGCTCGTCGAGAAGGGGTCCTCCACCGAGAAGGTGAAGGAGGCGATGGGCGGTATGGTCGACTACGACCAGCTCGCGCGGCGCACGATGGGCAAGCCCTGCCCGCCCGCCGTTCCGCAGTGCACGAACCACTGGGACGATCTGAAGCCCGAGCAGCAAAAGGAGGTCACGGATCTGCTCAGGAACCTCGTGGAGAAGAACCTCCAGAAGAACCTGAACAAGACGAAGGACTTCGACGTCTCGTACAGCGGCGCGAAGGACATCGGCGAGAACGTCTCGAAGATCAAGACCGAGGCGAAGAGCAAGGCCAAGCCTCGCGACCCCGCCGTGCAGGTCGACTACGTGATCCTCGGCACCGGCGACAAGTACCGGGTCATCGACATCGTGACCGAAGGCTCGAGCATGACGAAGAACTACTACGACCAGTTCCATCGCATGCTGACGACCGAGGGTCAGGGCTACGGGTATCTCGCGCAGAAGCTGCGCGACAAGATCGCCGCGAAGGAAAAGGAAGCCGCCGCCGCGAAGTGACGGCGGGCTTCAGCGCGCGGGGCGCTGGCAGATGAAGAGCTGGGGAGCGCTGCTGGCGTCCGCAGAGGCAAGCTGCGTGTCGTAGGTCGGGACGCCGCCGACCGTGATGAGCGCCCGACCGCTGGCGAGGCTCGTCGGCTGCGCGTTGCCCCATGGGAGCGGACGGCTGGCGTCCGCCGTGGCTACGACGCCGTCGTCCCAGGTCCACGTTCCCCCGTCGGCCTGCAGCCCGATCCAGAGCAGCTGCGCCTTGTCCGGGAAGCGCATGACGATCTCGTGAGCGAGCTGCTCGCGCTCCTCGCGCGATTCGAAGACGACGAGCGAGCCACCGTCGAGGAAGCGACACGTCGTATCCGCGATCTCGGGCTCGGCCGGCGAGACGGACACGAGGTACGTCTTCTCTCCGGCGGTCTGCGGAACTGTGAAGCAGATGCCGTCGTTTCCGCACGCCTTGCCGCGGACGCCGGCCGGCTCGCGCTCGCAGATCGTGGGGCGCGTGATCGTACCGCTGCTGCACGGGACCCGGAACCACGTGCCGCCGCGCGACGCGACGCAGATCGTGTCGCTCGTCGTGTCGGAGGCGTCGACGTCCGCGAGCGGGAACGTGCCAGCGTCGGCTCCGATGCCGAAGCAACCCGTGCAAGGGCCCTGCGCGGCCGGATCGTTGGCGGCCGGAGAGGGGAACCCGGGCTCCTCGGGACGCTCGGCCGGCGGGCCGTAAGCGCCGTGGAGGTCCGCCGTGTTGAGCGAGAGCCCGACCCAGTACCCCGACTCGTTGGCGGAGACCTCCTCGAGGAGCTTCGCCTCGTCCGTGCTCGCGAGCGTCACCACGTGGGCGCGCTCGGCCTTGCATCGCGTGCGTGCGGCGGCGTAGCTCGTGTCGGCGCCGGCCGCGAAGTAGCAGTGACCGGTTTTCGGATCGAGTTTGCCCTCGCACGTGATCTGACACGAGCGGCAGCCTGGGACCGCGGCATCACCGCCGGGATCGCACGACTCGCCGGAGTCACCGCCGTCGTCGAGCGTCGCGATGATTCCGTCACCGCACCCCTGGAACGGCGCGGTCGAGGTCTCGAACGAAGCGTCGTCGGGCCCGAGAGCGGCGAGTTCGGGGAGGCATGCGGCGGCCGCGAGGAGCGCGCCGGTCGCGCCGAGAAGCACGACCGCGGCAGCAAACGCGCGCGCGGAGGTCGACGCGAGCCGCGCCGTACCACCCCGAACGTTCGTGTTTCCCGGACCCTCCACGCCGTGACATCCCTTCCAGAGCGTTAAGCTACGATGAAACGCGGATGGCCGCGCGCGACCTCGCACCTTCTTCTTCGTCAGCGCGCTCGCCGGAGCGTGCCGCGGCGTCCTCCCGTTCCGGGCCGACATCGGCCCGATCCGGCCTGGCGGCGCGTTATCGGTCGCTCTTCGTGATCGGGCGGGGCGGCATGGGCACCGTCGAGGCGGCGCTCGAGCTCCAGGCGGAGGGCGCGGTCACCGAGAAGGGTGCCGCCGGGTACGAGCGCGTCGTCGCGCTCAAGCGACTCTTGCCCGACGCGGCGCGAGATGCGCGACGCATCGAGATGTTCCTGCGCGAGGCCAAGCTCGCAGCGATGCTCGACCACCCGAACATCGTGCGCGCGTACGACTACGGAGAGGTCGACGGCGAGCTGTTCCTCGCGATGGAGTACGTGGAGGGGCAGGCGCTCTCTCGCGTGCTCAAGGCGCTGTCCGATGCGGGTGCGGAGCTCGGCGCTTCGCTCACGGCCCACGTGCTCGCCGAGGTCTGTGACGGGCTCCACGCGGCACACGAGCTGCGCGACGAAGCCGGCAAGGAGCTGAACCTCGTTCACCGCGACGTTTCCCCGCAGAACGTAATGGTCGGCTGCGACGGGCACGTGCGCCTGCTCGACTTCGGCGTCGCGAAGATCGAGGCCGAGAGCAGCACGAAGACCGGCGAGGTGAAGGGCAAGACCGCGTACATGTCGCCCGAGCAGGCGATGGGCGACGCGATCGATCGTCGGAGCGACCTTTTTGGCGTGGGTGCGGTGCTGTTCGAGTGCCTCGCGCTGCGACGCATGTGGGGCGACGGGACGGACATGGACGTCATCCGGAAGCTCGCGCTCGAGAAGCCCCCGAAGCTCGAAGAGGCCTTGCCTTCGGCGCCGGCCGACATGTGTGCACTCTACATGCGTCTTGTGGCGCGCGACGCGAAGGATCGCCCCGCGACCGCGCACGACGTGGCCGAGGAGCTCCGCAAGCTCGTTCCCATGGGGCGTGACGAGGCCGCACGCGCGCTTCAGAAGCTGCTCGAGCTGCACTTCGGCGCGCAAGCGGCAGCGCAGCGGCTCCGGCTCACGACGTCGCTCGAGGAGGTCGCGCCGGAGCAGGCGGACGAGCTCCGACAGAGCGTCCTCCCGGAGTCGTCGCCGAACGGCGCGCGCCCGAGGCCGAGCACCGCGAGCATCGCGGATGCCACCGGAGCGAATCCGGTGAGCGAGGCGACGGCGAAGAGCGCGGGCGTCGCTGGCGCGACGCGCGAAGGAAGCCGGGGGATGACGTGGATGGTGATCGCGGCGATCGCGATCGGCGGGGTGGTCGTGTGGAAGGTCGCGGGCGGAGGGGCGGCGGCGAACAAGGGGGTTACCTCGGTGCTCAGCGCCGCGCCGTCCGGCGTCTTGCCTTCGCCGTCAACGTCGACGTCCACGGCGTCGACGTCGGCCTCCACCACGGCGGGGGTTGTTAACCCGACCCCGACGCTGTCCGCGCGACCCGCGGTCGCCCTCCCCCGCCCCACTCCCGCCCAATCAATCACGGCCGCGCGCCCCTCCGCCGCCGCCGCTCCCACGCCCAAGCCCGCTACCAGCGCCGCCAAGCCTCCTCCCGATGTGGACGACCACCCGTTCTGATCGCCACCGCGCCTGCGCCGCGGGGCTCGTCGCGCTGAGCGTCCTGCTCGCCGCCAGGACCGCGCGCGCCGACGAGCCCGCGCACGCGCCCAGCGCGGACGGCACGCCCGCCCCCAATCCGCTCGACCCCCTCCGCGAACGCTTCCGCGCGGGCATGGACAAGTACAAGGCTGGCGCCTTCGCCGACGCCGTCGTGATCTGGGAGTCAATTTACCGCGAGCTCGGCACCGACAAGGGCTACCGCCTCGCCTTCGATCTCGCCCGCGCCTACGACGAGCTCGGCGATTTCATCAAGGCCGCCGACCACTACGAGAGCTACCTCGAACAGGTCGAGCGTCGTCGTGCGGCCACCGAGACGCTCGAAGCGAACGTCGAGCGCCAGGAGGAGGTCGCGCGCGATCGCCTCGAGAAGATCGCCGCCCTCAAGGCGCGCATCCACGTGAAGGCAGGTGCGAAGCCGAGCATCGTCCAGGTGGACAGCGCGCCGGCGCGCGTCGCCGGGTTCACCGTGTACGTCGAGCCGGGCGCGCACGTCGTCACCTTCGGCGCCGGCAAGGACGCCGACGTACGCCGGCTCACGGTGGCGCTCGGCGCCGTCGTCGACGTGGAGCCGAGAGGCGAGGTGCCTCTCGCGCCGCCGCCGCCGGAGACACGCTACGAGACGCGCGTGGAGCATCCGTTCTCGCCGGCCATCCTCTGGATCGGCGGCGGAGTGGCCGCGCTGTCGCTGATCCTCCCGGCGATCACGTACGGGAACGCGCTGTCGATCAAGAGCGACTACGACGACCCGAGCACGCCGCGCGCCGACAAGGCCCGCCTTGCCTCCGACTACGACTCGGCGCGAACCAACGCGTACGCGTCGGTCGTCGTCCCCGCCGTCTTCACGGCGGCGGTGGGCGGCCTCGCGCTCTGGTACGTCCTCGGTACGAAGGAGACGCGCACACCGATCACGCCGTCCGCGAACATCGGCCCGACCGGCATGTCCCTCGCCGCCTCCGCGCGCTTCTGAGCCTCGAGACGAGAGGAGACGAGAGGAGACGAGACTTACGTGGAGCCTCGGAGGCGAGAGGGAGGCGTCTCGCGTCCCTCTCGCCTGGAGCGATCGAGGCAGGGCGCTCCCGTTCCCTCCGATCTCCGAGTCTCCGAGCCTCCGAGCCTTCGTGCCTCCGTGTAAATCTCGTCTCGGCCGCTCGCCCTGCGTGAGGTCACGTCACTCGGTCGGCTTTTTCTCTTCGTAGACGAGCTCGACGTCGCCCACGAGCACCACGTCGCCTTCGCTCAGCTTGCGGGGCGCGCTGCCGAGTGGCTTGCCGTTCACCTTCGTCACGTTCGTCGAGCCGAGGTCGCAGGCCCAGAACTCGCCTTCGAGCGCGTAGATCTCGGCATGCCTGCGCGAGACCATGTCGCTCACGATCGCGATGTCCGCGCTCGCCGTGCGGCCGATGACGCACTCCTCCTTCAGGCGATGGCGTTTACCGGCCTCCTGCCCCGTCTTCACGCGGATGTACGCCTCGGGGTAGTTGCCCGCAGCGACCTCGACCATGCGCGTGCTCGCGACGCCGCGCGTGCTCGCCGCGGGAGGCGCATGCATCGCGAGCTTCGAGCCCATCGCGCTCTTGCGGAACATCGCGTAGGCCTCTTCGTCGGGCTTGCGCTCCATCGCCATCGCCTCGTCGACGAGCAGCTCGAAGGCCTCGCCGAGCGCCGAGCCGTCGCCCACCGCGAACGCGGGCACGCGCTCGATCTCCGCCAGCAGTGCGCGCAGGAGCGCCGCCGCACCGCCGAAGTTCCCGCGATCCGCGAGCGCGCGCGCCGCCTCGCGCACGCGATCGGCTCGAACGAGCATGACGCGCGTGAGCCCCTCGCCCACGACGCCGGGTTCGCGCGCCGCGATCTCCACCGTCACGTCGTGGAGCGCCCGCTCCGTGTCGGCACTGCCCGGGCGACGCCACGAGAGCTGCAGCTTCGCGACGTCGAGCAAGAAGCTCTGCGAGCCCGGAGCGCGCAGCGCGAGCTCGGCCACCACGATGCGGCGCGTCCCCGGCACCATGTCAGGCAGCGCGAGGACGAGCCCCGCGCTCCCGAAGCGCGTGGCCTCGCCGGAGAGCATCTTCACGACCTCGACGCCCGCCGCGGGCGCGATCGCGAGCTCGATCGTGTCGGCGACGACGTCGGCCTGCGCCCCGAGGGCGCGCGCGAACGCTCGAGCGCACGTCGCCGGGTCGGGCACGAACTCGTAGCCACCGCCGCCGGCATGACCGATGGCGGCAAGGATGTCCTCATCGTGCTTCACGCCGTAGCCGAGCGAAGAAAACGACGCGCCCGGCCGGTACTTGCGAACGACCGCGGAGAGCGCCTCCGCCGTGGCGGCCCCTTGGTTCGGCTCGCCGTCGGACAAAACGATCACGCCGCGCCGCCGCCCTGCTTCCACAGGGCCGAGGACCTCGGCCGCGAGGTCGATCCCGGCCTCGATGTTGGTGTGGCCCTCCGCAAAGAGGCGCGCCACCCGCGAGCGCACGAGCTTCTTGCCGCTCGCATCGACCGCGATCGGGTCGACGACCTTCGTGGCGCCGGCGGAGAACGCCACGACGCCAAGGCGATCCTCGACGCGGAGCGCATCGAGGAGTCGGTCGACCGAGCGGATCACCTGTTCGAGGGGCTCGCCCTGCATCGACCCCGACACGTCGATCGCGAGCACGGTCGTCGCGGGAGGCCGCGGCCCCTCGACGGGCTCCCCGGTCGCCTCGAGCTCGATGACCAGATGCGCGCGCGCCTCGACGTCAGGCCTCACCGACGAACAGTCGAGCCAGATCTTCAGCCCCAGCGCCATACGGAAACTGTAGCGCTCCGGGTCCCCAAAATCTCCGCGTCGGCCAGGAGCGTGTGCAGCGCACACGACACAGCCTCCCGAAGGTCGGCTAGAACCGCATCGCCGCGAGGACGTCCGCGAAGTCGTCCGTCCACACCTTCTGCTTGGGCGGCGCGGGCAGGCGATGCCACGCCGCGTTCTTCGCCGCGATCGCATCGAGCTTCTCGGCCGATGTGCTCAGCACGACCCAGTGCGAGTCGCTCTTCTCCATCGCCCGCTCCTCGGGCGTCGCCTCGCGGTCGCTCCGTCCGATCGCGAGCATGCCGGCGTCCGCAGCGAGCGCCGCGAACACGGGCTCGAGCGTGACGTGCAGGTTCGTGATGTGCGCCAGGAGGACGCCCCCGGGCTCGAGCGCGCGGCGGTAGATCGCGAGCGCCTCGCGCGTCAGCAGATGCAGCGGGATCGCATCCGAGCTGAACGCGTCGAGGACCAGCACGTCGAAGCGCGCCGCCGCACCGCCGCGCAGGCGCAGCCGCGCATCGCCCTCCTCGATCGTCACGTGAGTCCCAGGCGGCACCGACGACAGATAGCTGAAGTACTTCTTCGCGATGTCGACCACGCGCGGGCTCAGCTCGAAGAACGTCCACGCGTCGCCTGACCTCGCATACGAAGCGAGCGATCCGACGCCGAGCCCGATCACGCCGACGCGGCGCGGCGTGATCTCTGCCGCTCCAGGCGCCGGAAGCGGGCCGAACGCGTCGCCCGCGGGCCCGCTTGGGAAGTAGTACATCAGCGGCAGCTGCTTCGTCGCCGGGTCGAGGCTCTGGGCACCATGCATCGCGCTCCCGGAGAGCAGCACCAGGAATTTCTCGCCCGGGTCGCGCCGGATCTTCAGCACGCCGAAGAAATCGCGCTCCTTGTGGATCGTGTTGCCGGTGATGCCGCCGTGGACGGTCCCGACGAGGAGGATCCCGCCGAGCGCGACGGCGAAGCGTACGGGCCGCTTCGACCAGACGAACGCGACGAGCACCGGCAGCGCGTACATCCAGACCACGGAGTGGCTCGGGCTCGCCTTCGTGAGCTCGCCGACCTTCACGAGCACGAGCGTGACCGCCGCGAGGGCGAGCCCGTAGCCGATGTCACGCCGCCGCGCGCGCTTGCTCTCGTCGGGCAGGCGGTCGATCGCGACCCGCGCCAGGCACACCAGCGCGATCGCGATCGGATACTCGAGCAGATCGTCGAACACCACGGGCGCGACGAGCCCGTTGAACGCACCGCCGAGCACGCCGCCGACGGAGAGGAGCAGGTAGAACTCGGTGAGCCGCGTGTGGTGCGGCCTCCGGATCGCGAGCGCGCGGTGGCACACGACGCTCGCGACGAAGAGGAGCAGCAGATGTCCGCCGACGATCAGCCACGCCGGGCCGAGCACCTCGGCCAGCTTGCTGAGGGCAACGAGCGCCGCGAGCACCGCGAGCACACGCGAGGCCGACCCCGGTTTCACGACCTGCTTCTTGGCGAACGCAACGATGAACGACGCGAGGTAGAGCGCGAGCGGGACGACCCAGAGCAGCGGCACGCTCGCGAGGTCGGTGGTGACGAACTCGGTGGCACCGAGGAGGAGACTCGAAGGCGCAAACGCGAGCGCGAGCCACACGAGGCGCTCGCGCCACACCGGCTGCGGCCCGCGCGCGGCGCGCTCCGACTCGGGCGACGGACGCGGCGTGTCGAAGGTCTCTCCGGCGATGAGCGCCCTCGACTCCGGGCTCGGCTCGAACGCGATGTCCTCGGACATGGTGACGCCCGCCGGCGCCGGTGTGGCGTCGATACGCGGGAGTCGCTTCTTTCGCAGCGCGGTCAGCGCGCAGACGACGACGAGGAGCGCGTACACCGCGAACGCGACGTGGTGGATGTGGCTCTGCTCCTTCAGGGAGAAGAACGGCTCGACCGCGAACGGGTAGCCGAGGAGGGCGACCATGCTCCCGGCATTGCTTGCAGTATACAGGTGATACGGGTCGGTCTCCCCGAGCTCGGCGTACCAGCGCTGGAGGAGCGGCGACGTCGTGGAGAGCACGAAGAACGGCAGGCCCACCGAGCGGAGGAGCACGACGAGGAGGCCGAGCGAGCGGCTCTTCGTGGTGAGCGCCTCCACGAGGCGCTCGTCGACGATGATCGGCAGGACGAAGAACGCCGAGGCGACGAGCGCGAGCTGCAGCATGACCTGCGTGCGGACCGGCAGGCGCGAGCCGACGACGTGGGCATAGAAGTAGCCGCCGAGCACGAGCGCCTGGAAGCAGAGCGAGCAGAGGATCCACACGGCAGGCGCTCCGCCGAGCAGCGGCACGATCATGCGCGCGACCATCGGCTGGCACGCGAACAGGAGCGTCGCGCTCACGAAAAGAGTGACGGCGAACCGAGAAATCATCCGAGCCGGCGGGAGCTTACCCTGGTCCCGCGGTTTCCGGCTCGTGACCCTCAGCCTTTTTCGATGCCGTATTTGCGCAGGTAGGCGCGCACATGATGCCGCTCCATCCCGCTCTGGCGAGCCATCTCGCTGACGTTGCCTTTTGCACCGCGCGAGAGCTGGGTGAAGTAGTCCTTCTCGAAGCTCGAAATGGCGCCGCGCTTGGCCTCCGCGAACGCCGTCTGCGCGGAGGTCCCGTGGCGAGGCTCGTCGGCGAGCGGACCGGAGCGAGCGAGTGTCAACACGTCGTCGATCGCCTCCGGCGTGTCGGCGAGAGTCGCAGCGACCTGCGCGACGTTGACGAGCTCGCGGACGTTGCCCGGCCAATCGTAGGAGCCGAGGCGCTGCTCGATCCAGCCCTCGACGACGGGCGCCGCCTCGGGCTTTCCGGCCTTCTTGCAGATCTCCTCGAGGAGGAGCGGCAGATCTCCGAGGCGCTCGCGGAGCGCCGGGAGCTCGACGCGAACCTGGGCGATGCGGAAGAAGAGGTCGCTCCGGAAGCGGCCGGCGTTCATCTCGACGCCCAGGTCGCGACGGGTCGCCGCGAGGACGCGCACGTCGATGGGCTCGAGCGTGTTCCCCCCGACGCGCTTGACCTGGCGCTCCGCGAGCACGCGGAGAAGCTTCGGCTGGAGCTCGAGCGGGAGCTCACCGAGCTCGTCGAGGAAGAGGGTGCCGCCGTGGGCCTCGGCGAGCGCGCCCTTCTTGCGCTCGGTCGCGCCGGTGAAAACGCCCTTCTCGTGACCGAACAGGATGCTCTCGGCCAGGCTCGCCGGGATCGAACCGCAGTCGAGCACGACGAACGGCCCGCCCCTGCGATCGCTTGCATCATGCACGCTCTTCGCGACGACCTCCTTGCCGGTGCCAGTCTCCCCGAGGATGAGGATCGAGAGCGCGGTGTTCGCCACCTTCTCGAGGACGCCGAACACGCGGCGCATCTTGGGCGACGAGCCGACGAGCCCGCCGAACCGGTCGGAGAAGCCGACATCGACGCGCTGCTTGCCGGTCGGCTCGATCGTGATGCGCGTCGAGCCTACCAGCACCTCGGCGCTGGTCGTGACGACGCCCTCGCGAATGCGCACGGAGCCTATGAAGGTCCCGTTCGTGCTGCCGAGGTCCTTCACGAGGACCCCCTCGTTGACGGCGCGGAGCTCGCAATGAATCGCGCTCACCTCGGGATCGCCGAGCCGTATCTGGGCGCCCTCGTCGCGGCCGATCACGATCGGGTCGACGTCGATCGGGATCTCCTTGCCGTCGGGCGTGCGTGCGACGCCTCCGCGGACGAACCAGTGGAGGACGCGGGCGCGGGTTGCTCCTTCTGTCATGACCTTTTCACACCTCCGTTCTCGCACACGGGGGCTGCGGGGGGAATGCCGCGCTTCGCCGGCGAACCTGACCTCGGCGCGGTCCGGTGGACGCGATTGCGTCCACCCCAGCGGGCGCAAATCGCCCGAAAATGTGGCTCGATCGGATCGCCTTCAGCGGCGGCGCGTGGCATGTTGAGTGCATCACCATGTTCGTCATGAGCGCCCGCAAACGACAGCCTTGGGTCTCCGCGCCCGCGCTCGCGCTCCTCGGCCTGCTGCTCGTCGCGTGCAAGAAGGATGACGCGAAGACGCCGGACGCGACCATCGCCGAGGAGGCGCAGGCGCTCGCCGAGGACGGCGCCGACTCGGCCGTCGCGGAGACGGACACCGAGGTCGTGACGTCGTCTCTCGTGTCTGCGACGGCGGCAGGCGGCTCGCTCACGCTCGCCTCGACGAGCGATTTCGGCCTGAGCGGGGTCGGCACCGCGACCCTCGGCGACGGCGCCGCGCGGCTCTACTTTCCCGCCGGCTGCCTCACCGTCGCGTCCGATGCAGCCGCGAAGACGGTGACCTACACCTTCAACGGCTGCGCCGGTCCGAACGGCATCTTCAAGATCAAGGGAAGCATCGTCGCCACGTACGCGACGTCGCCGAACACGCTCACGCTCAACCTCGTCGGCAACGATCTGCTCGTGAACCGTGCGTCCGTCGACTGGACGTCGACGGCGACGATCACCAACACGGGCGCCGACCGTGCGATGCACTGGAAGGGCTCACTCTCGGGCACCACGGCGCGCGGCAAGACGTTCTCGCGCACCAACGAGAAGACCGTGACGTGGCGCTTCGGCGAGCGCTGCTTCGGCGTGTCCGGGGTTTCTGAGGGCAACGTCCGCGATCGCTACCTCCGCACCGAGATCACCGACTTCCGTCGCTGCCAGGGCTCATGCCCCGAGGCCGGCGGCAAGATCACCATCTCGAACGAGAAGAAGCTGAAGGTCGAGATCCTCTTCGACGGCACGAGCCGCGCGACCTACGCGACCCCGAAGGGCCAGCTGGGCTTCGACCTCGCCTGCCGGGGCTGAGCAATCCGTCGAGGGCCGGCGGTCAGTCCTCGGAGCCGGGGGTCGGGTCGGGCGTCGCGCCGGGCGCGAGGGCCTCGTCCGCGGCTGCGGCGTCCATCGGCGGGGGCGGGACCGATTTCTGGGCCCCCGAGAGGCTCGTGAACTCGAGGCCGACGATGACGCCGTCCGGCTCTTCCTGGACCCAGACGACCCGGCTCGGGCGGAGCATCACCTCGTCCGTACCGATGGCGACGTCGAACTTCTGCCCGAGAACGACCTTCTCCTCGAGAATGGCGCGCAGCCCACCACGGCTGACGTTGAGGGCCCAGCCGTCGTGCGTGGTGCCGTCCTCGGCCTTCAGGCTGACACGCTCCGTCACTTCGCGCCGGGCGCCGCCGCGACGCATCGCGTGGACACCGCTGGGCATCTTCATCCCATGCGCGGGGGTCGGGGTCGTTTTCTTCGTCACGGCGTCCTCCAAAGAATAGCAGAGGCGGCAGCGGATCACGCAAGTCCTCGGCCCGCGATCGGGACGCCAAAACGCCTCACCTTGCAGGAATGCAATAAAAGGAGGTGTTGACGCACAGTGCCCTTTCGCCAGAATGTAGGACACCCGCGTCTCACCCCCGTCGCCTCGCCCTCCTGACCTCCTTGTCCACCGCCGCATCCCCCACCACCACGCCGCAACAACTGAAGAAGGCGCTCATCGCGAGCGGCTTCGAGGTGTTCCGAACGTTGCCCGAGGAGGTGGTTCTCGCCGAGCGCGTGCGCGAAAACCTCATCCTCGATTCGGGCGTCCGCGTCGGCCCGCTCGGTGATGGCCGCGTTCGGGTGCGCCTCGTGCTCCGCGGTCAGCGCTCCGATTTCCCGAGCGACGAGGAGGCCACGCTCTTCGAGCGCGTCCGCAAGCTCGCCGAGCCCGCGCTCGCGAACGGCTTCGCAGAGATCGCGACCCACGTGAACCCCGTGACCGACCCCGCGGACCCCGAGCGCACGCTCGACACGTTCTACGAAGTGTTCCTCGCGCACGAGGTCGCAACACTCGAGGACGCCGTTCCCGTCCTGAAGTTCGCGCTCGGGCTAGAAAAAGCCGTCGCGGCTCACGTCGCCCATACGTAGCCGCTGCATGTCTGCGCGTTCGGCGCGCGCGCGCCGGCGGCGGACGCGAGGCGCGCCGAGATACGCGAATAGAAACCCGCTGCGCGCCGTGTTATGAGCCGGCCCCGCTCATGCTCGACTTTTTCCGGCAAAAGGGCCTCACGTCCATCATCTACGGAGTGATCATCGTCGGGATGATCCTCGTGTTCGTTCTCGGGTTCAACCCGAGCGCGGGCAAGAAGCTCGGTACGGTGAGCGAGGCGTGCGCCGCTCGTGTTCACGGCTCGTGCATCGAGCCGAAGGCGCATCGCGCCGCCTACCGCCTCGTGTTCTCACGCGGCACCGGAGGGATGAAGCAGGCGGCCGCGTCGCGCATCGTCCTCGAGGGTCTCATCGAGCGCGAGCTGCTCGTCACCGAGGCGCAGCGCCTCGGGTTGACCGTCAGCGAGGACGAGATCACCGACAGCATCTTCCACGGCTACGTGCTGGTGAGCCTTCCGAGCGACCAGGTGCAGATGCAGCAGGGCCTCGGCCTCAACGACGGTCGCGTGAACGTCGGCTTCAAGGACTCGAAGACCAAGCAGTTCGACATGAAGGTGTACGAGCGCACGGTGAAGCAGATCACCGGCCGGTCGCCCACCGAGTTCCGCGAGTGGCAGAGCCGCGAGATCCTCGCCGGCAAGATGCGCGATCTCGTTCGCGCGCCCGTGCGCGTCGCCGAGGACGAGGCGCTCGACCGCTACAAGGTCGAACGCACCACCGCGACGGTGAACTACGCCGTCGTCCGCCGCAGCTGGCTCGAGAAGTATGCGATCTCCTCCGACCAGAAGGACGTCGACACCTGGTCCAAGGACAAGGTCAACCTCGCGCAGATCAAGGTGCCGGTTCGGCACATCCTCGTGAAGTTCGCGGGCGAGAAGCCAGAAGAGAAGGACGCCTCGAAGGCGAAGGCTCAGGGCATCTTCGAGCGCGTGAAGAAGGGCGAAGACTTCGCCAAGCTCGCGAAGGAGTTCTCCGAGGACCCCGGCAGCAAGGACAAGGGCGGCCAGTACCCCGGCGAGATGGTCGAGCAGTTCGTCGAACCGTTCAAGAAGGCCGTGGAGTCGGTGAAGCCCGGCGAGCTCGTACCGAACCTCGTCGAGACCCAGTTCGGCTACCACATCATCAAGCGCGACGACGCCACCAAGGAAGACATCCTCAAGGCGTACAAGCAGTCGAAGTCGCTCGACCTCTCGAAGCAAGTCGCGGCGAAGATCGCCGCCGACATCAAGAGTGGCAAGTCGGGCGAGGACGCCGTGAAGGGCGCCATCGCGCAGTACGGCATCATCAAGGCGGCCGCGCCGAAGCCGGAGGGCAAGCCCGCTGTGGCCAAGGGTGATGGCGGCGCCGACGGCGGCGCAGCTGCCTCCGCCGATGCCGGCCCCGCTGCCCCCGTGTACACCGCCGACACGGATCCCGAGCGCCCGCAGCTCAACACGTCGAGCGCGTTCAACCGCGGCGGCGACCCGATCCCCGCGATCTCCGGCGAGGCCTCGCAGGCCGTGACGGGGTTCTCGTTCAGCGGCGCCAAGGCCAACGACGTGACGACCGACCCGATCCGCACCGACGACGGCTTCCTCGTGGTCCAGCTGAAGGAGCTGAGCCCCGCGACCAAGGAGCTCTTCGAGAAGGAGCGTGACCAGTACATGCAGGCGCTCCTCTTCGCGAAGAAGGCGGAGGCGCTCGGCAACTACACGCGCCGCATGCGTGAGGCCGCGAAGGCCTAGGTCAAGATCGACGATAACAACGTGCTCGGCGCGAAGTCGGACGCCGGCGCGCCCCGCGAAGAGGAAGACGAGGGGCCCTAGGGCCGCCCGCATGAGCGCGGTCAGCGAGCGGCCCTTCGAGATCACGACGCTGGCCAACGGCCTGCGCGTGGTCGTCGCGTCCCAGCCGCACATCAGCCGCGCGCACGTCGCCCTGTACGTGCGCGTCGGCTCGCGCTTCGAGGCGCCCCCCACGAACGGGCTCAGCCACTTCCTCGAGCACATGCTCTACCGGGGAACGCCTAGCCTCGAGACGGCCCACCAGGTCAATCACGCCTTCGAGAGCCTCGGCGGTTACCTCTACGCCGCGACCCAGACGGACTTCGGCGTCTTCTCGGTGACGGCGCCGGCCGAGTCCGTCGCGGAGACGAGCCGCCTCTTCGGCGACGTCCTCGCGAACCCGACGTTCAACGACATCGAGATCGAGAAGGGCATCGTCTGCGAGGAGATCCTCGAAGACCTCGACGACGACGGCCGCCAGGTCGACGCCGACAACCTCTCGCGTGCGCTCATCTACCCGACGCACCCGCTCGGCTACACGATCACAGGCGACGAGAAGCGCGTGCGCTCGTTCGATCGCCCGATGCTGCGCGCGCACCACGCGCGGCACTACAACGCTGCAAACAGCGTCCTCGCGTTCTCGGGCGCCGTGACCCACGCCGAGGCGCTCGCCCTCGCAGAGCGCTGTTTTTCCAGCCTCCCGAACGGTGAGCCGGTCAAGACCGACGCTCCGACCCACACCCAGAAGAAGCCTCGGCTGCAGATCGTCGAGAACGTCTCGAGCCAGACGGAGCTGCGCGTGTGCTTCCGCGCCGTGCCCGAGGCGTCCGAGCATCGACCCGCGATGGACATGCTCATGCGCATCCTCGACGACGGGATGTCGACGCGGCTCTATCACCGCATCTGCGATTCGAAGGGCCTCTGCTACGACGTCGGCGCGTCGTTCGACGGCTACGAGGACGACGGCGTGCTCGACTTCATGGCCGGCGTGCAGCATGCACGCACCTCGGTGGTGACGCGCGAGATCCTCGAGCTCCTCTGCGACCTCGCCACCAAGGGTCCGACGGAGGCCGAGCTCGACAAGGCCAAGCGCCGCAACGCCTGGGAGATCCGCACCGTCTTCGATTCGCCAGAGGAGCTCGCCGGCTTCTACGCGGGCGGCTTGCTGTTCGATCGCTTCGAGACGCCCGAGGCGCGCCTGGCCGCGAACAGCGCCGTCACGACGAAGGACCTGCGCGAGATCGCGCAGCTCCTCGCGCAGCCCGATCGCCTGAACGTGCTGGCGGTCGGCCTTCTCGACGACGGCGAGGACGAGCGCCTGGAAGGCGTCGTCAAGGGCTTCAAGGGCCCGCGCTGAATCACCCCTGCGGGCCCGCCGATCGCACGTCCCGGATGCGCGGCGACTGAGCTACTCTGCCCGCCGTGGGGGGGCTGGGGCAACTCGCGCTTTCGTTCGGGCTCGTCGCGATCGGCGCAGGCCTCGGGCTCGTCGCTTGCGCGCCCGAGGTGCAGCCTGCACCCGTCGCTCCCGCGGCGACCTACGTGCCGAAGACGCACGCACCTGGGCCGATGGCGGGCGTGCGGCCGACCGGAATGGCAGGCGCGCTCGCCGCGGCTGGGCTCGACGTGAGACAACTGCCGCCCCTCGAGCAGCTCACCCCCGCGCAGAAGCAAAGGGTGATGCGCACGTTCACCGAGTCGCTCGGCGTGCCGTGCCTGGGCTGCCACGCCGAGGACGCATTCGTCGCGGACACGCGGCGCAAGCGGATCGCGAAGCGCATGTACAACGAGATGGTGCGCGCCTTGACGCTGCGCGACGGCGAGCCCGTCTACTGCGACACCTGTCACGACGGGACCATGTACATGCTCGATCGCCACGACGCGACGAAGCTCACCAAGCACATGAGCGAGACGCTCGTGGGGCAGTTCGCGCGCGTCGACGGGCGCGTACACGACTGCACGACGTGCCATGGCGAGCCGCCCGACTACCACATGCTCACGACGTGGAAGACGACGAGCGCGCCCGACATCGTGCCGGTCGATACACCCGCGAGCGCGAACGTCATGTCGCCCCCGCTTCCGCCACCCGGGCCGCGCGTCCCCGCGGACTGCGGACCGAGGAGCGAAGGGTGTCCGCTGCAGCGCTACATGCGCGGCTGGGTGTCGATCGCGACCGCCAACGACGACGAAGCGTCGCTCGCGATAGCGCTCGACCGCATCGCGGCGTTCTCGCCGGACCCGGCGTGGTCCTGGGCGTCGGTGAGCCGGCAGGGAGCCGCGGCGGCACGGCGCGGCGATCTCGCCGAGGCAAAGAAGAGCTGCGAAACGTGCCACTCGCTCTACCGTCCGGCATGGCGAGCGAGCTACCGCACGCGGACGGTGCCGTGAACGCGCGCGTGCTCGTCGTCCTCGTCGCCGCGGCGAACCTCGGGGCCTGCGCGTATGCAAATGGATACGACCCTTCGCGCTACCCCTCGGAGGCGAAGGGCCCGCTCACCGATCCGGAGGTCGAGCCGCTGCCTCCGTCCCCCAAGCGGCGCATGCGCGATCCGCGCGGCGTGCCGGCGTTCGATGCGGGCGGTGACGCGCCCGCGGCTCCTGCAGCGCTGGGGCTCGTGCCCCTCGCGCCGATCGTTGCTGGGAACACCGCCGCTCCCGCCTTCGTCGGTTGTGGAAGCCGTGAAAATCCGTGCCCCATGCAGAGATTCATGCACGGGACCATGCAGACGGCGCACACGCCGGACTCGCTCACAGCGGCCTTCTCGCTCGTCGCAGGGCTATCCCCGGACCCCGAGTGGGCGTGGGTCGCCATCGCGACGCGCGGCGCCGACCTCGCGAACGCCGGAGAGGTCGCGCGCGCGAAGGCGCAATGCGTCGCCTGTCACGACTCGTATCGGGAAGCCTACAAAGCGAGGCATCGCGCGCGACCGTTGTGAGCAAGAGCCGCCGGCGCGAATTTCACGTCACGTTCCGGTGGCCCACCGCGACGAACGATCGTGACCGCAGCACTCCGCGCCCTCGTTCTCTCGTTCCTGCTCCCGCTGGCGCCAGCCGCTCTTCCGGCCCCCGCGTCCCCGGCGCCCCCTCTGATCTCCCCGCGGCTGAAGAGCGCCGCGCTCGCGAGCCCGATGCCACGCGGCAATCTCGGTGGCTGGCCCGGCGACACCGGCCTCGACATCGCGGGCGACCACCTCGAGGTCTTCGCGCTCGCCGCCGGCACCCTCGACTACGCCGAGTGGGGACACACGCGCTGGACCACCGGCAAGGACACCGCGTACAGCGTGCGGCTCGCGCTCGACGAGCCCATTCCGTGGGGCGAGCACGGCGAACGGCGGATCACTCACGTGTACTATACACATTTATCGAAGGTCGAGTATCCGCAGCGGGAAGGCAGCGACACGCGCAAGCACGTCGTGACCGGCGAGCGCATCGCGGTCTCCGGGATCGGCAATGGCACGCCCCACCTGCACCTGGGGCTATTGCTCGACAACCAGGTCGAGCAGGACTCGTGGGCGTACATCCTCCGCGAGCACGAGGTCCGCAAGGTGCTGGGCAACTACAAGAACGGCGCGCGGCTGCCGTGAGCGCGCGTCACGCCAGGCGAAGGTGCTCGAGGAGGAGCGGTGTGAGCGCTGCCGGCTCGGTCCAGTGCACCATGTGCCCTGCCTCCGGCAGCTCCGCGCGCACCACGGTCGTGAACGCCGCCAGCCGCTCGCTCTCGTCGGGCGGGTGATACCCGCGCGCGCCTCCCGACACGAAGAGCACCGGACAGGTCACCTTCCTCGCGAATTCGACGAGCAGCTTCGCGAAGAACGGCATCGGCGCGGTCGTCCGGTGGAGCGCGTCGAAGTGCCAGGAGATGAGCCCTTCGCCCGCGTCCGCCGCGAGGTGAGGGAGCCTGTGCTCGAGCACCTCCTTCGGCACGTTCGGATGACTCGCGGCCATCCTGCGCAGCGCATCCTCCTTGGAGAACGCGGGCCGGCTCTTGTCGCCGCGCATCCGCGACGCGCGGACCTGCTCGATCCAGCTGCGCATGCGGATGGGCCCGACTTCGAACGGATTGTCGGGCGGCCCTATGCCCTCGATGAGCACGAGCCGAGCCACGCGCTCCGGAAACGTCCCCGCGAAGAGTGTGGAGATGGTTCCGCCCATCGAATGACCGACCAGCGCGATCGGCTCGCCCGGCGAGAGCGCGTCGACGAGGTCGGCGAGGTCGAACACGTAGTCGACGAAGTGGTAATAGCTGCCCGCGGGCGCGCGGGCGCCGTCGCCGAAGCCGCGCATGTCGGGCGCGAGCACGCGCAAGCCCTTCGCGGCAAGCGCGGGCGCGACGAGATCCCACGTCCCTGCCGCGTCCATGAAGCCGTGCACGAGCACGATCGTCCGCACCGCGAGTGCGGCATCGGCGCCGGCCTGCGGCTCCCACTCGAGCACGCGATGCTCGAGGCCGTTGGCTCGTACGCGGAGCGTACGGCATCGAGGGCTCGCGGAGCTGTTCATCGCTGGAACACCGGGAGTGCTCAGCGTACTCTGGCGAGCGACCCATGGCGCACACGATCACGCTCATCCCGGGGGATGGCATCGGACCCGAGGTCGCCGACGCGACGCGGAGAGTCCTGGCGGCTTCCGGCGTGAAGATCGACTGGGAGGTGCAGGAGGCAGGCGCGGCCATCGCCGAGAAGCGCGGCACGACCCTCCCGGACGAGGTCCTCGTCTCGATCAAGAGGAACAAGGTCGCGCTCAAGGGCCCGATCGGGACGCCCATCGGCAAGGGCTTCCGCTCGGTCAATGTCACGCTCCGGCAGGCGCTCGACCTCTACGCCAACGTGCGCCCCATCCGCAGCCTGCCCGGGATCGAGCCGCGCTTCGAGGGCACGGACATCGTCATCGTCCGCGAGAACACCGAGGATCTCTACGCGGGCCTCGAGCTGATGATCATGCCCGGCGTCGCGCAATCCATCAAGCTCATCACCGAAAAGGCGTGCACGCGCATCTGCGAGTACGCCTTCGACTACGCCGAGAAGATGGAGCGCAAGCGCGTCTCCGTCGTCCACAAGGCGAACATCATGAAGCTCTCGGACGGCTTGCTCCTCGAGTCGTTCAGGAAGGTCGCGCTCCGCTATCCACGGCTCGAGCCCTTCGAGATCATCGTCGACGCGTGTGCGATGAACATGGTGCGGAACGCAAACAAGCTCGACGTCATCGTCACCGAGAACCTCTACGGCGACATCCTGAGCGACCTCGGCGCAGGGCTGGTCGGTGGCCTCGGCATCGTCCCGGGCGCGAACATCGGGCTCGAGTGCGCGGTCTTCGAGGCCGTCCACGGCTCGGCCCCCGACATCGCCGGCCAGGGCATCGCCAACCCCACCGCGCTCGTCCAGAGCGGGGTCATGATGCTCCATCACCTCGGCGAGCATGTCGCCGCGAAGAGGATCGAGAAGGGGCTCCTCGCCACCTTCGACAGCGGCGTGCGCACGTTCGATCTCGGTGGTCAGGTCGGCACCGAGGAGTTCACGAGAATGCTGTGCGAGGCGGTCGGTCGCGCCTGAACCGTGAACGAGCACGACGCTCTCGTCTTTTTGCTCTCGCTCGCCGTGCTGCTCGGCGTTGCGCGGCTCCTCGGTGAGGGCGCACGCGCGCTCGGACTGCCGCTCGTCGTCGGAGAGATACTCGCCGGCGTCCTCCTCGGCGCCACCGGACTCCGTCGCATCGCCCCTGCGGCTCACGCCTTCCTGCTTCCGCAGGGCGCGCCGGCGTCGATGCTCTCCGGCTACACGACCGTCGCGGTCGTCCTCCTGCTCGTCGTCGCGGGACTCGAGGTCGATCTCGAGATCGTGAAGCGTCGCGGGCGGAGCGCGCTGCTCGTCGCCTCGTTCGGCATGCTCATGCCGCTGCTCGGCGGCTTCGTGATGGGCTACCTCGTGCCCGACTCGGTGCTCGTCCACCCGGAGCAGCGCGCGCTCTTCGCGATCTTCATCGGCGTGGCCCTCTCCATCTCGGCGCTGCCGGTCATCGCCAAGACGCTGCTCGACCTCGGCCTCTTCAAGACCGACATCGGACTGCTCGTCATGACGGCCGCGATGATCAACGATCTCGTCGGCTGGGTCGCGTTCAGCATCTTGCTCGGGCCCATGCGCGGGGGCGCCGTCGACCTCGGCAAGCTCGCGACGACCATCGGCGTCGCCCTGCTCTTCGGCGCGGCGTGCCTCTTCCTCGGAAGGCGGCTCGTCGACACCGTCCTCGCGCGAATCGAGAAGCAGGCCGATCTCGCGCCGGGTCGCATCCTCTCCCTCCTGATCGTGGTCGCCATCCTCGGCGCGAGCGTCACGCAGGCGATCGGCATCCATGCGGTGCTCGGCGGCTTCATCGTCGGCGTGACGGTCGGAGGCTCGCCGCGCCTCCGCGAGCGGACGCGCCAGACGATCCAGCAGTTCGTCACCAACGTCTTCGCGCCGGTGTTCTTCGCGTCCGTCGCGCTCCGGGTCGATTTTCTCGCTAATTTCGACGTCGTTCTCTGCGTCGTCGTCTTCGTCGTCGCCTCCGTGGCGAAGGTCGTCGGGTGCAGCGTGGGCGCGCGCATCTCGGGAATGCCGTGGCGCGAGTCGCTGGTGGTGGGCTTCGGGCTGAACGCGCGTGGCGCGATGGAGATCATCCTCGCGCTGCTCGCACGTGACGCGGGGCTGGTCGACGATCGCGTCTTCGTGGCGCTGGTGACGATGGCCATCGGCACCTCGTTGATCGCCGGGCCGATGATGAAGTGGCTGCTCTTCGGACCGCGCAAGGGCACTCCTGGATCGGTGCGCGGCGGCGCGCTCACCGAGGACGCGGCGACGCTCGTGCGCGCTGGCGCCTTCATCCCCGCGCTCACCGCGGTCTCGTCGGCACGCGCGATCGAGGAGCTCGGCCTCGCGTTACGGAGCGCCATCGGCGACCTCGTCGAGCCAGCGCTCATCGCCGTGCTCGAGCGCGAGATGATGGCGCCGACCGGGCTCGGGGACGAGGTGGCCATTCCGCACGCGGCCGTGCCCGGGCTCTCCCGCCCCGTGGTCGCGCTCGGACTGTCGCACGACGGGATCGACTTCGACGCGCCCGACGGACGTGCAGCACGGATCGTCTTCCTGCTGCTCCTGCCGCCCAAGGCCTACGAGCGCGAGGTGCGCGTCCTCGCCGCGCTGGCGCGGTCGGTGTTCGACGAGCCTGCACGCCGGACGCTGATGACGGCGACCACCTCCGACGAAGCCGTGAAGCTGCTCGACGAGCACGCGCAGCGCATCGCCGCGGCCGCCCAGGCGCCCGGGCCGCGGATGGCCAGCCTCGCCGACATGTGACACGCGGCTCGGATCGCGCTAGGAGCGACGCGTGCTTCTCGCGACGTGGAACGTGAACGGGATCAGGGCGCGCTCGCAGCGCCTCGCGGAGTGGCTGGCCGAGCGTCAGCCAGACATCGTATGCCTGCAGGAGCTCAAGATCGTCGAGACGGATTTTCCGCATCTCGAGGTCCGGGCATCGGGCTACCACGCGGTCCTCTCGGGACAGCCGAGCTGGAACGGCGTCGCGATCCTCGCCAAGGAGCGGCCCGAGATGCTCATGCGAGAGCTGCCCGGAGCCGGAGAGGCCGGCGCGCGATTCGTCGTCGCCAAGGTCCACGGGATAGAGGTCGCGAGCGTCTACATTCCCAACGGCAAGACGCTCGCGCACGCGGACTACAAGGTGAAGCTCGGGTGGCTCGAGAGCCTCGCGCTGCACGTCGAAGAGCGCGCGCGTAGCGGCAGCGACGTCCCGCTGCTCGTCGCCGGCGACTTCAACGTGTGCCCGACCGACCTCGACTCGTACGGCGGCGCGCGCTTCAAGGGGCACATCTTCCACACCGATGCGGAGCGGGTGCTCATCGCTCGCCTCGGCGGCGCCGGGCTCATCGATCTCTATCGCTCGAAGTACCCCGACACGATCGGCTTCTCCTGGTGGGACTACCGCGCCGGTTCGTTCCACAAGAACGAGGGCATGCGGCTCGACATGCTCTTCGCGAGCCCTTCGCTCGCGGCACGCGTGAAGGACGTCTTCGTCGATCGTGACTACCGCAAGAAGGGCAAGACCGGCGCGGTCCCGAGCGACCACGCGCCGGTCATCGCGGTGCTCGAGTAGCTACTAAAAACGTTCCTTCGGCTCGGTCGGCGCGGTGACCACGACGGCCGGGAGCACTTCCTTGACGAACCGATCGCGCACCTCGCGGGCGCGCGGCTCGTCGTCTCGCGCGGGGACGGCGACGCCGACGACGAGGCAGGCCTTGTCCCACGCGGGATACGAGGCCCATGCCGCCGCGTACGACTCGTGCGAGAGCACCGTCGCCGTCTTCGCGTAGAGCGGATCGACCTCGACGATCGCGATCCGCTTCGGCACCGGCGAGAGCGCGGGCTCCCCTCTGGCCGGCCGCACGACTGGAGCCGCGGGGATCGTCCACGAGAACGCGGCTGGCGCATCATGATGGAGATCGACCTCGAACGCCTCGACCCACGGCAACGCCCAGGATTCGAAGCTCTTCGAGCAGGCGCCTTCGACCGTGTTGTCGTCGACATGCGTGACGAACCCCGCGACGATCGCATGGTGCGATTTTCCGTAGCGGAAGCCGACGAGACCCGGCACGGTCAAAAAACGCACGCGCGTCCAGTTCCCTCCGTCGGGTAGCTGGATGACGACACTGTTCTGCTTGTCCGTCTTCGGCGCGAGCGGTGCGGTGCGCAGCTGCTCGAGCGCGGCCGAGTGCCCGTCACCTCCCGGGCCTCCCTGCGCGGGCTTGCCGTCGTCCTTCGGAGGAGGCGCGGGCGCGACCGGCTTCGTCGGGATCGCGGTCGGGAGGGCAGCCGAGGAGCACCCAGAGATCACGGAAGCGAGGCCCGCAAGGAGCGCTCCGGCGACCGATCGCGTGAAATGTCGGGGAAAAGAACGGTCGAGCTCGTTAAGCAGCACCATCTCCAGTGTTGGACGAAACGCGAACCTTGGCCATTCGATTCGGTATTCTCGGCCAGGCTTGGACGCCAAAGCCGCACCGGAACAGTCCCGCTCGAAAGCCGCCAGCACGTCGGGGAGCACGCGGGACACGCTCGACCGCCTTCGCGAGTCGCTTCGGTCGGTCGTGCAGGGCAAAGATGACGTCATCGACCTCCTCCTGGTCGGGCTCCTGGGTGCCGGGCACGTCCTCGTCGAGGACGTTCCCGGCGTCGGCAAGACCACGCTCGACAAGGCGCTCGCACGCGCGCTCGACGTCACGTTCACGCGCGTGCAATTCACTCCCGATCTGCTCCCCACCGACATCCTCGGCTCACAGGTGTTGAACCCGAGGGACGGTTCGTTCGCGTTCCACACTGGCCCCGTCTTCACCAACGTGCTGCTCGCCGACGAGATCAATCGCGCCTCCCCGCGCACGCAGTCCGCGCTGCTCGAGGCGATGAACGAGGCGCAGGTCAGCATCGACGGCATCACGCGCCCGCTCCCCTCCCCGTTCTTCGTCGTCGCGACACAGAACCCGTCCGACTACCAGGGCACGTATCCGTTACCCGAGGCCCAGCTCGATCGCTTCCTCCTGCGCATCGGCGTCGGATATCCGTCGGCCGAAGCCGAGCTGGCGATGCTCTTCGCGCGTCAGTCCGCCGATCCGCTGGCGAAGGTCACCGCCGTCTGCGACCGCGACACCGTCGTGCGCATCCAGCGCGAGGTCCGCGAGGTCGAGATGAAAGGTGCCGTCGCCGCATACCTGCTCGCGATCGTCCAGCGAACCCGGCAGACGGCGCCGCTCGAGCTCGGCATCAGCCCGCGCGGCGCGCTGGCGTTCTTCCGCGCAGCCCAGGCGCGCGCCCTCCTCCAGGGCCGCACCTACGTCAGCCCGGCCGACATCCACGCGCTCGCCGCGCCGGTGCTCGCGCACCGTGTGCAGCTGACGACGCAGGCGCGTTACGGCGGAGTAACGGCCGAGGCTGCCATCGCGGACGTGGTGCGCGACGTGCCGGTCCCCACCTGAGCGGCGAGTCGCGATGAAGTCATGAAGATCGACTTCGCGCGGCTCAATCACATCCTCATCCCGAAGGGGAAGGAGGAGCGTGATCGCTTCCGCGACTCACGCCTCGGCCGCATCCTGATTCCGCTCGTCTCGATCTTCTGGGGCTCGCTCACCGACGAGGGGCGCTCGCTGGTACTCGTCACGTTCATCGTCGGCGCGGTCAGCATCGACGTCCGAAACACTGCCGGGTACGTGTTCTTCTCGGTGCTCGCGGGCGTCATCGGCGGCTCGCTCGCGGCGGCCTTCCGGCTCCGCGTCCGGGAGATGACGATCACGGTCGACGCCCCGCGACGCGTCACCGTCGGCGAGCCAGTCACCTTCACGATCGCGTGCGCGCGCGCGGGGGCGGAGGCCGCCACGGCGAGCACGCCGCAACACCCGGTGCGCGTCCGCGGACCGTTCTTGCCCTGGGACGGAGCCTGGCTCGACGAGGCGCCGGCCGAGGTCATCGTCGGCGACCGCGGCCCCGCGCTCAGCAAGATGCGCGCGAAGTTCGTCGCACGCGGCCTCCACCATCTCGACGCATTCACCGCGGCAGCCGTCGCGCCCGGCGGGCTCGCCTGCGGACCTCGACGCTCGAGCGACGCCGTGAAGCTCCACGTCGTCCCTCGCGTCGCCAACGTCGCTCGCCTGCCCTTCACGATCGCGGCGCGTCACCAGCCCGGGGGCGTGGCGCTCGCATCCAAGAGCGGCGAGGCGATGGATCTCCTCGGTGTGCGACCGTATCGGCCGGGAGACCCCGTTCGCGATCTCCACGCGCGCAGCTGGGCACGGACAGGCATCCCGGTCGTCCGCGAGTACCAGCAGGAGTACTTCACGCGCGTCGGCGTCGTTCTCGACACCGACGTCGAGGACAGCGACCGCCTCGAGGCGGCCATCGAGCTCGCCGCCGGGGTCATCGCTCACCTCTCCCGCGGTGAGGCGCTCGTCGACGTCCTCGTCGTCGGCGATACCGTCCACGAGCTCACGCTCGGGCGCAGCCTGGGTACGCTCGATCAGGCGCTCGAGCTACTCGCGACGGTCGAGCGCGGCCCCACCCTCGCGGCGCCGCAGCTCCTCGGGCGTCTCGAGCCCTACCTCGGTCGCCTCTCGACGGTCGTCGTCATCGCGCTCGCAGAGGGCGCGGAGCGCACCGCCCTGCAGCGAGGGATCACCGGACGCGGGATCGCGTGCACGACGTTGCTCGTCGACGACGAGCTCACGAAGAAGATCAACGAGCGCACCGAGCTCGCTTGGACCAACGCGGGGATCGCGTCGATGCCCGCGAAGAGGGCCTCGTGAACGCGCGCTTTCTCCTACGGCCCAACGCGCTCGTGCTCGTGCGGCTCGCGCCGGCAGCAGCGGCAGGCCTCTTGCTCGCAGTGACGGCCTCGACGACGCAGCTCGTCCCGCTCGCCCGCGGGATCGCCATCGCGTTCATCATCGCGTCGGTGCTCGTCGCGTTCCTCCCGAAGCGCGACGACGTGAAGACCCACGGGAGCGTCACGGCCGCCGTGGTCGCCGTCGCCGCAACGGGTCAGACACGCACGGGCCTCGAGTACCAGGTCGGCGCCGCGCTGTTCGCGCTGCTCGTGCTGGCGTGCCTTCGCGCTCCGCTCGTGGCCGCGCGCCTCCGTGCTTCGAAGGCCGCGACGCCCTCGGGGCCGTGGCGCGGCGGTCCGCTCGCCGTGCTCGCCGTCGTCGCCGTCGGAATCGCGATGACGCTCGTGCTCTCCCTGCCCCGCCTCAGCGCGATCGTCGAGCGAGAGGTCCAGCGCCTGGCGGGCAATGCTGCCCTCAGCGAGGAGGACCAGGTCGGCTTCAACACGAAGCTCCGCATCGGCTCGCTCCGCAACATGCTCCAGCGCAATCGCGTCGTCATGCGCGTCAGCGGGGAGCCCGTCGAGTATCTCCGCGGTGCGGTGCTCGATCGTTACGACCTGCGCGTCTGGTCGACCACGCAGTCGACGACGGTGCCGGTGCCGGCGAACGCACCCGAGGAGCATGCCACGACGAGGATCGAGGTGTCCCGCGCGGCGCTCGCGGGACGCAACCTCGACCCGCGCTGGTTCCTTCCGGATGATGCATGCGATCTACACACGAACTCGGGAAGGCTCGCGTTCGACCCGCACGGAGCTGCGCATCCGCTGCCGTCGAACGAAGCCCGGGAGATCTCGTTCCGTCGCGCCGCGGGCGGAAGCTGCACGACCCCGCCGGCTCCCAGGTTGGTCCCGCAACGGATCGACGTCGGCATGGCGGCCAAGATCCACGGTGAGCTATTGCCGTTCGCCCTCGCCTGGACGCACGACGCGACCTCGCAACGTGAGGCCCTCGAGGCCATCATGCGGGAGCTCTCCCACTACCCGTACTCCCTCGACGATCGCCGCGAGGGGCGCATCGACCCCGTCGTCGACTTCCTCCAGAAGCGCGACGGCGGGCACTGCGAGCTCTTCGCGTCTTCGATGGCCCTCCTTGCGCGATCCATCGGGATCCCCACGCGCATCGCGGTCGGCTACCGCGTCGACGAGGTCAACGCGATCACGGGCGTCTCGGTCGTCCGCGACCGCAACGCGCACACCTGGGTGGAGGCGTTCGTCGAGGGCCGCTGGCAGACGTTCGACCCCACGCCGCCCAGCGAGCTGGCGATGCGGACGCGCCCAACACGCTGGGAGCACCTGAGCGAGGCGCTCTCGTTCGCGTTCGATCGCACGATCAACTTCTTCGTGAACATCGGCCTCGCGCGCGCCGGCATCTTCTCGGGTGTCATGGCCGTCGTGCTGATCCTCGTACGGCGCTTCATCCAGAAGCGACGCGCCGCGGGCGTCAGCCGCGTCGCGACGATGTCGAGGCCACTGCCCGCCTTCGAATCGCTCGCCACCGCGCTCTCGCGCGCCGGATGGGACCGCCTGCCCTCGGAGCCGCTCGAGCGTTTCGCCAAGCGCGTCGACGCCGCGGGCGAGCCGTGGTCGACCGAGGTGGCGGAGGCGCTCGTACGCTACGCCGAGCTACGCTACGGCGGCGTCGGTGAGGAGCGCAGCGTCGCCTCGCGGCTTGAAGAGCTCGCGCGCAAGCTGACGCCGATCGCCTAGGCCTACGTCGGCTTCTTGTCGAGGACGGCGCGGAGGCGCTCCTTGAGCTCGGGCGCGGCCCACGTCGGGATGACCTCGTTCACGAAGCTGCGCTGCTCCGCCTCGGGTACTGCGAGCGAGCTCCGCACCGCCCGCTTGGCGGCCGCGTAGGCATCGCGAGGATGACGCGCGAGCTTCTCGAGCCTCGCCCGCGCGTCGGCCTCCTCGCCGATGACGTCGACGAGCCCGAGCAGCACCGCCTCGGGCGCGAAGTAGAGCTCTGCCTCGAGCAGGGCGCGCGCCAGCGAAGGGGCAGGCACGCGATCCGCGCACATGCGATACGTGCGCGGCGGGAAGCGAAGGCCGAGCGCGACCTCGTTGAGCCCGATGCGCACGCCGGCGCGGGCGGTCATCACGCGGACGTCACAGCAGAGCGTCATCACGCAGCCACCGGCAATGGCGTGCCCGTTCACCCAGGCGACCGTCGGTCCGGGATGCTCGTAGAGCGCCTGCACGAGGTCCTCGAGCACGCCGAGAAACCTCCCGAGCGCGACCTCGTCCGCCGCCGCGATCTCCTTCAGGTTGAGCCCCGCGCAGAACGCGTCGCCCTCGCCGGTGACGAAGAGCGGTGCATCGCCGGCTTCGCGGACGGACGCGAGGGTTCGGGTCATGAGCTCGGTAGAGAGCGAGTTCTTGCCGGGCCCGGCGAGCATGATCGTCTTCATGAGGCTGCGCGCGAGCTTAGTTGCGCAGCCCCGCAGGGCCGCGCATTTCTTGCCGCAGTGCCACACGGCGTACGCGTCACTCACTTCTGAGGCACGCACGGGGTTTGGGGGATGCAGAGAGCGCAAACCTGCGGTAAAGCAGCACCAATGACGTCGTCCAGCAGCCCCGTGGATGCCTCTGGCAAGGTGCTCACCTCGAACCCTCACCTCATCAAGTGGGTCGCGGAGATGGCCGCGCTCACGAAGCCCGACCGCATCGTCTGGTGCGACGGCTCCGCGGACGAGAAGAAGAAGCTCACCGAGGAGGCCGTCGAGCTGAAGATCCTCGAGCCGCTGAACCAGGACAAGCTCCCCGGCTGCTACCTCCACCGCTCGAACCCGAACGACGTGGCGCGCGTCGAGAACCTCACGTTCATCTGCACGCCGACGAAGGACGAGGCAGGTCCCACCAACAACTGGATGGACCCGAAGGAGGCCTACGCGAAGGTCGGCAAACTCTTCGACGGCTCGATGAAGGGCCGCACGATGTACGTCGTCCCGTACATCATGGGGCCGGCGGGCTCGAAGCTCTCGAAGGTCGGCGTCGAGCTGACCGACAGCATCTACGTCGTGCTCAACCAGCGCATCATGACGCGCATGGGTCGCGTCGCGCTCGACATGCTCGGTGACACGGGCCCGCACTCGAACGACTTCAACCGCGGCCTGCACTCGACGCTCGATTGCAACCCTGAGCGCCGGTTCATCTGCCACTTCCCGCAAGACAACACGATCTGGAGCGTCGGCTCCGGGTACGGCGGCAACGTTCTCCTCGGCAAGAAGTGCCTCGCGCTCCGCATCGGCAGCTACCTCGGCAAGACCGAGGGCTGGCTCGCCGAGCACATGCTCATCCTCGGCGTCGAGAGCCCCGAGGGCGAGATGACGTACGTGGCCGCGGCCTTCCCGAGCGCGTGCGGCAAGACGAACTTCGCGATGATGATCCCGCCCAAGCGCTTCAAGGGCTGGAAGATCTGGACCGTCGGCGACGACATCGCGTGGATGCACGTCGGTGACGACGGCCGCCTCTACGCCGTGAACCCCGAGAACGGCTACTTCGGCGTGGCGCCGGGCACGAGCTACGAGTCGAACCCGAACGCGATGAAGACGATCATGAAGGACACGATCTTCACCAACGTCGCGCGCACGCCGGACGGCGACGTGTGGTGGGAGGGCAAGGACGGCCCCGTTCCCCCCGAGGTCATCGACTGGAAGGGCAACCCCTGGACCTCGAAGTCGCCGGAGAAAGCGGCTCACCCGAACTCGCGCTTCACCGCACCCGCGAAGAACAACCCGTGGCTCTCCAAGTTCGCCGACGATCCGGACGGCGTCCCGATCAGTGCGATCATCTTCGGCGGCCGCCGCGCGACGACGGTCCCGCTCGTCATGCAGGCGTTCAACTGGCTCAACGGCGTCTTCTTCGGCGCGACGCTCGGCTCGGAGACCACCGCGGCGGCGACCGGCAAGGTCGGCGTCGTGCGCCGCGACCCGTTCGCGATGCTCCCCTTCTGTGGCTACAACATGGGCGAGTACTTCCAGCACTGGCTCAAGATGCAGTCGAAGATCACGCACCCGCCGAAGATCTTCCTCGTCAACTGGTTCCGGAAGAAGGACGGCAAGTTCCTCTGGCCGGGCTTCGGTGAGAACATGCGCGTGCTCAAGTGGATCGTCGATCGAGCGCGCCTCCGCGTCGGCGGTCAGGAGACGGTCTTCGGCTGGGTGCCGAAGGCTGGCGACCTCGATCTGTCGGGCCTCAACATCCCGCACGAGCAGGTCGACGACGCGACCAACATCGATCTGGACGAGTGGCAGACGGAGGTCGAGTCGTACGGCGAGTTCTTCAAGAGTCTCGGCGCCGAGATGCCGAGGGCACTCGAGCTCCATCGCGAGCTACTCCTCGCCCGGATCGAAGCTGTGAAGGGCGGGCACGGTTGATGAGCACCTCTCGAATGGTCGCGGTAGCGCTGGCGCTCGTGGCCACCACATCGCTCGGCTGTGACAAGCTCGGACTCGGGAAGAAGGACGGCGACGGCGGCTCGAGCTCTTCGGGCGGCGGTGCGCTCTCGTTCTTCGACTCGACGTTCGAGGGTGAGATCACGATGAACGTCCAGGGCAAGGCCGGCTCGAAGGAGGGGCCGAAGTCGCTCCTCGTCAGCCTGAAGACGCCGCGGGTGCGCGTCGACGCTGGCGCCGAGCTCGCGCCGGGCAACCCGTTCCTCGCGGGGGGTCTCGCGTTCATCGTCGATCCGCCCGCGAAGAAGGGTTACGCGCTCATCAACTCGCAGAAGAAGGCCGTCGTGCTGGACTTCGACAAGGCGAAGGGTGGCTTCAAGCCGCCGAGTATGGGCGGCGGTCCGTCCGGAGCGGGCGCGCCCCCCGAGGATCCGCCGAAGATCGAGAAGACCGGCAAGAAGGACACGATCGCCGGCTACAGCTGCGAGGTCTGGAAGATCACTTCGAAGACCAGCCACGCCGAGGCGTGTCTCGCCGAGAAGCTGAAGTGGATCGACTTCACCGATCTCGCCATCCAGTCGCCGGCGTTCGCGGCCATCGCGGCCGTTTCGGACTTCAATCACCTCCCGCTTCGCGTCGTCGCCTTCGACGACAAGAACGTCGAAGAGGGCCGCATGGAAGTCACGAAGCTCAACAAGAAGAGCATCGCGGACACGCAGTTCGCGGTCCCGGCCGACTTCCAGGTCGTCGAGCTCTCGCAGCTGCTGGGCGGCGGCTTCGGCGGACCGCCGGGCGCTGGCGGTCCCGGTGGTCCCGGTCGTCGACCGGGGTTCGTCCCGCCCGCGCCCCCGAAGCGCTGAGCGAAGACGAGCGCAGCGACCGAGCGGACTTGCGCTGAGCGAAGACGAGCGACGTCAGTTCGTCGTCAGCGTGAGCTCGGCGCGGAAGCCCGTCGGTCCCCCCGAGTTCGAGGAGACGAACGAGATCGTGTTCGTTCCCTCGACGAAGGGCCCGGTGATCGGCAACGTCGTGAACGAGCCATAGCTACCGGCGCTCACTCCGAGCAGAGTTGTCCCGTTCAGGTTGATCGAGTCCAACGCGTTGTCGCTCGCGTACGAGACCGAGAGCGTCGTCGCGGCGAGGTCCGCGCCGGTGCGAACGGTGAACTTCGTCGTGTACGTGAACGGGCCTTCCGCGGCGGTGTCGTCCGTGTCCATGAACGGCGAGATGAACTTCGACGTCGCGCTCGGCGCGAGCCAGTAGCCGATGTAGCCCTTCGCATCGGTCTGCACGTAGGCGGTGAGCGCCTTGCCTGCACCGTTCTTCACGGTCCAGTGCGGATCGACGGCGCGGTCGACGAGCATCACCCGAGCGCTGTCGAGCCCGGTGTTGAACGGTAGCGTCGTGACGAACGTGCTCGTGAACGAGATGGTCTTCGACGTGCTCGTGGCGTCATCGGCGTCACCCGCGTAGACGGCCGAGAGGACATGCGCGCCCGCCGCGAGCGCGGTGGTCTTGAACGACGCCGTCGCGCTGGTCGCGCCCGCGCCTGCCGTCAGCGCCACGGGAGCACCGAGGTTCGTCGCGCCGTCCTTGAACTGAACGCTTCCCGTCGGAGTCCGCCCGGCCACCGTGGCGGTCAACGTCACCTCCTCGCCGACCTTGGGCGAGAGCGGCGTCAGGTCGAGGAGCGTCGTCGGATGACGCTTCGGGCCCTCGCCAGGCGCAGAATTCGCCTCCGATTCAGCCCGCGCGGTCGCGCTGCCGCGTGGCTTTGACCGCCGCAAGCACGCCCACGCCGAGCGCCACGAGCGCGCCGACGATGATCCACGGAACCGGCACGTGGAGGATGGCTGCGCCGTACACGAGGCCAACGAGGACGAGGACGATCCCTCCGAGGTAGATTCCGAACGACATTGCGTTCGACCTTGCATGAACGTGTCCAGCTCTGCCGTTCGTGTTTTTTCGCCAGGACCGCGCCCGGGCGGTCGCGTCAACGGGACATGCATGCGCGCTGTGGCAGCGTTGCGCACCCTGCTCGTGTGAGCCGGAGCGAAGTCGTCTGCTTTACAGGGAGGCGGTAGGCGCGTCCGCGGTACCGGATCTGCATCGCTGGCCGCCAGAGGCACGGAGAATGGCGAAGAAGAAGAGGAAGAAGCAGCGGGCGAGCCCCTCGCCGCAGGCTCCAGTCCACGCTCCGGTCCAGCCGCCCGCGCTGGTGCTGGTGAGCGCGAGCTCCTCCGAAGTCGAGGTCGAGGTCGCAGTTCCGTCGCAGCGTGACGTCGAGGAGGTGCTCGCCGCCTGCGCCGAGGAGCAACGCGCCTCGCAGCGCGCGTCCGTCGCCGTGGACATTCATCTCGCGAGCGACTCGCAGTTCTTCTCCGGTCTCTCAGGCGACATCTCCGAAGGCGGACTGTTC
Organism: Myxococcales bacterium; assembly: GCA_025351875.1. Taxonomy (GTDB): domain Bacteria; phylum Myxococcota_A; class Polyangia; order Polyangiales; family Polyangiaceae; genus Labilithrix. The sequence goes on along the minus strand of JANXVA010000361.1, from coordinate 1,983 downwards.
CTCTCCACCTACCGCACGCTTCCGATCGGGAGCGCGGTTGACCTCGAGTTCTCGCTCCCCGGCTCGGACTCGCCGCTCCGTGCGCGTGGGGAGGTGCGCTGGCTGCGAGAGCACTCGCCGGATCAGCCTCGCGGGGTGGGCATCGCCTTCGACGAGCTCGCGGAGGATGACCGAGAGCGCATCCACCGCTTCTGCACGCTGCGACCCCCGCTCTACTACGAAGACGTCGGCTGATCTCGCGCTACTCTGGGCGCATCATGACGCTCTCCTCTGAAGCCTTCGTCGCCGAGCTGGATGCCCAGAACACCGAAGCGCTCGATCGCATCGCGCGTGCGGCGTGTCAGGGCGAGCCAAGCGACGCGATGACGGTGTCGAAGCTCCTGATGCTCGCGCTGAAGAACGAGCTCGAGGCGACGGAATGCGCGGCCGCGTGGCTGCCGACGACGCCCGAGGTGAACGTGAAGCTCGCCCTCGCGCGACAGGCAGGTGACGAAGCGAAGCACTATCGAATGATCCAGGCGCGACTCATGGAGCTCGGCGTCGACACCGCGAAGCACGATCCGCTCGCCGCCGGACGGAGCTCGCTCCTCACCTGGCTCCTGTCGCTCGAAGGAACGGTGGCGCGCGTCGCCGCCGGGCAGTTCACGCGCGAAGCGCTGGCGGTGGTGAGAAACGCGGAGTTCGTGAAGTACTGCCGGGTGACGGGCGACGAGACGACCGCCCGCCTGTACGAGGAGACGATCCAGCCGGACGAGAAGCATCATCACGACCTCGGGCGCCGCCTGCTCCTCGAGCTGGCAACGACGGACGACGCGCAAGCGGCGGCGCGCGAGGCGAGCCGGAAGGTGCTGTCGATGGCCGAGGAGCTCCAGGAGATCGCGCGCCTCAAGGCCGGGATCACGAGGGCGCCGGGTTGCTAGTGCGAGCCGCGACGGAGCGCGACGCCACGAGGGCCGCTGCGATCATCGCCTCGGCGCTCGCGGAGTATGGGCTCCCGTTCGAGCCCGAAGGACGCGATGCGGACGTCGCGACGTTCGGCAGCAAGCCGGAGCACGACGACTTCGTCGCGGAGGACCCCACGACGGGACGAGCGCTTGGCGTCGTGAGCGTCGGCCCGCAAGGCGACGAGGGCGTTGCGTGGATCTCGAAGGTGTTCGTATCCAAGGATGCCCGACGACGCGGAGTCGGCCGCGCGCTGCTCGACGCTGCGCACGCCGCCGCGCGACGACGAGGCTTCCACGAGGTCGGCCTCCGCACGCGCGCGATCTTCCGTGAGGCCATCGCGCTGTACGAGTCTGCGGGCTACGTCCGGCGCTCCTCCCCCGCCGCGCTCGCCACGGGGGACGCTGTCTTCTACCGCCAGCTCTGACGTCAATCTCCTGCCCCTTGCCCCCGGACTCTTCCCGGTGTTCGGCCATGCGATCGGCTCGATCCCCGCGAACGCCGGCCTCCTCGGTGGAGCGCCGCCTCTTGGCGGGCGCACGCACAAACGATAGACAAGACCACCATGAGCGACAGCATCGAATCGCACCAGAAGGAAGTCGGTCGCTTCCCGCCTTCCAAGGAATTTTCGGCGAAAGCGCTCGTGCAATCGCACGCGGCGTACACGTCGATGTACGCGCTGTCGCTCGCGGAGCCTGAGACCTTCTGGCGCGAGAACACCCAGGACCTCGTCTTCCGCAAGACGTGGACGAAGTTCCAGGATTGGGAGCTCCCGCACGCGAAGTTCTTCGTCGGTGCGACGCTCAATGTCAGCGAGAGTTGCCTCGATCGCCACCTCACGACGGCGGCACGGACGCGCGCCGCCATCATCTTCGAAGGCGAGCCCGGTGACGTCCGCACGCTCACCTACTTCGAGCTCCATCGCGAGGTGGTCCGACTCTCCGCCGCGCTCACCGACATGGGCGTCGTCCCCGGCGATCGCGTCGCGATCTACATGGGCATGGTGCCCGAGACGGCCGTTGCGATGCTCGCGTGTGCGCG
>JANXVA010000243.1 GCA_025351875.1 Myxococcales bacterium | reverse complement strand
CTCGTTCGCGCGTTCGCCGCCGCGGGCAGGAGCGAGGACGCGCTGCCGGCGATCGCGCTCGCTCCCGGCGGCACCGTCAGCACGGTCGCGCGCAACTGGGGTTTTCGCGGTGGCGGTCTCTTCTCTCCCGGCGAGGCGGAGGCCGCGAGGTACGCCGCGCGCCTCCTCGATGCCGTCTCTCGCGGCCAGGCGCGCGGAACGCTTCGCCCGACGCTCCGCGCGAAGGACGACGCCGCCGAGCGCGTCGGCTTCATCTTCGGCGCGGGCCTCGTGTCGCGATTCTTCGAGGTCTACGACGAGGAAGGCGCACGCGGGTACCGCGGCGCGGCGAGCATCGTCGCGCGCATCTTCGCCGGCTCGTTCTCGCGGGGCACCCTCGCCAGGCGCGTGCTCACGCCCGTGCCGTGCGTCCTCGAGGTCGACGGTGTCCGCGCGAACGAGGACGAGGTGAGCCTCGTCTGCGCGAGCGTCGTGCGCGACCTCGGGATCGGCATGCGCCTGCTCTACCGCGCCGCCGAGGAGCACGACCGGTTTCACGTCGTGGCGACGCCTCTCGGCCCTGCGAAGCTCGGTCCGCAGCTGCCGCTCGTTCTCGCCGGCAGACCGCTACTCGGCGCCGGGAACGTCGACACCCTCGCGCGCAAGCTCGAGCTGCGCTTCGAGGGCGGCGGCGCCTACGTCCTCGATGGAGAGCTCCTTCGAACCGAGTGTGTCGTCGTCACGGCCGGCCCGGTGCTGCGCATCCTCTCCGTCTGACGCGGACGAGAGCCGCACGACGACGTCCGCGATCGCCAGTGGCTCGGGGCGATGCGTGACGATGATGACGGTGCGCTTGCCGCGCAGCCCTGCGATCGCCGCGAGCATTTGCTCCTGGGCGCCGCCGTCGAGGGAGCTCGTCGGCTCATCGAGGAGGAGAACCGGCAGGCGCGTCGCGAGTGCGCGCCCGACCGCGATCCACTGGCGCTCTCCGCCCGACACGGGGCGCTCGGTGACGAGGACCGCATCGCCGACGGATGCGACGAGACCACCTGCGCCGAGCTCGTCGAGGACGCGCGCCGCGTGAGCTTCGTCGTCGTGCTCGTGCTCGTCGCGCGCGCCGAGCACGACGTTCGCAACGAGCGTGTCGCCCAGCACTGGTGCATCCTGGGGGACCCAGGCGAACGGCCGCTGCTTCGGCCCCACGAGGCGAAGAGAGAGGTCCTCGTCGCCCCACGCGATCGAGCCTTTGCGTGGCGCCTCGAGACCGAGCAGCGCGCGGAGGAGCGACGTCTTGCCGATCCCGGTCGGGCCGACGATCGCCGCGACCTTCCCGGCAGGGAGAACGAAGGATAGCGGCTCGTGCGAGCCATGCTTGCCGACGAGCCCCTTCACGGTGAGCGTCGCCAGGGGCCACGCTCGCACGGCGATTGGCTCACGAGACTCGCGGACGCGTGGTCCGGGCGCCCGTTCGCGTGTTTCCTCGAGGGCGTCCTCGGCGCGAGCGCGTACGAGCCTGCCGTCGACGAGCTCGCGGAGCGGCTTGTACGCCATGAAGAACGCAATCGCGAACGGCACGATCGCGCCGCGCTCGACGCCGCCGATCGCGCCGGCTCCCATCAGCGCGAGCGTGAGCACGAGGGCGAGCGCCCCGAGCACCTCGCTCGTGTGCGAGACGAGCGCGGAGCGCGCCCGCAATCGTGACGCCGTCGTAAGGATCGTCCGGCCGAGTCGGGCGACGTGCGCACGGATGCGGCCCTCGGCTCCGTACGTCGCCCAGAGGTCAGCATGCCGCACCGCCTCGTCCGCGGCTCCGAGGAGGGCCTCCGTCTCGCGGATTGCCCGGGCGTGGTTTTTTTTCAAGGCGCGTCGCGCATAGATGATGAGGAGCATGAAGCTGCCGAGTGCGAGCGTGGCGCTTCCGGCGAGCCGCGGCGCGAGGACGACGAGAAGCACGACGAGCGGCGCAAGCTGGAGCACGGCACGGAGCTCGGCGAAAACCCCCAGGGCAACTCCCCTCTCGACGTCGCTCACATGGGTGGTGAGCGACGCGAGCTTCGTGATGTTCGAGCCTGAGCGAGCCTCGGGGCCCAGGTGTGCCTCACCATGATCGCGCTGTCGTGGCGCATGCAACGAGGTCGAGCCGTGAATGCCGTCGAGCACCTCGAGCCGGAGCTCGGCGCCGACCTCACCCGCGACACGCGCCTCGGCCCATCCCGCCGTCACGCCGCCGACCAGCTTGGCGAGAGCCGCGATCAGGCCTCCGATCGCGAGCCCGAGCATGGGATCGCCGCGGCCGAGATCCTGGAGCAGCCGGATGGATCGAGCGTCCATCGGGCCGGCGCCCCCGGCGAGCGAACGCGCGAGCACTCCCCCCGCGGCGGCCAGAAGCGCGTGGCCGGATGCGTGCATCAGTGAGCCCGCAACGATGGCGAAACCAAGTGAAGGCTGCGCCAGAACCGCTCGCCCCGTGCGCGCGTATAGGGATGGGGAGCTCACGCAGATGTGCGTACATCTGGTTCCAGCCGGAACGCAAATTGCAAAGTTTTTCAGGCACACGCACGCGCGCGGAACTCGGTACTCTGACCGTCCGCCTCGTTTCAGGTGGGTGGCGTTACCTGTCTCTCGCGAACGCGCCTCACGAGTCACGAGCCCTGAGCATCGCCCGCCCGCTTGCACCCCACGGTCTGACGCCGAAAACACGAGTTGTCAAACCGTCGCCTCCGCCCTTCCCTTCCGCATTCCTCTCGCACCGCGCTCGTCTGAAGAGCGCCTCCGATCATGGCCCGCCGCACGTCCACGAAAACCGACAAGAGTGAGGCTCTGATGAGCAAGAAGAGCAGCGCCGCGCTCGCAGCCGATGCGCGCCCTGCCGCCGAGGGCAGCCAGCCGCGCGCACGTGCGGCGCGCGCGGCGAAGCCCGTGGACGAGGAGGTCGCGCGCGCCCCCGACACGGAGGAGACCGAGGACGAGGAGGCGGCGCCCGCGAGTACCGTCGCCGAAGGCGAGCTCGTCGTCCTCGAAGAGGAGTTCGAGTTCGAGGACGCGGCCGCCGAGGTGGAGGAGAGCGACGAGACCGCCGCTCCCGTCAAGAAGAAGGTCGCCAGTGAAGAGGGTGGCGGCGACACCATGCTCGCGCGCTACTTCCGCGAGATGGCGACCCACCCGGTGATGGGTCAGGAAGAGGAGCTCGGCACCGCAGTCGATGTCGAGAGCGCCGAGGTCGAGCAGTGGTGCGCGATCCTCAGCTACCTCCCTGCCGCGGAGTTCGCGCTCGACTCGCTCGAGAAGGACCTTCCGAAAGAGGAGGAGACCATCGAGCTCCCCCAGCTCCCCGAGCTCCGCAAGTACTGCAAGCTGTACAAGAAGCAGCGCAACAAGCTCACGAAGGAGCAGGAGAAGAAGTACCGCGCGTTCTGCGAGAGCCTCGCACGCGCGATTCGCCTCGCGGACTCCGATCGCCTCTGGATCGCGAACGCGGAGGCCGTCGTCCGCAAGCTCGGCGAGTCGATCGCCATCGAGGACCTCGAGGACGAGGGCATCGCGGTACCCACGCCAACGACGCCGCTGCCTACCGACGCGTCGCTCGCCAAGACCCCCGGCTACACGAAGTACCTCGATCGCATCGGGGAGATGAACCGCACCGCGAAGCGCGTGAAGAACAAGTTCGTCAAAGCGAACCTGCGCCTCGTGGTGTCGATCGCGCGCCGCTACAACCGCGGTCGCCTCCCGCTCATCGACCTGATCCAGGAGGGCAACATCGGCCTCATGAAGGCCGTGGAGCGCTTCGATCACTCACGCGGCTACCGCTTCTCGACCTACGCGTCGTGGTGGATTCGTCACGCGATCAGCCGCGCGCTCGCCGACAAGGGCCGCGCGGTGCGCATCCCCGTCCACATGCTCGACACGCACAACCGCGTGCAGCGCGCGACCCAGGCCGTGATCGCTCGCACCGGTCGCGACCCGACGCTCGACGAGCTCGAGAAGGAGACGGGCATCCCGCAGGAGAAGCTCGACAAGGTGAAGGGCTCCTGGGCGGAGACGCCCTTCTCGCTCGATCGTCCCGTCGGCGATGAGGACGGCCGCAAATTCATCGACTTTCTCCAGGACGACAACATGCAGTCGCCCTACGAGACGCTCGTCTCCGCGAAGTGGGGCGAGGAGGTGCGGCGGCTGCTCGGGCATCTCACGCCGATCGAGTCGCGCATCATTCGCTGGCGCTTCGGCCTCGATGACGAGGACGAGCTCACGCTGAAAGAGATCGGCGACAAGTACAACCTGTCGCGCGAGCGCATCCGTCAGCTGCAAGAGCAGGCGCTCGGCAAGATCCGCAAGCACATGCGCGACTAGCGCTCGCCTCGGGGCGAGGCTTGCGACGCTTGCGACGCTTGCGACGCTTGCAGGAGCGAGTCAGGTGCCGGGGACGGGGGTCGGCGACTCTTCGCGGGTGCCGTCGAAGGCCTCGGCCGCTTGACGGGACTCGTCGAGACGGTCGGACGGGACCATCACGCGGACGCCCGTGACCCCCGGGAGAACGCCAGCTTCGAAGGTGCCCTCGACGCTCGCCTGGATGCCCGCGTTCGCGAGGAACCCGCCGAGGAGCTCCGCCTGCAAGCGATCCGCGAAAGAACGGAGGAGAACCCACTCGATGTCTGCCACGGGCGTAGCTTATCACACGCGGGAATGATGGCGGGGCGCCGGAGGTTGCGCGTGCGATGGCCTCGAAGCGACGCGCGTTCTTCCGTACGGTTCTGCAGCTCGGCTCCGCAGCGGCGGTGGCGTTCACCGCGCGCGCATCGCTCGCCGATCACTACCGCGTGCCCAGCGGCTCGATGGAGCCGACGGTGCACGTCGGCGACCGCATCATGGTCTCGAAGGCCGCCTACGGCCTGCGACTGCCGCTGACCGACACCTATCTCGTTCGTTATGCAGTGCCGGCGCGTGGGGACGTCGTCGTCATCGAGCCGCCTGACGACGAGTCGAAGCACGCCGCCGACGCCGACGTCCTCGGCTCGGTCTTGCTGAAGCGCGTCGTCGCCGTCGAGGGTGATCTCGTCGAGGTGAGGGACGGGCGCGTGCACATCGACGGACGCGAGGTGCCCGAGGCGAGAATCTCGCTCGACGCCGGAGGTGGCCCCGACCTCGCTCCCCTGCGCGTCCCCGCAGGCAAGGTGCTCTTGCTCGGTGACAACCGCGGGAACAGCCGCGACGGCCGCACGTTCGGCTTCGTCGACCGCGAGCGCGTCCTCGGGCGCGCGGTCACCGTGATCGCGCGCGACGGACGCCTCTCCCTACTCCCGCTGTAGGAGGCCCCCAGGTCCCGCTGGAGGAGGACCAGGCGTGACCATTGGCGCCGCTGCGGCGCCGTTCGCCGCAGGCGAATCACGCCGGCCCAGTCGCGAATTGGCGAGGGTCGCGAAGCGAGGGGCAGCCCAACTAGGTAAGCGCGAGGACCCAGTCCTCCGGGAGCTCGCTGCGCTCGAGGCCGAGTACGAGGACGATCTCGTTGAGGCGCGTCCGCTCGATGTCGGAGATGACGCCGTCGGCCATCGTGATCTTCCACGTCGTCTTCACGAAGTCCGCGACGACCTCCTTGATCTCCTCCTTCGTGAGGACGCCGGACGTGAGGAACGTCTCGAGCTCGGCGCGCTCGGCCGCCTCGGCGGTCGCGTCGGAGAAGATGCGGGCGAGCATGCCCTTCAGCTTGCGCTTTTGGTCCATCGTCAGGCGACAGTACCAAACCTGACGGCCGAGTCACACGACTGACTCAACGACCTTGCCCAAGGCGCAGGCGATCGGGCACGATCCCGAGGCTCATGCGTTTCGGGCTCATCGGCGACGTACACGCGGAGGACGAGCGGCTCTCCGTCGCCATCGCCGCGCTGACGGCGGCGAAGGTGAACGGCATCCTCTGCTGCGGCGACCTCGTCGATGGGCACGGCGACGTCGACCGCGTGTGCAGCACCCTCGCCCTCCACAGCGTGACCACCGTGCGCGGGAATCACGATCGCTGGATCCGCGCCGACGACATGCGCACGCTCCCGCACGCGCATCGCATGACGTCGCTCACGCCGCTGTCGATCGAGATGCTGAAGACACTGCCGAAGACCGTCACGCTCGACATCCCCGGTGGCAAGCTCTTGCTGTGCCATGGCGTGGGAGACAACGACATGGTTCGGCTGAATGCCGAGGACAGCGGGTATGCGATCTCGTCGAACGAGGATTTGCTGAAGGTGCTCTTCGACGCGACGATCAGCCTGATGGTTTGCGGCCACACGCATCGACCGATGGTACGCCGGTTCGAGCGCGGCGCCGGGAAGGCGGCGCTCGTCGTGGTGAACGCCGGGACGCTGGCGCGCGAGGACGAGCCGGGTTTCGCGATCCTCGACGTGGGCGCGCGCCGGGTGGAGTTCCACGGCATCGCCGAGGACATGACGACCGCGACGAAGTCACACGCGGTGTTTTGACCGCAGGCTCGTGTTCGAACTGTCTACCCGCCGACGAGCTCGTCAGTTCCACTGCCGCTCGTGGATCTTCTCCACGAGCTTGTCGGCGGCGGCGCGCGCGGCGCCGCCCTTGCCCGAGACCTTGTTGAACAGGATGGAGAAGCCGATCGTGTTCTTTCCGGACGGCGCGAGCACGTAGCCGGAGAGAGCGATCGCGTCGTCGAGGGTGCCCGTCTTCGCGCGAACCGCGCGGTGGGTACGCAGGTCCCGGAAGCGCTTGTGGAGCGTCCCGTCGACGCCGCCGATCGCGAGCTGCGAGACGAACTCGCCGCGCAGCGCCGGGTCCTGCCACACGAAGCGAAGCAGCTTCGACATGCTGTGCGCCGTCGTGCGGTTCGCGTCGAAGAGCCCCGAGCCGTTCTTCACGACGAGGCCGGTGTCGCTGAGGTCGTTCTTCTCCACCCACTTCGTGACGATCTCGGCCGAGTCCTGGCTCTTCGCGGGGCGCGCCTTCACCTCTGCAGAGAGCGATTTGAAGATCATCTCCGCGTAGAAGTTGTCGCTGTTCTTCCCGAGCCCGTAGAGGAGCGTCGAGAGCGGCTCGGACTCGTGACGCGCGAGCACGTTGCCCTTGCTCTCCTTCGCGTCCTTGCTGCTCGCGCCGAGCTTCACGTCGCCGGAGACCTTGATCCCACTCTCGTCGAGGATCGACTTGAGCGCGTACCCGGCAAGCAGCTGCGGATCCTCGACGCGCTTCGTGTAACGAACGAGGTGCGAGTCGGCCGCGACCGCGCCAGACACCTTCGCCGAGAGGCGATGGCCCCCCTCCCCTGTCTTCGCGAGCTCGAGGCCGACGGTGTCGGCGCCCGAGTCGGACGTCTTGACCGTCCCCTCGACGTCGACGAAGCCCGGCGGCTCGAAGCTGATGCTCGCGTTCGAGCCCGCCGCTCCCGGTCGCACGGTCATCGTGACCACGTTCTCGTTGACCGCGACGGCGCTGACGGGCGCGCGGAAGGCGGCCCACTCGTTCGGCTGCTGCTCGAACGCTGGAGGCGTCGTCTGCTCGTCGAAGAAGCGCTGATCCACGACGATGTCGCCCTCGACACGGCGCGCTCCGTGCGCCTTCAGCTCCTGCACCATCGCCCACAGATCCTGCGTGCGCAGCGACGGATCGCCGTGGCCGCGGAGCACCAGGCCAGCGATGGCGCCGCTTTTGATCGTGCCGCTCAAGGTCGTCTGGTACCTGTGGGACCCGTGCAGGATCGCGAGAGCCGCCGCTGCGGTGTAGAGCTTCGCGTTCGAGGCGGGGTTGACGAGGACGTGCTCGCCAGACTGCGCGAGGACCGCGCCTGTCTCGCAGTCGACGAGCACCACGCCGATCTGTGCGCCCGCGAGCTCGCGATTGTTGACGAGCGAGCGGACCGCGCTCTCGAGCTCGGGCGAACGAGCTGTCGAGGCCGGAGCGGCGCTGGACACAGGCATGGCCGATGGCGCGCCGGGCTCGGACCGCGCGCCGCCTTCGAGGAGCAACGTGGACGCGAGCGAGGCCGCGAGCGAGATCGCGAACAGGAGGGCGGAGGCGGAGCGCGCGCGCATGGGGGTCCTTCTACGACGGCCGCGCGTGCCGCGAAAGCCCCGGGTACACGTGCGGCTTTCCTCGGCCTTTTCGCCCTCCTCGTCTCCTTCCTCGGAGGCTGCTCGCGCGGGCGCGAGACCCCCCAACAGGCGGCCAGCATGCGGCCTCTCGAGATGCTCGTCCCGACCGACGCGGAGACGCTCGACCCGCGCCATGCGACCGACCCGATAGCTCTGCGGGCGACACGCCTGCTCCACGCGGGCCTCGTGCGGCTCGACCCGGACACGCTCGAGCCCCGCCCCTACCTCGCTCGCTCATGGACCTGGGTGAGCCCTCTCGCGCTCCGTGTCGAGCTGCGCGAGGGAGTTCGTTTTCACTCCGGCGCGCCCTTCACCGCGCGCGACGTCAAAGCGACCATCGCGGCGTTCCAGGCTCCGCAGGTCGGCTCGCGACACGCGCGCGTCGTCGAGGCCATCGGCGAGGTCGACGTCGAGAGCGACCTCACCGTGCTCGTTCACCTCGAACGCGCTCATGCGACGCTCTTGACCGATCTCGAGATCCCGATCCTCCGCGCGGACGAGGCGTTCTCGCCACCGCGACCGGATGGCTCGCTCGATGGCCTCGGTCCCTACGCGGTGCGACGGCGAGCGCCGGGCGAGATCGAGCTCGCCCCCGCGACGGGCGGAGCGATGTCGCCGCCGGCCCTTCGGAGCGTGACGCTCCGCACCGTGCACGACGAGAATGCCCGCGCGCTTCGCATGCACGCGGGCCGCGCCGACCTCGTGGTCAACGGCTTCTCGCCGACGCTCCTTCCGGCACTCGAGAACGCGCCGGGGGTCCGGGTGAACGCGCGGCGCGGCGCGAACGTCACGTACCTGCTCGCGCGGACCGACCGCGGCCCTCTCGCGGACGTGCGGGTACGGCGAGCGCTCGCCACGGCGATCGACCGCGAGCGCGTGGCTCGCACGCTGCTGGCGGGGCGCGCCCAAGCGGCAGAAACGCTCCTGCCTCCCGATCACTGGGCGTACACCGCAGCGCCCGTGTGGCCGTCGGATCGCAAGGCCGCAGCCGCCGCGCTCGCCGAGGCTCATCCCGGCAGGCTCCGCGTCACGCTCCTCACCTCGACCGATCGCCTGCGCGGTACGATCGCGAGGTTCCTCGCGCAGGAGCTCGCGGAGGTCGGCGCGGACGTCGAGGTCGTGCCGCTCGAGCTCGGAACGCTGATCGGTCGCCTCGGCGCCGGAGACTTCGAGCTCGCGACACTCCAGATGCCGGAGATCACCGAACCGAACGTTCTCCGCGTCTTTCTGCACTCGTCATCGGTGCCCCCCGCGGGCGCGAACCGCGGGCGCGTGCACGATGCCGAGGTCGACCGCCTCCTCGACGAAGGCCAGTCGACGCTCGACGTCGCCGCTCGCAAGACGATCTACGCGGCGCTCGAGAAGCGCGTCCGCGACGAGGCCCTCCTCATTCCTCTCTGGCACGAAGATCAGATCGCCGTCGTCAGCGAGCGCGCGCGCGCGTTCATCCCGAGCGCCGAGGGCCGCTGGCTCGGCCTCGTCACGCTCCCGTGAGCTGAGCTTTTCAGGGGCCGCGAGCCGGCGCCGATGTCCTCAGGGTGCTTCGCCCGCACGTGGGCGGCACATCCCGTCCTTCGTCGGCGTG
>JANXVA010000228.1 GCA_025351875.1 Myxococcales bacterium | reverse complement strand
CGTCGTCGCAGGCCTCGGTCTCGCGGCTGTCGTGCTGTCCCTGCGCGCCGGACCACGTCCCGTCGTTCGCGAGCCCTCTCGCTACGAGCCCGACCTGTCGGAGCTCGCCGGCGCGGCGGCGCGTGCGAAGTCGACCGACAGCACGCCGGGCGCGAGCTCCCCGGAGCCGATCAGCGGTGCAGCACCTACAGCCGGCGCGGCGGGCGAGAGAGGCAAGCCTCCGAAGCCGAGAGTGCCGCCAAAACCGACGGATCCGAACGCGAAGTTCTGACCTTCATCGCACAGCCTCGCACGTCACTCGCGGACCGACCGAGCGAACGTAGGAAGAGTCTGCGCGCGCGCTCGTAAGAAGAGAGAAGACACGGATGCGCTCGGCGCCCGTCGTGTCACGATGGACGGTCGTGGAGGCTCTTCGATGAAGCTCACTCGCGCTGTGCTCGCAGCGGCGGCGGTCGTCGGATGCTGGGCAACACCGGCACGCGCCGACGATGCTTCGCACGAGAAGGCCGTCGCTTCCTTCCAGGAAGGTCGCAAATACATCGACGCCGGTAGCTGCGACGCCGCGATCACGAAGCTTCGCGAGAGTCTCTCGTTCGAGCCCTCGGTCGGTGCTCGCCTGAGCCTCGCGGAGTGTCAGGAGCCGAACGACCCCCTCGGGGCGTGGCGCGTGCTCAAGGACGCCGCCAGTCTCGCGTACGTCAATCACGACGAGCGCCTCACGGTCGCGGAGACTCGGGCGGCAGCTCTCGAGCGGCGTCTCTCCACCATCCGCGTCAACATTCCCACGGCGCTGATGGAGCAACCCGGCTTCGAGCTCCGCGTCGACGGCGAGCTCGTCGATCGGTTCCACTACCGCTCCGGCGTCCTGGCGGTGAAACCTGGCAAGCACGTGGTCGAGGCCACGGCACCGCTCCGTCACTGGTCGGAGCAGGTCGCGTCCGAGCTCGGCGCGGCGACGCAGGTGAACGTCCGACTCGAACGCGATGCGTGCGCCGCGCCGGTCGCGCCCATCGCTCCCGTCGCTGCGCCCGTCGTCGTCACGATGGAACCTCCGGGCGGCGCGCGCCGCACGCTGGGCCTCGCGCTCGCTGGAGTCGGTGTCGCCGGCCTCGCGAGCGGAGTCGTATTCGGGATCCTCACGTTGAACAAGCGGAGCAAGATCGACGATCTCTGCGGCGGCAGCGCCGCGAGCTGCAACGCGCCCGCGGGCTCCGTCGACCCCGAGCGAGAGTCCGCGAAGACGACCGCCAGCCTCTCGACCGCGAGCTTCCTCGCCGGCGGCCTGGCGCTCGTCGGCGGGGGACTCCTCTACTTCACGGCGCCGAGCGCCTCGGGCGCTGCAAACGTTCGCGTCGCGCCACGCGTCGCGACCAACGGCGGTGCGGTGGGCGTCGAGGGGAGCTGGTGAAGAGCCCGAGGTCGCACGTGCTCGTCGTGGGCTGGGTCGTCGCGCTCCCGATTGCCGCGGCCTTCCTCGCGTGCACCGCCGGCGACGAGGTCGCGTATTCGTCCGCGTCGGTCAACGGTGACGGCGGGCCGGACGCAGCCGAGGATGCCGGGCGCGTCGTCGGCGACAGCGCCGTGGAGGTGCCCACGCGGGCAGCGGACGGGGCCGTGCTCCCCGCCATCGCTCCGATCGCGTGTGCAGGCCTCGCCGGCGCGTGCGACCCGACAGCTGGGATGGGCTGCTGTCTGAGGAACCTGCCCGGCAATCTCGGCGCCGAAAATGTCTGCTTCGAACAGGTCTCGCACTTCTCCGCGTCTTCGTGCGGCGCTCAGGGCGACGTCTTCCTCGCGTGCCTGACGAGTGACGCCGACAGCACGTGCTGCTGGCAAGTCGAGACCAGCGGGGCCGTGAACACGCGCTATCGTTCCTCGTGCAAGGACGGTGTCGAGGCGTGCGACCCAGGTGCCGTGGGCGGCGGCGTCTGCGCGGGCGGCGGAACCTGCACCTCGGTCATGTGCAAGGGAGTGCTCGTCGGCTACTGCGGAGGAGGCGCACCGCCGTGTCAGCCATGAGGCACGCGCTCGTGGCGGTGACCTCGTCGTTCGCGGTCCTGTTCGCGCTCTCCGCGTGTGAATCGGCCGCCAACCTCGACGTCGTCTATCGCGATGCGAGCGCGCCCACCGAGGCTTCGGCGCCGGATGCCGGAGGAGGGGAGGCCGCGGTGCTCGCGATGGTCTCTGCCTGCCCATGCGACGAGACTGCCGGGCTCGGGTGCTGCATTCCTGCGGTCGGCGCGGCGTTCTGCACCGCCGACACGGCCGTGTGCATCGAAGCGAAGGGCATCCACGTCAAGTGCTCGCAGCCCGATCCGCTCACCGAGAGCGCATGCTGCTGGCACACCACCCAAGGCTCTGCCGGGTCGTTCACCGTCGCCGCGCTCGCCGGTGCGTGCGCGGCAGGTTCCTCGGCGTGCACGATCGATACCGACTGCGCCGGTACGGGCGAGACGAAGTGCTCACTCTCGACGTGCGCGGGGGAGACCACGATCGGCGTGTGTGGTCCGGCAGCGCCCGCGTGCCCCACGCCCTGACGTTCGCGGATCAGGCCGTGCGGATCTGCTTCACCGCGGCGGTCACCTCGCCGCCGCTCACCGCCGCGCCGGAGGCCTTGAGATGCTTCATCGCGATGCCTGTCGCCTGGCCGTCGTTGCCCGCGGCCTTGATCGCGTCCCTGTGCGCCGCGAGCGCCTCGACGATCTGCGCGACCGTCATCTGCGCCGGCAAGAGCGAGCCGAGGACCTCGACCTCACGTTTGAGCGCGGCGATGCGATCATCGCCAGCGGGCAGTGCGGCGAGGGTCTCCTCGTTCGACTTGATGAGCTTCCGCAGGGCGGCCGCCGCGTCTTCGTCACTGAGGACCGCGTTCTTGCGAGCCTCGGCTGTCTGGATCTCGCCGAGGGCGAGGCGGAGGACGTCGCGTGTGACCGAGTCACCCTCCTTGACCGCGGTGACGACCCGCTTCTTGATCTCTTCAACGAGCATGCCCGAGAGCATGGCCGCGCCGGGGCGCGGCGCCAAGCGAACTCGCGGTCAGGCGGCCCGTTCGTCGCGGTGGGTACCCGGGCGGGGGATCGGCGCGTGCGCATCGTTCGCGTTCGTCGCAGGCTTTGCGCGCGCATCGTTCGCGTTCGTCGCAGGCTTTGCGCGCTCGACGGGAAAGATCCCGCTCTCGCCCGACCGCAGCGTCCGCGGGCAGTCGTCCTCGTCATCTTGGTCGGGCTCGGCCGCGCTCTCGTCATGCGCGGCAGCGGGGGGGCTCTCACACCCACTCGCGAGCCAGCTTTCGCCGGAAAAGAGGACGTCCCCGAGGGGATCCATGAGAACGATTCGCATCGACGACGACATGACCAGAGACCTCCCGCGTTCGTTCAAGGACGTGACCGCCCGGGGGCACGCTGAGGTAAACAGGTGCAGTCCACGTGCCATTCCACCACCAGGGTGGAAACGCCTTGAAATCCCTAACGGTCGCCTGTCGCCACTCGAACAGGCGCGTCGGAAAATTCACGATCGCGGGGTCGCCTCGTCGCGGGCGACCGTGAAGTTTCGGACACACGCCGACCCCTGGCGCACCTTCTGCGGCTTGCGCATGAAGAGGAAGCGAGAGCCCAGCCATGTGCTGAGGCCGGGGCTAAAGTGCCCGGGCGTGGCGCGGACGTGTTCGCCTGCTTACGAGGCGGAAGGTGTCCCGCGCAGCTTCGCGTAGAACGCCTCCACCTTCTTCACGAGGTCGCCAACGGCCGCACGCGACGCATCGCTCATCTGGTGCGCGGTGGTCTGCATCTCGTTGATGTGCGGCTCGAGCTTGTCGTTCCACTCCTGCTTCGCGTCGAGCGATGCGAGATGAAGATGCAGCTTCACCTCGTCGCGGAGCGTGCTGAGGCGTTCGACGCCCTTGTTCACTTCAGTCTTCACGTCGTCCTTGATCGTCTTCGTGTCCATGGTGATGCCTTCCGGTTGATGGTTCGGGGGAGGCAGATACACATCGCGTGCCATCTCGCGCGGTGCGACTCCATGGCTCGACGTGATCGTGATTGTCGCTCGCCCCGGGCGCCTCAGTCGGAAGCGGGCGTCGGCTCCACAGTGGGCGAGCTGTTCGGGCCGTAGCTCGGCGGCGGCGGGGTCGAGCGCTTCGCGTCGCCCGGAAGCTCGTGGGGGACCGGAGGCTCGAGCGTCTTCATGCCGCTCGGGGGCGCGGAGGCGCGCGGCTCGTCGCCAGCAGGCGCCATGGGCGCCGCGAACGCCGCCGTCAGATCGGGCGTCATCGGGAGCATCCGTGACGATGACACCGCGGCCGCTGCTGCCGCAAGCGATCCGACACGCGCGAAGGCGCTCGTGACCTCGTCGCGGAGCGTGCGCAGGCTGCCCTCGAGCGAGGCGTGTTGCAGCGAGATGTTCAACGCCTGCGACTCGGCCTCCACGGCCCGTGCCAGCGCGGCCTCGAGCTGGCGACTGACGCGCTCCTCGCGCTGGCGAGCGGCCTCGATCTCATCGAGGAGACTCTCCTCGGTCTGCTTGGCGGCCTCGTACTGAGCCACGAGGAGCTCGGCGTTCTGCTTTGCCGCCTCGACCTCGCCGCTGAGGCGCACCTCGTTTTGTCGCGCCGAATCGAGGTCGGCCTGCATGCGCTGTGTCGCAGCGCTCACCTCCTCGGCGGAACGCTCGAGGACGTCGATGCGTTCGCGCGCCGTCGTGCGATCGCGTGCGTGGTCGGCCTTCGCTCGGGCGAGCTCCTCGTTCAGCCTGGTGACCGCGGCGGCGTGCTTGGTCGCCTCTTCCTTCGCCGTCTTTGCCGCGGCCTCTTCCTTTGCCGTCTTTGCCGCGGCCTCATTCTTCGCGGTGCTCGCGGCCGCTGCCTTCGCGGTGCTCGCGGCCGCCTCGAAGGCTGCACGCTCGTCGCGCGCTTGGCGGAGCTCGGTGAGAGACGTCTCGTGGGCGGCTCGCAGCTCGGCGATCGCCCCCTCGTGCGCCTTCCGCACGAGCGCGGTCTCCGCCTCGGCGCTCGCGATTCGTGCTTCGAGCGCGAGCGTGTGCTGGCGCTCCTTCTCGCGCCGCTCCAGGGCGTCGGTGCGCTCACGACGCTGATCGTCGAGAGACTTCTCTACCGCGGCGGCCTGCTGATTGAGCTTCGCGAGCTCGCGTCGGAGGGCGACCATGCCACTGGTCGCGGTGTCGCCGCGCGCGCCGTCGACGCTCACCACGTCCACGCGAGAGGAACCTACGGCCTCCTCGTCGTCGTCCGGCTCCGCGCGATCGTCGCGCCGAATTGTCGGTTTTGATCCTTGCATCGACCCTCCCACTGCAGCCCTCATCAGAGCAGAAAGCCCAGGCGATTGCCTGAGCGATGGAGCGGTCGACGCGTCGACCAGTGAGCCGTTCTCGCACATGGCTTGTTCGGCTCGAGGCGCGCTTCGTGAGCTTTGTCCTGGACAGGGGAAGTAGGCACGCGATTCTCTCGTAGGACGGTTCGCACTTCCTGACTCGCATGACCGAGCTCTCGCTCCTCGTCCTCTTTTCGGCCGGTGTCGTAGCTCCAGTGGCGCTGCTCGGTGCCTGCGCGACCGACAACGGCGATGCCGTGCATGGTCCCCAGTTCGGGCCGCCTCCCGAACGGTCCGACGGGGGCTCGGAGGGTTCGGCGACCGGCGAAGGTGGAGGGCCGGGCCCCGACAGCGGCGCCGACGCGGACGGCGCGCCTATCCCGAGCTGTATGGGTGGCGGGATCGTTGCGGTGCTCGCGGGGACGGACAGCATGCTCAGCGGGGCCGTCCAGATCGACGCGGGAGCGTGGGCGGGCGCGGCGCGCTCACCACACTCGGGACGCCCGCGCTCACCGCGATCCTCGGCGCCGGTACGCTCAAGACAGCCGCTCCGGCGCTCGTGTCGGTGCCTGGTACGTTCGATGTCGTCCTCCTCTACGCCGACAACACCGTGAACCACGTCATCGGCTTCGCGACACGCACCGCAGCGACCAAAGCGTGGAGCTCGGCGGCGGTCACGCAGGCAATGGCGCAAACGAGCGAGGCGATGTTCGCCACGCTCATCTCCCCCACCGCCGTGCTCGTCACCTTCCGCGGCAACGACGGCAAGCCGTACAAGATGACCGGCACCCTCGGCGCCACGTCAATCACGTGGAGCGCTCCTTCGCTCCTCCTCGCCGACGGCTCGGCCACCGTCGACAGCGCGCCAGCCGTCGCCAGGGGGGTCTGCGGCGACGAGGCGATCGCCGTCTTCTCCTCGGGAGGCCAGGTCAAGGCGACCCGGCTCCGCGCGGGGTCCTGGTCCGTACCGGGGCCCGTCGCCGGCGCCTCCGGAACCCGCGTTTCCGTGGCGACGCGCTGAGCGCCCTTCGCTACTCTCGGGTAGCGTGTGGGGTCTGCCTGCGCACGGAGGGATCGTGGAACCGAAGCCGAGGAACGATCGCCAGAGTGCAGTGACGAAGTTCTGCCTCGCGATGGAGGAGCTCCGTCGCACCGAGGCCGGACGCGTCAAGGACGCCAAGCAGCTCGTCGCCCAATTCTTCCCGCACGACGCGACGAAGGCGACGGACAACCTCTTCGTCCACATTCCGCGCGAAGTGCGCGCGCCGATCGTCGCCGGCTGGGGCATCCGCGGCGCGAAGGCCGCGCTTCGCGACGATGACGAGCGCATCCGCAACGTCGTCCACGACGCGATCCTCGCCGGCGACATCGACGACGCTGCGTTCGAGGAGGGCGTCACCGCGGCGACCCTCGTCGACTGGGTCCCGCTCGACGAGTGGTGGAGCTTCTGGCGCTCAGGCAAGGTGGCCGGAGTCCCGGTGCAGAAGGCGCTCGCGACCGCGCGCGAGCTCGGCCTCTTCGACGACCTTTGGTTCCTCGACAACCTCGAAGGTCGTGGTGGGCGCCTCAAGGGCACCGATACGATCTGCGACACGCTCAGCAAGGATCAGATCATCGCGTGGGTGAAGAACGTCCACACGAGCGGCAACGGCACGGCCGCGGGCCTGGTCGCGGCGCTCGGCTGGGACGCGATCCTCACGAAGACCTCGCAGGAGGCCTTGCAGTTCGCGCTCGATGCGTTCGCCAGGAAGGTCGGCCTCGTCCCGCCGCCGCCCGTCGTGCGCGTGAGCGAGGTCCCCGGCATCGCGATCCCTGATTTCCCGATGGAGGAGAAGGGAGCCGCCGAAGAGGGAGCGCCGGCGAGCAGCGCGCGCGCGCTTCCGTCGGCGAGCGACTCGTGGCCCGAGCTCGCGACCCCCGGCGACATGGGTTACGTCGCGCCATCCCCCATGCCCGGCGGAGTGAAGCCCAACTACGGCATGGATCGCGATGCGGAGGAGATCACCTCCGAGCATCGCCTCCCTGCCGCGGGTGTCGTGCCGAAGCCGGCCACACCCGACCCCCACAAGTAGGGAGCCGCTACTCCGTTGCCCAGCGGTAGCGGAACCCGAGCTCGGTGAAGTCTCCGCCGATGAGTCCGATGTGATCGGGGCTGATGATCGTGGGCACGAAGCTCCCTCGCACCTCGACGCGCCGGCTTAGGACGACACGCACCACCGGCCCCACGCGAATGGTGAGGGAGTCATCCCGCTTGGGGACGTCGAGCACGTCGGCCACGATGCCGACGCTGTGCTGCCTCGAGGTTCCGAATCGCACGACGTAGCCGCCGCGCCCGCGCCACAGCAGCGGCGGCGCGACGATGACGTGGAGCGTCTCCTCGAAGACGAGCTGACCTTTGGGCACGTTTGTGACGTACGAGACACTCCCGAGACCGATGATGTCGCCGGGACCGAGCGGCACGGACGCCTCGGCCTCTGCCTCGAACGTGATGACGCGCGAGGGATCGCCGGCCGTGGAGTCGAGGTCGACGCGGTTGTAGCTCTTCTGGGGATTGAGGTTGTCGCGGTTGAACGCGGCGAAGTACCGCGGGCCCACCCGCAGATCGAAGCGAGGCAGGGCGAGGCGAAGGCCGCCGTAGCCGCCGAGTCCCGAG
>JANXVA010000194.1 GCA_025351875.1 Myxococcales bacterium | reverse complement strand
CCGCACACCGGACGGCGCGAACATGAAGGGCTTCTCCACCGCCGAAGACGTCGCCGAAGCCGTCGTCCTCGCCGTCCTCCCCCGCGACCGCTCCCGCATCGTCAACATCATCATGCGCCCAATGAACGAACAAACCTGAGCTAGCGTGCGAGGCGGGCACTAGCCGCGAGTAACGTGTTCTCCAGCAAACACGCGATGGTCATCGGGCCGACGCCGCCAGGGACGGGCGTGATCGCGCCGGCGCGCGCCTTGGCTTCGTCGAAGGCGACGTCGCCGACGAGCTTCGTCTTCTTCGCGTCGGGTGCACTATTCGGCGGGAGGTCGACGCGGTTGATGCCAACGTCGATCACGATCGCGCCCTCTTTGACCCAGTCGCCGCGGATCATCTCGGCCTTGCCCACCGCGGCGATGAGCACGTCGGCCTCGCGACACAGCGCAGGCAGGTCCTTCGTACGCGAGTGAGCGATCGTCACCGTGGCGTGCTCCGCGAGCAGGAGCTGCGCGATCGGTTTGCCCACGATGTTCGAGCGCCCCACCACGACCGCGCGCAGACCGAGGAGCTTCGTGCCCGATGACGCGATGAGCTTCATGCAGCCGCGCGGCGTGCACGGAACGAGGCCGGGACGACCCGACGCGAGGAGCCCGGCGTTGACCGGATGGAAGCCGTCGACGTCCTTCGCCGGCAAGACGAGGTCGAGGACCTTCTGCTCCGAGATGTGCTTCGGGAGCGGGAGCTGCACGAGGATGCCGTCCACCGTGTCGTCGGCGTTGAGCCGCCCGAGCAGCTCGAGCAGCGCCGCCTCGGAGGTGTCGGCCGGGAGCGAGTGGAGCTTGCCGCGGATGCCGACCTCGAGCGAGGCCTTCTCCTTGTTGCGCGTGTAGACCTGGCTCGCGGGATCCTCGCCGACGAGCACGACCTCGAGCCCGGGGGCTCGACCGTGCTCGGCGACGAACTTGCTGACGCCCTCGCGGACCTCCGCGCGAACGGACTCGGCCAGCTTCTTCCCGTCGAGGATGATCGCGCTCATGGGGCCCTTATAGCGGACCGTACGCGCGCCCTCACCCCATCTTGAAGACGCGCGCGAGGATGCGGTCGAGGTGATCGAGATCCTCGTAGGGAATGAGCAGCTCACCCTTGTTCCCGTGATCGCGAACGACGACCTTCGTGCCGGCCGCCTTCGTGAGGCGATTCTCGAGGTCGCGGAGCGAGGCGGACTTGCCGGGGGGAGCCTTGCCGCCCTTGCCGGCTGCCGACTTCGCCTTCGCGCCGCGGACAAGCGCCTCGGCGGCGCGCACGCTGAGCCGGCCGCGCACGCACTTGTCGGCGAGCTCCTCGATCTTGCTCGCGTCCGGAGCGCCGAGGAGCGCGCGGGCGTGCCCTTCGCTGAGCTCACCGGTGATGACACGAGCGCGCACGCTCGCGGGAAGCTTGAGGAGGCGAAGCGAGTTCGCGACCGTCGTGCGGTCCTTGCCGAGCCGCTCCGCAAGCGTCTCCTGCGTGTAGTGGTGCTCCTTCACGAGGCGGTCGAGCGCCTCCGCGAGCTCGACCGGATTCAGGTCCTCGCGCTGCACGTTCTCGATGAGCGCGAGCTCGAAGGCCGTCTTCGGCGACACGTCCTTCACGACGACCAGGACCTCGCGGAGCCCCGCCTTCTGGGAGGCGCGCCAGCGGCGCTCGCCGGCGATGATCTCGAGCTTGTCTTGACCAGACACGCGGCGCACGACGATGGGCTCGAGGAGGCCGTGCTCCTTGATGGACGCGGCGAGCTCGTCGATCTTGTCCTTCGCGAAGAACTGCCGGGGTTGGCCCTTCTGCGGCGTGAGCTTCTCGAGCGCGCAGAGAAAGACGCTCTTGTCGGCGTACTGCGCGGGCGCCTGCTCGCGCGCCGCGGGGAGGAGCGCGTCGAGCCCACGGCCGAGCGCGCGGCGCTTCGTGTCGTTGATCGGAGCGCTCATCGGCGGACTCCGACGGCCTTCTTCTTCGCGGCCTTGGCGGGGGCGTCGTGCCTGAGGAGCAGCTCGCGTGCGAGCGCGAGGTACCCCTGCGCGCCCTTCGACTGGACGTCGTAGAGGATGGCGGGCTTGCCGTGCGAGGGCGCCTCCGACAGGCGCACGTTGCGCGGGATGACACTCTCGAACACGAAGAAGTGCTTCTTGACCTCGTCGGCCACCTGGTGCGCGAGGTTGTTCCGCGGGTCGAACATCGTGAGCACGACGCCGTCGACCTCGAGCTTCGGGTTCATTCCGTTCTTCACGCGGTCGATCGTGGCCATGAGGTGAGTGAGGCCTTCGAGCGCGTAGTACTCGCACTGGAGCGGGACCAGCACGGCGTCGGCCGCGGCGAGCGCGTTCAGCGTGAGGAGGCTCAGCGACGGCGGGCAGTCGATGAAGACGTGGTCGAAGCGCGAGAGGACGGGCGCGAGCGCTTCTTTCAATTTGAGCGCGCGCTTCGGGTCGTCGACGAGCTCGATCTCGACGGCGACGAGATCCTGCGTGGCGGGCGCGACGAAGAGGCGAGGGACCTCGGTCTCGACGAGGACGTCTTCCATGCGCACGGCGCCGATGAGCACGTCGTAGATCGTGCGTTCGCGCGTGCCCGAGCGCACGCCGCAGCCGGAGCTCGCGTTGCCTTGCGGATCCATGTCGACGAGCAGCGTGCGCTTCTCTGCGGCAGCGACGCTCGCGGCGAGGTTCACCGCGGTCGTGGTCTTACCGACGCCGCCCTTCTGATTGACGACGCACGTGACGCGCGCACGGTTGGAAGGAGCTGCCATCGGCCCGTGATGTGTACTGCCGATGGACACACCGCCGCAACCGTCCCTTCGGTGCACGACGACGCGCACACGACACGCCGACGGAAAACGGTCGCGCTTTTTTGACCGTGCAGACCATCAGCGTATGGTGTGGACAGATGTAGGTGAACGTGGTCACCGACCAGGGAGCGACGAATGAAGGACGTGCTGACGAAGGTGCTGGCGGCGCTGGATCGCGATGACGCAAGCGTCGATCGGATCATGGCTGCTTCGTTCTTTCGGCCGCGTCCGATGCAGGCCGGAGCGACCGCACAGGTCATCCACCTCGACGATCGCCGCAGCGGCGGCGCGCTCCCGTCATGAAGATCTGGGCACTGCTTTCTTGTGAATTGCGCGGAGGGTTTTGAGAGATGGGCGTTCCGAAGAGCTACCGGAGCATGGAAGAGTTCGAGCGAGAGACGATTCGACCCGACATGAAGTGCGGGTTTTCTCTCGACGACTTGATGCAAGACACGACCTTCGAAGGATCCGACCTGCTCTTCGACGACACCGTCGACGAGTATGCGGATCCGGATGACGACGACGACGACTGACCGACACGATTCTGAAGAGAGTGTTTCGAGAGTCCCTTCCCGGGGACGACTGAGCTGCAAGAAGTACCGCCCCCTGAGGAAGCCTCTCCTCAGGGGGCACGTTTCATTTGGGGCTCCGCCCTCAGGCTTCGCCTGAGCCTCCCCGAGGTGCGACCTGGCCGGCGTGATTCGCCTGCGGCGAGCGGCGCCGCGGCGGCCCCGCCAGACACGCCTGGGCGGCGCCCGGTTCTCCCGGAACCTCTCAGGCGGCGAGGGCTGACGAGGTCATCGCGGTGGCGAGGGGTGTGAGGACGGCGTCGATCTCGCGGCGGAGGCGCGCGACCTCGGAGGTCCTCGTCGCGGTCGCGAACGGCCCGGCGAGGACGCTGTCGAAGAAGGCGAGCGCGAAGGGCGCGAAGCCCTCGAACCGGCTCCACTCCGACATGGGGTCGAGGTCGAGCTGCTCGATCGCCTCGAGCTCGCGGGCGACGCGGATCGACCAGCGGTAGGCACGCGAGACGAGGCTCGCGACGTTGGCGTCGTCGTCGCTTGCGCTTGCCGAGCAGGCGACGAACGTGAGCGTCGCGCGGACGCGGCGGAGCGCCATCGCGACGTCGTCGAGGGGCGACGACTCGCGCTCCCGTTCGGCGCGGAGCGACGTCCGGGTACGGAGCCAGCGGGCGAGCTCGGCATCGAGTGCATCCCAATCGGTCGCTACACCCGTCATCGTCTTGAACGTCATGCAGGCCTCGCTGCACCCCGTGTGCCGCCCGGATCCGCCTCGCGCGGGGGCCCCAGGCGCCGCGGAGCCCCCGTCCCGTGGCGGTAGCGTCATGACAATGACGGCCGACGACGCTTGACCCCCCCTGTGGGGAAAGTAATGTCACCCGCCCCAATGCAAGTCAGCGAGAAGCGCATCTCTCCCGTCGTCATGGAGCTCTCCGTCGAGGTCCCGGCGACCGTCGTCAAGGCCGAGGTCGACAAGGCCTATTTGACCCTTGGCAAGAAAGCCCACATCAAGGGGTTCCGCCCTGGAAAGGCGCCGCGTGACGTCCTCACGCGCATGTTCGCGCCGCAGGTCCAGAACGACGTCGCCAACGCGATCGTCAACGACACCCTGCCGAAGATCCTCAGCGACAAGAACCTCACGCCGGTGAGCCAGCCCAACGTCGAGGCCAAGGGCATCGACCCCAAGCAGCCCTTCTCGTTCACGGCGACCTTCGAGGTGCAGCCCGACATCGAGAGCGTGAAGTTCGAAGGCTTCGAGCTCTTCCGGCCCAAGGTCGAGGTCGACGAGAAGCTCGTCGAGGAGCAGCTCGAGGGGCTTCGCCAGCGTCATGCGGCGCTCAAGGCGCCCGAGCCCGCGCGCCCCGCGGTGAAGGGAGACGTCCTCTCGATCGACTTCAGCCTGTCGGTCGACAGCAAGGAGATCAAGGACGGCGGCGGTCAGGGCGTCCAGATCGAGCTCGGCTCGGGCCAGGCGCTTCCGGAGATCGACGAGGTCCTCGTCGGCAAGAACGTCGGCGACAAGACCACGGCGGAGCACACGTTCCCGGCCGAGCACCCCCGCGAGGACTTCCGAGGGAAGAAGGGCACGTTCGCGATCACCCTGAGCGACCTCAAGGAGCGCGTCCTGCCGACCGTCGACGACGAGTTCGCGAAGGACATCGGCTTCGACACGCTGGTCGCGCTCCGCGCCGACATCCACACGAAGCTCGAGAAGAACGCGAAGGATCGCTCCGAGACCGTCCTCGCCGAGCAGATCGTGGACAAGCTCAACAGCGA
The DNA here is from genome assembly GCA_025351875.1 of Myxococcales bacterium. Taxonomy (GTDB): domain Bacteria; phylum Myxococcota_A; class Polyangia; order Polyangiales; family Polyangiaceae; genus Labilithrix. The sequence continues at coordinate 4,178 of JANXVA010000194.1, read as the reverse complement.
GAACAGCTGCGACGTTCCTCCCTCCCTGGTCGAGCAGCAGTGCCGCATCATGGAGCAGGAGGTCCTGCAGAGCGCCCGCCGGATGGGTCAGCGGATCACGCAGGAGCAGTACAACGCGCTCCACGCCGCGATCCTCGCGGACGCCGAGAAGAAGGTGCGCGCGGGCCTCCTCATGGCCGCGATCGCCAAGAAGAACGAGTTCAAGGTCACGGACGAGGATCTCGAGAAGGGCCTTGCCGAGCTCGCCGAGGAGACCGGGAAGAACGTCGCGAAGCTGCGCGTCGAGTACCGCGAGAAGTCGAAGCGCGACATCCTCATCGGCATGATCCTCGAGGACAAGATCCTCGACTTCATCGAGACGAAGTCGAACATCAAGGACGGCGATCCGCCGAAGCCTGAGCTGCCCGCACCGGCGCCCGAGGCTGCGGCATCGAAGTCTGAAGAGAAGAAGGAAGGCTGAACCATGACGACCAAGCGACCCGAGAATCGTGCGCAGGCGATGGCCGTCCTGGAGAGCGCCAACGCCTCCGGGTTCCTCTCGAGCATCACGTCGATCGACACGCGGGCAGGGGCCACCGCGTCCGGCGTCCTCATCCCGAATGTCGTCGAGACGACCCACCGCGGCGAGCGCGGCTGGAGCATCTTCGACCGCCTCCTCAAGGACCGCATCGTGTTTCTCTACGACGAGATCCACGACATGCTGGCCAACGTCATCATCGCCCAGTTCCTGTTCCTCGAGAGCGAGGACCCGGACAAGGAGATCATGGTCTACATCAACAGCCCTGGCGGCGTTGTGACCAGCGGCCTCGCGATCCACGACACGATGCAGTACGTGCGCTGCGACGTCTCGACCACGTGCCTCGGCATGGCGGCGTCGATGGCCGCTGTGCTCCTCGCGGCCGGCACCAAGGGCCGCCGTAACGCGCTGCCGAACGCTCGCGTCATGATTCACCAGCCCATGGGCGGTGCACGTGGGCAGGCGTCGGACATCGAGATCCAGGCCAAGGAGATCCGGCACCTCAAGGACGTCCTCACCGACATCCTCACCGCCGCATCGGGCAAGTCGAAGGAGCAGGTCCACAAGGACATCGACCGCGATTTCTACCTGAGCGCGGCTGCGGCCAAGGAATACGGTCTCATCGACAACGTCATGCTGCCGCCGAAGAAGCGGTCGGACGGCACGAAGGAGAAGTAAGCGGGAGCGCGGGGAAGCTTCGGTTTCTTCGCCGCACCGCATGAACGGCGCGCAGGTGCGCGCCGTTCTCGTTCTCCAGACCGGTTGCCGCGTTCAACGTGGGGGCCCGCACCGCAGAAGCTTGCGGCATGGCGGACAGGGGAATAGGCTTTCCCCTAGAAAGAGGGATTCGTGGAGCGCCGTCGCGACGATCACAACAGTGGCAACCTGAGCTGCTCCTTCTGCGGAAAGTCGCAGAAGGAAGTGAAGAAGCTCATCGCAGGACCTACGGTCTACATCTGCGACGAGTGCATCGGGCTTTGCAACGACATCATCGCGGAGGAAGTCGAGAAGGACGAGCCGTACGCCGGCACCGCCCCGATCCCGAAGCCTTCCGAGATCAAGACGATCCTCGACGACTACGTGATCGGCCAGGACCGCGCGAAGAAGGTCCTCGCGGTCGCCGTCCACAATCACTACAAGCGCATCGATTCGCGCGTGAGCTCCGACGAGGTCGAGCTCGCGAAGTCGAACATCCTGCTCCTGGGCCCCACCGGCTCGGGCAAGACGCTCCTTGCGCAGACGCTCGCGAAGATCCTCCACGTCCCGTTCGCGATCGCCGATGCGACGACGCTCACGGAAGCCGGCTACGTCGGCGAGGACGTCGAGAACATCATCGTGCAGCTCCTGCAGAACGCCGACCACGACGTCGAGCGCGCGCAGCGCGGCATCGTCTACATCGACGAGATCGACAAGATCAGCCGCAAGAGCGACAACCCGAGCATCACCCGTGACGTGTCGGGCGAGGGCGTGCAGCAGGCCCTCCTCAAGATCATCGAAGGCACGATCGCGAACGTCCCGCCAAAGGGCGGCAGGAAGCATCCCCAGCAGGACTTCCTCCAGGTCGACACGCAGAACATCCTCTTCATCTGTGGTGGTGCCTTCGTCGGGCTCGACATGATCGTCCAGCGTCGTATCGGGCAGCAGACGCTCGGCTTCGGCGCGGAAATCAAGTCGAAGAAGGACTACAAGCTCGGCGAGCTCCTCCAGAAGGTGCAGCCCGAGGATCTCCTGAAGTTCGGGCTCATTCCCGAGTTCATCGGCCGCTTGCCCGTCATCGCGACGCTGCACGAGCTGAACGAGGAAGCGCTGATCGACATCCTGACGAAGCCGAAGAACGCGCTCGTGAAGCAGTTCCAGAAGCTGTTCGACATGGATGGCGTGAAGCTGAAGTTCACGAAGACGGCCCTCTCCGCGATCGCGAAGGAGGCCCTCGTCCGCAACGCAGGCGCCCGCGGTCTCCGCGCCATCCTCGAGCACGCGATGCTCGACATCATGTACGACGTGCCCGGGCGCGCGGGCATCAAGGAGGTCGTGATCAACGAGGAAGTGATCACGAAGGGCGAGGCACCGCTCATCGTCTACACGAAGGAAGCCGAGCTCGCGTAGCGCTCGAGGCCGCGCTCGGGTGCACAGCCTCGAGCGGCGGCCTGCGCGTCTCGGGGCGTGACGCCGTCACTGGCGTGTTACTGCCGCTGAGCGCTCCTTCGCACCGATGACCGAACGCTTCGTCACCACTGCCGATGTGCCGCTCGAGGGCGATATCGACCTCGCGGCGACGCTCGCCAGCATCCCGCTCGACTTCACGACGAAGGGGATGTTCTTCAACCGATACGTCGCGGCGCTCGGCGCCGAGTGGGAAGCCGTTGCCGCGACGCTTCTCGAGCCGGAGAAGCACGGGCGCTATCACGCGTTCGAGAGCTACCCGATGCGCGACTACATACGCGTCTTCGACAGCGTCGCGCGGGCGCGGTTTCCCGGCTCCCCGCGCGAGGCGTTTCGACTCCTCGCGCGTGGCGAGGTCGAGGTGTTCGCCGACTCGACGTTGGGCAAGGTCACGTTCTCGCTCCTCCGCGATCCGGGCGCGACGCTGCTCCGCTACCCCGACATCTTCATGGTGATCGCGCGTGGCCCCGAGCTCACGTCCGAGCGCAAGGCCGATCGACGCGTCGCTGTGACGTTCCCGCGCTACTACGGTTCGATCGAGAACGGCCTCGGCCTCGTCGAGGGGCTCGTTCAGAGCTTCGACGAGAACCCGCGGGTCGAGGTCACGGTCGGCGCGGGCCGCGAGGTGGTCTTCGACGTCAGCTGGTAGCTGCGGGTCGCGCGTGTGTGACGTCGAAACGTCGTCGCGGAGCGGAACTGCGCCGGAGCTGGCCAACGCGGACCTCTAGCCCTGCCGCTGAAAAGGCCGGCGAATCTCCGAGCGCGACGATTCAGCCGCAGAAAATCGCCTCGGACGAGGTTGGTAGGGGCCCTGGTTTCGGGGTAAAACGATGCCCCTATGTTCTTCAAGAGCGATGACGGCAAACCGGCCCGCGACGTGAAGCGTCGTAGCGTCCCCCTTCTTCCGCTCCGCGACATCATCGTGTTCCCCCACATGGTGAGCCAGCTGTTCGTCGGTCGTGAGCGTTCGATCAACGCGCTCGATGCCGCGATGGCGCGCGACAAGGACATCTTCCTTGCTGCGCAGAAGAATGCGAAGACCAACGAGCCGACTCCCGACGACATCTTCCAGGTCGGCACTCTCGGCACGATCATGCAGCTGCTCCGCCTGCCGGACGGCACGGTGAAGGTGCTCGTCGAGGGGAAGCGCCGCGCGAAGATCAAGAAATTCCCCGAGACGGAGGAGTACTTCCTCGTCGAGGTCGAGGAGGTCGTGGAGCATGCGGCGAAGGGCGTCGAGGTCGAGGCCTTGATGCGTAGCGTGCAGGCCGCCTTCGAGATGTACGTGAAGTTGAACAAGAAGGTTCAACCCGAAGTCTTGATGAGCGCGCAGACCATCGACGATGCGGCGCGTCTGTCCGACACGATCGTCGCCAACCTTCCGACCATCAAGCTCACCGATCGCCAGGCTCTCCTAGAAATGGAGGACGCGGTGAAGCGGCTCGAGCGCCTCCATGAGCTGATGCAGGCCGAGATCGAGATCCTCCAGGTGGAGAAG
>JANXVA010000167.1 GCA_025351875.1 Myxococcales bacterium | reverse complement strand
ACGCACACGCCGAACATGTCGCAAAGCGCGCGCGCCACGCTCTCCTGGGTCATCGCCGGCGCGTCGACCACGAACGTCGCGAGCGCGATGCGCTGCTCGTACGGAAGCTTCCTCGCGAGGATCCGCACGCCCGGGATGTCCGAGAGACCCTCGAACAGGTACTTGCTCATCGCGAGGTCGTGCTCGCGGATCGCATCCATCCCGATCGCGCGCATCCACTTCACGGCCGCGCCGAAGCCGATGGTCGCCTCGATCGCGGGCGTGCCCGCCTCGAACTTGAACGGCGCGTCGCGCGGAACGAAGCCGCCGACGTCGACGTCGTTGTTCAGCGAGACCATGCCGCCGCCCACCTGATAGAGCGGGCACTTCGCGAGGAACTCCTTCTTCCCCCAGAGGATGCCGACACCCGACGGCCCAAACGCCTTGTGGGACGAGGCCGCGAGAAAATCGACGCCGAGCTTCGTGACGTCGAGCGGGAGGTGCGAGAGGGACTGCGCCGCGTCGAGCAGCACCGGCACGCCGTGCCGCTTCGCGATCCGGACGACCTCCTCGACGGGAGCGATCGCGCCGGTCACGTTCGATACATGCCCAATCGAGATGAGCTTCGTCTTCGAGGTGATGAGCCCCTCGATCGCCTCCCAGCGAGGAACGCCGTCCTCGTCGATCGGGACCGGGACCGGCTTGCCGTGCATGCGCCAGGGGATCCAGTTCGCGTGATGCTCGCTCGCGGGGAACACGACCTCGTCCTCGGGACCGAGCTCCAGCCCGTTCGCGACGAAGTTGATCGCCTCTGTCGTGCCGCGCACGAGGACGACCTCTCCGGGGTTCGCCCCGATGAGCGAAGCGACCTCACGCCGCGCGTCGTCGAACAGGCGCGTCGCCTCCTCGCCGAGCGAGTGGACGCCGCGATGCACGTTGGCCGTCGAGCGCTCGTAGTAGTTCACGACGGCGTCGATCACGGGACGGGGCTTCGGCGTCGTCGACGCGTTGTCGAGGAACACGAGCGGTCGGCCCGAGAGCTCGCGGGTGAGCAACGGAATCTGTGAGCGCACGCTGCGTGCGTGGCGATCGATCGCTTCCTTCACCGTTCGACTCCCTCGAAGAGCTCGTAGCCCGTTTGCGGCGCGATGCGCCGCGAGATGCGGTACTTCCCGTTCGGCTCGACCGCAATGGCCGTGGCCGGCCGCGCGGTGATCGTCATGCCAGAGAGCAGCGGCGCCAGCGCCTCCCGCGCGGCCTCCGGAGACCCGCCGACCACCTCGAGCTCCACGTTTGCCGCGTCACGCTGCACGACCTGGTAGGCGCGCGGTGAAGACGAAGCAATTGCGCGATCGATGGCGCCGGGAGTGACGAGCGCGCCGTCGGGCCGGAGGATCGCGTCGTCCAGCTTGCCCTCGACGCTCGCGAGCGGCGGCACCGTGGTGAACCGCGAAGGAGCGTCGGCCACCTGGACGAGGTCACCGAGCACGTAGCGCACCAGCGGCTGCACGTCGCGATCCAGCGTCGTGACGACGACGAGCGCGACGCTCTTCGCGCCGGGCGTCGGCACCTTGGCGCGGAGCAGCTCCACGTGCGTGGTGAAGGGTGCATGATGCATGAGTCCGTCGTCACCCTGGACGAACAGGATGCCGGCCTCGCGGGCGCCATAGATCTGCACGACGTTCGCGGGCGGGAACACGTGCGCGAGCGCCTCGCGATGCGCGGCCGTCGTCAGTCCGCGAGTCAGCCCGACGAACCCGCGCACGTCGAGTCGCCGACCGACGACCGCGGCGTGCCGCGCGAGCACGTCGAGGTAGAACGGATCCGCGAGGAGCCCGGTCGTCTCGTGGCGCGCGAGCTCGTCGAGCATCCGTGTCATCACCGACTCCGACCAGAACGTCGGATCTTGCCGCGAGTTCAGGTGAAGGCGACTGCCCTCGAGCCGCTCCTCGTACTCGGGATCGCCCGAGCCACACGAGCCGGTGCCGCGCTCCGGGACCCAGAGCACCGCATCACGGTACGTTTGGCCCACGCTGAGCGCCGCCTTCGGGCTCGCACCGAGCGCGCGTGCCTCCTGGGCGCGCCACCACGCGCCGTCCCACAGGAGCCTGATGCGCGACTCGGCGAGACCGGTCTCGACGACCGCGAGCTTGCCCGACGCGAGCTCCGCCTTCGCGTCGCGCCCTTCGGGCAGCCACGCTTTTGGAAGCGTCGGTCGGATCTTCGCGGGAGTGAGGAGCGGCAGCGCCGCGAGCGCTCCCTGGAGCTCGGCCGCCTCGGCCGGCGCGGCGAGGCCTTGCTTCGCGTAGAAGGGCACGTTCGCGAGCGCATCGCGGATCGCGCGGACGGTGCGGAGCGCGTGCTCGGCGTCCTGCGCCACGCGCGCGTTGCTCTCGTCGAAAGGCGGCATCGTGAGCGGCCAGATAGCACAGGCTCGCGGCGCCGCGAACGTGCGCCAGCCTTCCGTCCTAGGGCGCGACGCGTGTCGATCTCGTGACGCGGTGCTCCACGACCCAGAACAGTGGGATGAGGCACACGCTCAGGCCGATCGACGTGTAGGCCGTGCCGTCGACACCGACCAGCTTGTGATCGGGTAGCTCGGTCAGAAATTGCGCCGACGCGAAGGCGCCGAGCGCCGACGCGAGGTGCTGGACCGACGACTGGATCGAGCCGAAGCGTGCACGCTCGTCGGGCAGCGGCACCTTGGAGGTGAGCGTGTTGTACGAGACGTTGCGGAACGCCATCGCGAGCATGAAGAGCACGAAGATCGCCATGACCGGAAAGGCCGGCGGCACGCGGGCGAAACCCAGGTAGATGACCGTCGACACGAAGACCGTGCCGAACGTCGCGACGCGCGCCGAGCCGAAGCGATCCACCATCGTGCCGACGCCGCGCATCGCGACGAAGCTCACCGCGCCGCCGACCAGGTAGAGCAGCCCGAGATGGGCTCGCGGGTAGCCGAGGTTGTAGAGCAGGTAAGGCGCGATGTTCGGGATCAGTATGAAGCTCGAGGCCATCACGAACGCCGTCATCACGAGCGAGAGAAGGACGTCGGAGCGGAGCATCTGGAGGAGATCCCTCCCGAACGGGCGCTTGCGGGCCAGCGCGAGGTGACCGGACATCGAGGGAAGCGCCGCGCTCGTGTACGCCGTGATGATCGCCCCGAGCACGGCGACCGCGATGAACGGGAGCTTCCAGCCACCCTGACGCGCGAGCTCGAGCCCGGCGGGGACGCCGAGGATCGACGCGATCGAGAACGCGC
>JANXVA010000143.1 GCA_025351875.1 Myxococcales bacterium | reverse complement strand
CCGTCTGCCAGAGGCCCTCGTCGCGCAGCTCGCCGAGGGCGGACTGCTCGTGGTGCCGGTGGGGCCGCAGGCGCGCGATCAGCGCCTCGAGCGCCATCGAAAGCAGGGCGGTAAGCTCGTCTGCGTAGACCTCGGCGCCGTTCGCTTCGTGCCGATGATCCATCGGCGGGCCGCGACCTAGCCGCTCACCGCGTGAGCACGACGACCGCATACGGGCCGAGCACGATCGACGCCGTCGCCGGCAACCCGTCACGCGCCGCCGCAGTGACCGCCACGGCAGTCGGAGCCGCCGCGCCGAAGTCCGCGCCGTACTTGGTCGCATCGGAGTCGACGCGTGCGACCCAGGTCCCTACCGAAGGGACACCCACGTCGTAGCGACGTGTACTTCTTCGCGCCGAAGTTCGCGATCACCATCGCGTCGTCACCGACGACGTTCCAGCGGCGATACACGAGGACCTTGTTTCCCGAGCCGTCGTTGAGCTGCGTCATCGCGACGTTCTTTCCGGTCAGCCCAGCGGACACGCCATCGAGGTTACGACGCAGGCGGATCATGTCCTTGTAGAATGCACGCACCTGAGCATTCGACGCGGCGTTCGCCCCGTCGAGCGGCGCGGGCTGCGGGTCGAACTTCGTGTCCTCGAGCATCTCCTGCCCCATGAAGATCATCGGGGCGCCGGGCGCCGTCATCAGCACGCCGGCGGCGAGCATCCCGCGCTTGCGAGCCGCGTAGCTCGAAGGATCGGCGCCAGCGATCTTCACGGCAGCCGAGGAGCGCACGCGTCGGCGCGATGTGAATGGCCTTGAGATCCAGATCGCTGTCGGGCGATGGAAAGCCGTAGGCGTGAGCGCCGCTGAGATACACGACGACGTGCTCGCGGTGCGCCGACTCCTCGGCGAGCACGCGCTCGGCCACAGCGCGCTGATGAGGAGTGAGGACGTCCTTCTCGGTCATCCCGAGATCATCACTTCGGGGGCAACGGAGCCACCACCACCGCGTCGCGGAGCAGCTCCTTGAACTGGATGCGCAGCTCGGCGAGCTTCGCGTCGATCTCGACGATGCGCTTGCTGACCTCGTCGACCCGCGTGGCCGTCTCGGCGAGTCGCGCCGTGAGCTTCACGCGGAGCGCGTCAGCGCTCTTGTTCTTCTCGATCGCTCGGAGGTTTGCGCGCGTCTCCTGGCTCTGCTGCGAGAGCGTCGCCTGCTCCTGCGCGAGCTTGCCCCGTGCCTCGTAGCGGCTGACGATGTCCTTGCGCAGGACCCATGCCGCGGTGAGCTTCGACGCGATGACGCGATCGGCGCGAGAATCCGCGAGGTAGGACTTCACGGCGTTGTCGGCGATGACGGTGAACCAGTCCTCGCGACGGCGATTCGTGAGGCGCTCGTCGACGACGAGCTCGGTCGTCGCGTGAGCCTTGATTCGCGCGGGAACCAGGGCGGTCTGCGTGCCGACGTTGTCCTCGGTCTCTGCGGGTGGCTGGTGCAGGCGCGCGCCGTTGATGCGCGGGTGGCGCAGCAGCATCTTCGCGTCGAGGTCGGAGCCGTTGCGAAGGCGATATTTCGTCTGGCGCACGTCGTCGCGCTCGATCGTGAGCTCGCCGTTCTCGATCTTGGCAATGCGCTCGCCGAGCTCGTCACGCTTCTGCTCCTGATCGACGGCCAGGCCTCGCTCGAGGGCGAACGGCACGGTGGCCGTGGCGCCGGCGGGCAGCGGGTCGACCATGCCCTGCCCCAGGAACGAGCCGTGCTCGAAGACGGCGATCGGGCCGCGCTCGAGCACGCCCGCCGTCGTGTTGGAGAAGCGCACGACGCGGAACGGATGCGAGGCCGAGTCCGGGACGCCTCCGTCGGGCGCGAACAAGAAGAGCGCCTCGCCCGGGATGCGACGCGACAGGAGCATGACCATCGTCGCGCTCTTGTCGGGGATCGTCACGGCGAGCGGGAGATCGTAGCGCGTGGAGCCGGACTCGACGGCGATGGCCGCGAGCGAGCGCAGGCTGCGCGGCGCCTGCGTGGGCGGAGGTGGCGGAGGAGGCGGCGGTGGCGAAGCCGGCGCGCGCTGAGCGGCCGGAGCCGCGCTCGGCTTCGGCGGCTCGGCTGCCCTGGTCGCTGCCCCCTGAGGTCCACGCGCGGCCTTCCCTCCCCTCGCCTTGTCGCGCTTCTTGAGGTCGGCCGGGGCATCGTCCTCGCGGTCGGCGACGTCGGGGATCCCGTCGCTGTCGCGATCGACCGGCGCGTTCTTCGCGGTCTCCTGGCGGAGCGACGTGTCACCCCTCGGCACCGACGCGATGACCTCGCCGCGATCGGTGACCGTGGGTCGTTCGGGAATGATCGGCTCACCGAGCTGCGCCTCGAACGCGAGCGGCGCGCCCGCCACGAGCGAGAGCTTCACGTTCTTCCAGTCCTCACCGGAGAGGTTCTGCACGACGCCCCAGGCCTGGAGGTAAGCCTCGCCGCTCTTCTCCACGGTGAGGCGATACGAGGGCCGCCACACCGGCGCCTCGGCGACGTACCCGATCTCCAGATCGTGAGCCTTGCCGTCGAGGGCGAGCACGACACGCTTCAGGTGGCGCTTCTCGTCCTCCGTCTTCTTCCGCGGGATCGGCTTGCCGTCTTTGTCCTTCTCGAGCTCCTCCTCGTCCTCCACCAACTTCATGGGGAACGCGACCGAGCGTACCGAGCTGCCGCCGGTCTCGCTGACGGTGAGGGTCGCGAGAAAATCGCCGACCTCGCTGTCCTTCACCTTGAAGTGGACCTCGCTCTCGTCGACGTGTCCCGTGCGCTCGAAGTACGCGACGCCGTTCCGGTAGATGACGACTCGTCGGAGCGCGAGCTCGTTCGTGCTGACGGCGGGCTGACGACCACACCCGACGAGAGCGAGGGCGAAGACGAGAGCGAAGGGAGCGTAGCGGCAGCGCGTGGTTCTCACGACACGCATACAACAGGGAAAACCCAGCCAGCGAAAGCGGATTGACCAGGAAGACCAGGACAGCGCGACTCGGTTCGCGGTATGAGCCAACGCGTGACGCGCGACCGCGTGGAGGAGACCTTGGACATCGCGCTGCGCGTGCTCGCGGTCGCCCTGCTCGCGTCGCTCGCGATCGCGGCCTGGCACGACGTATCGAAGGCCTGGGACGTCTGGTACTACCACCTGCCCTTCGCAGCGCGGCTCGTCGGCCTCGTCGACTCGAGCTCCTTCACGTTTGGCCACGCGAACCAGGCCCGCTACGACGGGTTTCCGCTCTTCGGCGAGCTGCTCCAGGGGATTCTCTGGCGCATCACCGGTCGCCCCGAGTGCGCGAGCTTCGTCGCGTTCGCCGCGCTGCCGGGGCTCGCGTGGTTCCTGAGGCAGACGTTCGCGGTCCCCGCGCACCTGACCGTGATCGCCCTCCTCGCGATCCCACTCGTCCAGATCCACGCGACGGCTTGTTACGTCGACCTCCCTGCGAACGCGTGCGTGACGATGCTCGCGTTGCTCGCCTACCGGCAGCTCGTCTTGCGCAAGGCGCCGAGCCTTCGCGTGATGGTCGGCGCGAGCGTCCTCGCCGTCGCCGCCGCGAACACCAAGTTCCAGCTCGTACCGGCGGTCCTCGCCGCCGCGACTGTGCTCGTCGCCACCGCGCTGCGTCGCGACACCAAGCGCCGCGCCCGCTTGCTCGTGATCGCGCTCGCCTTGCCGCTCGTGTTCGCCACTCCGTTGAAGAACGCGGTGCACCACGGCAACCCCGTGTGGCCCGTCGAGCTCCACCTGCTCGGCAAGTCGCTACCGCACGCGGAGGGCGCCTACGCGTCGAGCCCGGTCTGGCTCGAGAACGTTCCTCGGCCCGTCCGCTGGGGCGCATCCGTGATCGAGCTCGGGCTCTACCCGATCGCCGAGCACCACCGATGGTCGATCGACCAGTGGACGCCGCCGAGCGCGCCCGGCTACCGCATGGGCGGCTTCTTCGGCGCGTATGTGATCGTCAACGTCGCCGCGCTGCTGTTCGCGGCCTTCGTGCGGCGAACGCGCGAGGCCAAGGTGGCGGCGTGGTTCGCCGGCGGAGCGACCCTCGTGGCGAGCCTCGTGCCGCAGTCGCACGAGCTCCGCTATTACCTCTTCTGGATGCTTCTGCTCGTCTCGCTGAACCTCGTCGTCTGGTCACGCGAGCGGCGGGCGGTCACCGGTCTCGTCGCCCTCGGCGCGTTCGCGATCGTCGCCTGGTCGACCGACGCCACGTACCTCTACGCGTCTGGCGATTCGTTCGCGACGTTCCTCGCGGCGAAGGTCGACCGCGCCGCGCTCGAGCACGCTCGGCCCGGCGAGCGCGTGTGCGTCAACCGCCAGCCGTGGACGTTCCTCTACGCCCCCCGCTTCCACCCCGACCGCAGCTACTCCGTTCAGGAAGCCGAGGGGCCGGACGAGTGCGCCGGCGCGCGGTCCCTCGACTGAACGACCTCGTGCGCCCCCGAGGCCGCGAAGGCTCGGACCAGCTCGGTCACCCGCTCCTGCTCGTCGTGCCGCCGACGCCGCGAGAGGAGTGACTCACGCACGAGCCAGATGACGAGCGGGTAGAGCACGAAATCGACGCCGCGACCGATGCCGACGAAGTGCGCGAGGCGGCGCGCGATCTCCGGATACACGATGAGCGTCCCGCCGATCGCGAACACCACCAGCTGCAGCAGCAGCAGCCTGCGATTGCGCGCGAGGGTGACGAAATCGTGCAGGAAGAGCGCGGTGAGGAGGCCGACGAGCGCGATCGCGGCGGGCGTGATCTCGGCCTGCATCATCGGGGCTCACGCGGCTCGTGGGGGCTGAAGAGAAAGCCGTGAAAGAGATCGACGACGATCGCGACGGCGCCACTGGCGCGCTGCCCCTTCGCGAGCGACTCACCCGTGTAGCGGACGGAGACGGGGACCTCGACGACACGCAGCCGGTCATCCGCGGCGCGCTCGGCCGACGCGCGCGAAATGCTTCGCGAGATCTCCGTCGCGTGCGCCATGCGGTTCTGGCGGATCTGCATCCGCTCGATGGCGCGCGGACCGAACGCGCGCAGACCGTTGTGCACGTCGGAGAGGTTGAGCCCGGTGGTCGCGCGCTCGAAGAGACGTGCCATCATCAGCAGCACGCGGCGCGAAGTCGGCACGTCAGAGCCGCCCGCGAACCGATCCCCGAGGGCGACGTCGGCCCCCGCGGCGATCGCGCCCGCGAGGGCGAGCACGTCGCTCGGCTGGTGCTGCCCGTCGGAGTCCATCGTGACGAACGCGTCGAACGGACCGGCAACCGGCTGCCAGCGCGGCTGGAGCGCGAGCCGGCGAGCCGTCTCGAGGGCGGCGCCCTGGCCGAGGTTCACGGCGTGCCGAGCGAAGACGACGCGGAGGCCCGTCGCGACGGCGCGCACGGCGTCCTCGTCGATGGGCAGCCTGCTCCCGTCGTCGACGAGGAACACGGTCACGTCCGCCTGCCCGACCACCCCCCGCCGTAGCTGCGAGGACAGCTGCGAGGCCAGCTCCTCGAGCGTCCGCGCAAGGCGCCCCTCCTCGTTGAACGCGGGCATGAGCACGGCAATACGCACGCGCGAACGATAGCCTATTTTTCGGCGGATCGTGGGGTCTTCGGGGCCGCTCCGCGCCACCTCTTGCACGCCGTTCGGGGCCTTGCCATGGTGCCCTCCTTGACCGCCGTCCCGTACAGCGCAGTCTATTTCGAGGGTCGCTTCGTGCTCCCGCAAGGCGAGGAGGCCCGCGTGCCCCTCACCGACCCTGGCTACCTGCTCGGTGACGGCGTGTTCGCCACGATGCACGGCTATGACGGGGTCTGCTTTCGCGCCGAGCGCCACCTCGCGATCCTCGTACGAGGCGCCGAGCTCTTCGGGCTCACGCTACCCGTCGGGGTCGACCGGCTGATCGCGATCGCGGACGAAGCCGCGTCCCGCACACGCGTTCGCGACGCCTACGTACGCGTCACGCTCACGCGCGGCAGCGACGACGCTCGCGCCGTGCTCTCGGTCATCTCGCGCCCGCTCGACGTTCCCGCCAAGGAAGACTACGCGCGGGGAGTGAAGGCCACGGTCGTCAGCACCCGCCGGATTCCCCCGTCGTGCGTCGACCCTACGGTCAAGAGCACGAGCTACGCGCCGCTGGTCCTCGCGCGTCGCGAAGCCCGTTCGAGGGACGTCGGAGCCGGCGAAGGCATCATGCTCGCGGTCGACGGGTCGCTCGCCTGCGGTACCATGGCGAACCTCTTCCTCGTGAAGGGTGATGAACTCTACACGCCGTCGCTCGCGAGCGGGTGCCGCGCCGGCGTCATGCGCGAGGCAGTCCTCGAGCTCGCACGGCGCGTCGGTCTGACACCTCGCGAAGCCACGCTGCCGCTCGAGGCGCTCTTCGAAGCGGAAGAGGCCTTCTTCACGAGCTCACGGGTCGAGTGTCTGCCCATCGCATCGGTCGACGGACGCACCATCGGAGGCGCGCCGGACGCGGAGGAGGTCCGTGCTCCACGAACCGCGTCTCTCCGGAGCGCTCTTCTGGCCGTCGTCAGCGACGAGAGCACCTTCGCGACCATGTCCGAGCGACGGGGAACGGCATGACCGGCGCGCACGTTCACCTGCTCGAGCCCGTCGTTCTCGCGCTGCCCGTCGCTCGGTACCGCGACGCCTTTCCGGCGGGCCGCGGCGGCTTCGTGCTCGACGGCGGCGACTTCACGATGCTCGGCGCCGAGCCGTTCCTCGCCTTCCGCGCCTTTCGCTCGGGCGATCGCGTCGCATCCGGAGCGCTCGGCGCGCGCGTCGTGGTCGAGGAGCGCGGCGCCGCGACACGCGTAACGGCCCAGGACCCGCTGGAGGCCCTCCGGGCGCTGCTCCGCGAGCACGCCGTCGACCCCGCCGTCTTCGAGGGTCGGCCGCTCCCGCTGCTCGCCGGTGCCGTCGGCTACTTCGGCTACGAGACCGGCCAGATGCTGGAGCGTCTTCCCTGCGCGCCGCGACCGCAGCTCGGCATGCCCGACATCGCGCTGTTCTTCCACGACTGGGTCCTCGGCAGGTGCCGCCAGACGGGCAGCTCGTTTCTCTCGGTGCTCGGCCGTGGGCCCACCGCCGCGCGAGCCCGCGCCGAGGCGGAACGGACACGGGACCGCCTCCTCGGCGTCCTCGCGTCGTTCGAGCAGCGTGTACGCTTCCTCTCCGATCGTCCGCGCCCCGCGGAGTCGACCTCGATGGTGGTGCCCAGCCCCGAGGCATCGCTCTTCGCATCTTCGCGCTGCTCCCCGGTCGTCCCACGCGACGAGTACCTCTCGAAGATCGCCAGCGCGCGATCCCACATCGAAGCCGGCGACGCGTTCGAGATCTGCCTGACCCACCGGCTCGAGGCGCCGTTCGCCGCCGACCCGTTCGCGCTCTGGCAGGAGCTCCGCCGCACGAGCCCGTCGCCCTTCGCGGCCTTCCTCGATCTCCCCGAGGGCGTCGTCGCATCCTCGTCGCCCGAGCGATTCCTCTCCGTCGACGCCAAAGGAGCCGTCCAGAGTCGCCCAATCAAGGGAACACGACCTCGCGGCGCGACGCCCGAGGAAGACGCGCGGCTCGCCGAGGACCTCGCCACCTCCACCAAGGATCGAGCCGAGAACGCGATGATCGTCGATCTCGTCCGCAACGATCTGGGACGGGTGTGCCGCTTCGGCTCTGTCGAGACCCCGTCGCTCTTCGCCGTCGAGCACTACGCGACGGTCCATCAGCTCGTCTCCACCGTCACGGGCCAGCTCGACGACGGACGCGACGCCGTCGACGTGATCCGCGCGTGCTTCCCGCCTGGATCCATGACGGGGGCACCGAAGATCGAGGCGATGAAGATCCTCGAAGGCCTCGAGCCCACCGAGCGCGGCGTGTACTCCGGGGCGCTCGGCTGGATCGATTTCTCGGGACCGCTCGACCTGAGCGTGGTCATCCGCACGATCGTCGTGAAGGGCGGCCGCGCCCACCTCGACGTCGGAGGCGCCATCGTCGCCGACTCCGACCCGGTGGCCGAGTACGACGAGACCATGCACAAGGCGCGCGCACTGCTCACAGCGCTGGCGACGTTCTCCGGGCCAGATGCCGACGCGGATCGGCTCGCGAGCGGAGCCCCGCCGTGACGACGCTCGTCATCGACAACTACGACTCGTTCACCTGGAACCTCGTGCAGCTCGTCGGCGCGCTCGGCGAGCGCCCGGTCGTCTACCGCAACGACGCCATCGATCTGGAGGGCATTCGCGCGCTCGCGCCGACCCGCATCATCCTCTCCCCGGGCCCGGGCGACCCGGCGGATCCCGTGCGCGTAGGTATTTGCCGTTCCGTCCTCGAGGAGCTCGGCCGTCACACGCCGATCCTCGGCGTCTGCCTCGGTCATCAGCTGATCGTCCACCACTACGGCGGACGCGTGATTCGTGCGCACGAGCTGATGCACGGCAAGACGAGCCTCGTCCATCACGAGAACGACGGCATCCTCGACGGGCTGCCGCGACCCTTCGAAGCGATGCGCTACCACTCCCTCGTTGCCGACCCGACGGCCCTTCCTGCCTGCCTCGCCCTCACCGCGTGGTGTAAGGACGGCACGATCATGGCCGTTCGTCATCGGCATCAGCCCGTATACGGCGTTCAATTCCATCCCGAGTCGATCGGTACGTCGTCCGGACGCGCGCTCGTCGCGGCGTTCCTCGCGGTCCGTCCGCGCTCCGTTGCCGTCTCCTCACCTCCACCTCTCGTCGCGCGTCTCGGAGAAAACCCATGATCGGCGTTCGATCGCGTTCTGGTTCCAACCTGCATGTCGGCCTCGCAGCGGCTTCGCTCGTCGCCCTCGCGGCGTGCGGCGGCGCGGCCCCCGGAGCCGCAGCGCCCGCGACGACGGCGCCGGAGGCGAAGGCTCCCGACGCGTTTTCGGGCGAACCGAGCACCGTCGAGCAGGCGCAGGATCAGATCAGCGCCGCCAAGGCCCAGCTTGCGTCCGCAGGCGCGAGCACCGCCGACAAATCGAACCGTTACGCGCCGGAGCCGCCGAGCGCCACGGGAACGTCCTCGACGCCCTCCGCTGGAGCAACGCGCCCATCCGCTGCGTCGCCGAAGAAGTCATCGGTTCCGACCCCGGCCGAGGCGCCCCCCGGGACGACGAGCTGCGGAAGCCCGTGCCGGGCCATCGCGTCGATGCGCCGCGCCGTGACCGCGCTCTGCCGCATGACAGGGGCAGACGACGCTCGCTGCGTCGACGCCAAGCGCACGCTCACCGAGAGCCAGACCCGCATCGCCCCCTGCTCCTGCTGACGACCCCTACGTGAACGAACGGCTCCACGGTCGATCGATGGCCATGAATTGCCTGCAAATTCAGGCTTTCCACCGCGCACGAGGCTTGCTCGGCTCACAGGCCGTGACCTCCCTCACCCGCCTCCGCAGCGCCGCCATCGGTACGCTCCTCGCTCTCACGGCATGCGCCGCAACGCAGGTCACGACCCCACGCTCACGGGTCGCGCAGGACCTCGGGTGCACGACCGAAAATACGACTGTCGAGGAGATCGCCAAGGTGCCGGGGGAGAACGCCGCGCGCTGGCAGGTCACGGGCTGCGGGCGAACGGCCGTCTACATCTGCACGACCCCGGTGCGCGACTGCTGGCGCGAGGGTGAGGTCGGTCCTCCTTCTTCGAAATGAAAGCGGGGGCTGACCGTTGCCGATCATGCCCCCCCGCATTCATCTCGCTCGCGTCCTAAGACGAGCGGAGCTCGTCGCGTGACCGAGCTGCCGACGGCTGCTCCGTGCGCGCACGTGCCCACCGCTGGATCGTACGACGGTCGATGCCGAGCGCCGCCGCGGTGTGGACCTTGTTGCCGCCGAAGCGACGGAGCGCGTAGTCGACGTACACGCGCTGGAACTTGTGCATCGGGACGAGCCCCTCGGCCGCCTCGATCAGCGCATCGAGCGCATCGGGAGTCGCCTCCTTCGGAAGCGGCGTGGAGCGGCGCTGGACGACGCCGCTGGTCGGCGAGGCCGGCGCTACGCCGTTGTGGCGGGCCATCCGCCGCTTGAGGTCGACGACGGCGAGCACCTGGGCAAGCTGCGCCGAGACGAGGTCGACGGACCCGCCGAGCACGGTGCTCGCGCCGAGCCGCGCGGCCTTCACCGCGAGGTCCGTGCTCTGCGTGGAGACCAGGATGCTTGCACCGAGCGCAGCGCGCCCCACGAGCTCGAGCACTTCGTCGTCGCCGAAGCCGGCGGCGGAAATGACGACGAGGTCCGTGTTCTCGAGCGCCTCCTGCGTCGCGGCGCGAGCCGAGACCCGTCGCACCTGACAGCCTTGCTCCCGCAAGGTGCCCTCGAGACCGAACCCCTTGTCGCCTTCGACGAGAAGGGCGTTGAAGCGAGCCGAGGGAATCGCGTTGCCGATGTTCACGGTATCTATCCGTCCATTCTCCTCGGGCGGCCGGGTCGTCCAGCACCCTGCGAGGCGTGCCGGCACCTCAGCACCGCACGTGCCATGCGGCCCGCTCCGCAAAAACCTCACGAATTCCGCGAGAAGTGCACGGCTGACCCCTGTGGCCTATCGCCCCGTTGTCGCAGGCCCTTGGGGCGAGTTGACACAATGCCGCAGTTTGCCGACTCGGTCCGCGCGCACTGCAGGCGGCCAGCAAACCGCCTTGAGGTAGGGTAGGTCCATGAAAGTCGCGACGAAATTCGCGCTCGCCTTTCTGGTGTGCGGCGTCCTGAGCGTACTCGTGTACTCGTCCGTCGCAGCGACCCGAGAAGCGCAGAGCATGGAGGAGACGGTGGCCGAGGACCTCGCGTCGCTCGGCCATACGCTGAGCGTCGCCGTCCTGGCGGTCTGGGAGCGCGACGGAGAGACCCAGGCTCGCGAGCTCGTGAAGTACACGGACCGCGACGAACGCATCGAGGCGCGGTGGGCGTGGCTCGACGTCGACGCGGGGAACCAGCTCGCCCCGCGGGCCGGCATCGACATCGTCGACGATCTCCGCCGCGGCCGCGCACGGACGTGGGTGACCGTTCGTCCGAGCGGAGAGCGAATCGTATTTGCCTATCTTCCGCTCCTGCGGCCGGGTCAGAGACCCGCGGCCCTCGAGCTGTCGCGTCCGCTCGTGGCGCGCTCGCGCGTCTTCTGGACGGAGGTCAGGGAGCAGCTCGTGGCCTCGACGGGCGTGGCGGCGTTCGCGACGTTCCTCGCGGTGGTCCTGACCACATGGATCGTGTCGCGCCCCCTCGCCGAGGTCGCTGAACAGGCACGTCGAATCGGCGCGGGAGACCTGTCGCATCGTCTCCCCACCAAAGGCTCGGACGAGGTGTCGTCGCTGGTCCACGATCTCAACGCGATGTGCGATCAACTCCGTGACGCAAAGACCCGCGCCGACGACGAGTCGGCCAAGCGCATCGCAGCGCTCGAGCAGCTCCGCCACGCCGACCGCCTCCGAACCGTCGGAACGCTCGCCTCGGGCATCGCCCATGAGCTGGGGACGCCGCTGGCCGTGATCGCGATGCGCGCGAAGATGATCGCATCCGGTGAGGTGCCGAAGGACGAGGCGCCAGAGAGCTGCAAGATCATCGCGGCGCAGGCCGACCGCGTGACCTCGATCGTGCGTCAGCTGCTCGACTTCGCTCGTCGTCGTGTGCCCAAGCGTGCCGAGGCGGAGCTCCGCGAGCTCAGCGAGCGCGCCGCGAGCCTGCTCTCCACGCTCGCGAGGAAATCGAACGTGAGGGTGGTCGTCGATCCAACGAGCGAGCCCGTCCATGCCAACGTCGACGCGGCGCAGATCGAGCAGGCGGTCACCAATCTCGTCATCAACGCACTGCACGCGATGCCCGGAGGTGGAACCGTGACCGTTGCAACTCGCAACACTCGCGCAACGCCTCCGTCCAGCCCGGGGATCGAGCGCGACTGTGCGGTGATCGAGATCCGCGACGAGGGCGCGGGCATCTCCGACGAGCATATCGGCCGTATTTTCGAGCCTTTTTTCACTACGAAGGGGGTCGGCGAGGGGACGGGACTCGGCCTCAGCGTCACCCACGGAATCATCGAGGACCACGAAGGTTGGATGAGTGCGACGAGCGAGATCGGAACAGGGAGCACGTTCACGCTCTATCTCCCTCGCCTGGCTTAGCGCTCGACCGACGCCGGAAGTAGACTCCAGCCAATGATGATCGAAGCCACGAGCCCGAACACCTCGTCCTCTGATGGCATGAACCGCGCTCGTTCGACAGAGCTTCCGCAGCGTGTCCTCATCGTCGACGACGAGCCAGAGATGGCCGCGGTCATCGAGCAGGCGCTCGTGCGGCGCGGGTACCTCGCGCAGCAGCAGCACAGCGGTGATGGCGCGTGGGACGTGCTCGAGCGCGAGGACTACGACGTAGTCATCACCGACATCAACATGCGCGGGATGAACGGCGTCGAGCTCACCGAACGCATCGTCCAGAATCGCCACGACATCCCGGTCATCGTCATCACGGCCTTCGGCTCCGTCGAGACGGCCACCGCCGTCCTCCGGGCCGGCGCCTACGACTTCATCACGAAGCCGTTCGAGATCGAGCAGCTCGTCGTCGCCGTCGAACGAGCGATCCAGAACCGCCGCCTCCGCGAGGAGGTGAAGCGCCTCCGCGAGGAGGTCGCGCGCGCGAAGCCGACGTCCGAGCTCCTCGGCGAGAGCCCGGCGATGCGAAAGGTCCACGAGACGATCTCGCGCGTCGCCGAGACGGACGCGACCGTGCTCGTGACGGGCGAGAGCGGCACGGGCAAGGAGCTCGTCGCGCGCGCGCTGCACAAGCGCAGCAAGCGCAAGGACGGCCCTTTCATCGCCATCAATTGCGCCGCGATGCCCGAAGCGCTCCTCGAGAGCGAGCTCTTTGGCCACGCCAAGGGGGCCTTCACGGACGCGAAGACCGCCAAGCGCGGGCTCTTCCTCGAGGCGAGCCACGGGACGCTCTTCCTCGACGAGATCGGCGAGATGCCGCCCGGCATGCAGGCCAAGCTGCTCCGCGCGCTCGAGGAGCGAGCCGTCCGCCCCGTCGGCGCCACCTCCGAGACGCCGTTCGACGCACGCATCCTCGCCGCCACGAACCGCGATCTCGAATCGCTCGTCGAGAGCGGACGCTTCCGCGAGGATCTCTATTACCGGGTGAACGTCGTGCAGCTCGCGCTCCCGCCGCTCCGCGCCCGCGGCGGCGATGTCCTCGCGCTCGCGCAGCAATTCATCACTCGTTACTCCGAGCCGATGGGCAAGAAGGTTCGCGGGTTCTCGAGCGCCGTCGGCGAGCGGCTGCTCGCGTACGCGTGGCCGGGCAACGTCCGTGAGCTCCAGAACTGCATCGAGCGTGCGCTTGCTCTCGCGCGGTTCGAAGAGCTCACCGTCGAAGATCTCCCGCCGAAGGTCCGCGACTTCAAGCCTTCGTTCGTCGTCGTCGCGACCGAGGACCCGACCGATCTCGTCACCATGGAAGAGGTCGAGCGCCGTTACATCCAGCGCGTGATGGAGGCGGTCGGCCAGAACAAGACGCAGGCCGCGAAGGTCCTCGGCTTCGACCGAACGACGCTCTACCGCAAGCTCGAACGCTACAAGCTGGGTGGCGCAACGACGCCGAGCGCGAAAGACTGAGCGGTTCGCTCCCCTTCCCGAATTCGCACTTCCGAATCCCAAATAGGAATTGGTCGGCGCACCGACCAGCGAGCACGTAGGCCGCCCGGGGGTGAGCGGGCGGTGACCGGCACACCTGCGCACAGACCCCGAAGACGACCCGTGTAGTGACCAAACGTGCGCTCACGTCGCTACTCGCGATTGAACGGCGTTTCGCTGGCGTCTCAGAAGCGCCTCAGTGCGCCTGAGACGCGATTGTGACTCACACCGGTGGTCCCATCACCCACCCGCGGTCGGCGTGGTGCGACGCATGACGAGCACTGCGGACGCGTTACAGCCTGATACTCATTTTTAGTCTGAATTGGAATTTTGGGTATTTGGTTATCCAATCCACGTAGAAAAGTTACGTGGCACGGCTTCGCGGCTCCGATCAGATCCGAAACGGCGCGCTTGGCGCGGTCGTTCGTGCGTCCGTCGCCGTCACGAGCGCGGCCCTCGTTCTCGCCGCCTTCGGCGCCCCGGACGCCCACGCTTTCGTCGTGAAGAAGACCGCAAAGGGCGAGTTGGTCCACTGGGATCAGCGCACCGTGGACTACACGTTCGACCCGTCCGTCGACACGAACGTCCAGGACGCGGTCTCGGCCACGAGCCGCGCGATGGCGAGCTGGAGCGGCACGGTCGGAGCGCCCGAGCTCCAGGGCCACGCCGCCGCGAGCGTCACGGACCCCCCGACGAAGCCGGGCTTTGACCAGAAGAACGGCGTTTTCTACATGGCGGGCGGCTACGCCCCGGCCGGCCGCGCCCTCGCCATCACGGTGCTGACGTACGACAACACCTCCGGCCGCATCCTCGACGCCGACATCATCGTCAACGGTTCGTACCGCTTCGCGGTGCTCGGGCGAGCCGGCCTCGAGGTCTCCGCGCAGGAGCGAGTCGGCGCGACCCATCCGTCGAACACCGACGGCATCTCCCACCAGGAGGAGGCACAGGCGACCGATACCGTCTACGACCTCCACCACGTCGTGGCGCACGAGCTCGGTCACTCGCTCGGGATGAACGACGAGATGGAGCGCAAGGACGCGCTCATGTACCGCTACTCGTCGCCGAACGACGCGACGCTCCGCGCGCCGGCGTCGGACGACATCGCAGGCCTGGCCGAGCTCTACTCCACCAAGCTCGAAGCCTCTGGCAACGGCTGCGGGAATGCGACCGTCGCGCCGAAGAAGCCCTCGCTCGCCGCATCGCACCTCGCGATGGTCGCGACGCTCGGTTTCCTGTTCTTCCTGATGCTCCGTGGCCGCAGTGACCGGCGCGCGCGCTTCGCCTTCGTCGCCGCTGCCGCCGTCGCGACCTACGCAATGCTCCCGACGATCTCGAAGGACGACGGCAACGTGGCCAAGGCCAGCCAGCTCGCGCCAGGCCACGCCCGCGCGAAGGTCCTCCACACGAGCACGACGATGGAGAGCGGCCTCCTCAAGACGACCTACAAGCTCGCGACCACCGCGTGCCGCGCAGCCACCTGTCCGAAGCTCGGCGACGGCGTCGCCTGGGGCGGCACCGTGGGGAACATCCGCCAAGAAGTCGGCGGCCAGTTCGCACCGAGCGACGGCGACGACGTCGACGTCTCGTTCACGAAGCTCCCGGACTCGATCGCGCCCTTGTCCCTGCCGCTCGGCGCGCGCGTCTCGGACACCGAGACGGTCCGCGTCATCACGCCGGCGAACTGAGCGAGCGCGTCAGCGGGCCGACCTGGGTGCCTTGACGGCCATCATCGCGGCCGTCGAAGGGCGCCAGGCGCCGCGGCCGGGCAGCACGCGCTTGAGCACCATCGTCGTGTCCTGGTCGAGCGTGATGCGCGCACCGCCATCGAGATTGGTCTCGTAGAGCATCGAGCGTTCGCGCGTGTCGATGCGAAGCGCCCAGAGCTTGCCCCACTCGACGCTCGGTAGCACGAAGTCGACCGCCTCGCGCGAGCCGTTCAAGAGCAGCAAGAACGAGTCGTCGATGACCGGATCGCCGAGGGCATCGCGCCAGTCGAGGGCATCGCCCGCGAGCATCAGCGCGAGCGCGTTGTGGGTCGGCTTCTGCCAGTCGGTGAGGGTCATCTCGCGGCCGGACGGGTGGAACCACGCGATGTCCTTGAGCTCGCTGTCGCCGACGCGCTGGCCCTTGAAGAACCCAGGGCGCCGGAAGACGGGATGCCGCTGGCGGAAGGCGAACACGTCGCGGCAGAAGTGCAGGAGGTCCGCGCGGTCCGCGTCGAGCTCCCAGTCGAGCCACGACACCGCGTTGTCCTGCACGAACGCGTTGTTGTTGCCGCCCTGCGTCTTCCCCATCTCGTCGCCGGACGTGATCATCGGTACGCCCTGCGAGAGGGCGAGCATGATCACGAAGTTCCGCTGCTGCCGCAGGCGAAGCTTCAGGATCGCCTCGTCGGTCGTCTCGCCTTCGACGCCGCAGTTCCACGATGCGTTGTGGTCGTTACCGTCGCGGCTCTGCTCGCCATTCGCATCGTTGCGCTTCTTCTCGTAGGAGACGAGATCGCGCAGCGTGAAGCCGTCGTGCGCGGTGATGAAGTTGATGCTCGCGTGCGGGTGGCGGCCGTCGTCCTCGTAGAGGTCGCTCGAGCCCGTCAAGCGATAGCCGAGATCCGCCACGGTCCACGTCGCGCCTGTCCAGAAGTACCGCAGGGTGTCCCGGTAGCGGCCGTTCCACTCCGTCCAGAGCACAGGGAAATTCCCGACCTGATAGCCACCGTCGCCGAGGTCCCAGGGCTCGGCGATGAGCTTCACGTTCGAGAGGATCGGGTCCTGATGGATGATGTCGAAGAACGCGCTCATCTTGTCGACGGCGCCGGACTCGCGGGCGAGCGTCGACGCGAGGTCGAAGCGGAAGCCGTCGACGTGCATCGAAGTGACCCAGTAGCGGAGGCTGTCCATCACGAGCTTGAGCGTCTGCGCGTGCAGCATGTTCAAGCTGTTGCCGCAGCCGGTGAAGTCTTCGTAGAGCGCGCGTTTGTCGGAGCGGAGGCGGTAGTACGTGGAGTTGTCCAGACCCCTGAGGCTGACCGTAGGCCCGAGCTGATCGCCCTCGCCGGTGTGGTTGTAGACGACGTCGAGCACCACCTCGATGCCGGCGCGATGGAGCGCCTTCACCATCGTCTTGAACTCGGAGATCTGCGCGCCGGGCACCGAGGCGAAGCGATGGCTCGGCGCCAGGAACGCGAGCGTGGAGTAGCCCCAGTAGTTCTTCATGCCGCGCGAGGCGACGCTCCACTCATCCATGTGCTCCTGGATGGGGAGGAGCTCGACGGAGGTGATGCCCAGGCGCTGGAGGTGCTCGATGATCGCGGGGTGAGCGAGGCCGAGATAGGTGCCGCGGAGGTGCTCGGGCACCTCCGGATGGGTCATGGTCATCCCCTTCACGTGCGCTTCGTAGAGCACCGTGTCGGCCCACGGAACATGCGGGTGCCGATCCCCATCCCAGTCGAACGCGACGTCGCTGACGATCGCCTTCGGTACGCCTCGTGCGCTGTCGCGGAGGTCGGCGGTGCGGTCGTCCGCCGGTTCGCTCGCACCCGCGAGGCCCTTCAACGGAGCGCCCACGTAACCAAAGACGGGCTCGCCGTAGTCGATCGTGCCCTCGAGCGCGAGCGCGTACGGGTCGACGAGCAGCTTGTTCGCGTTGAACCGCAATCCCAGGTCGGGCGCGTAGGTGCCGTGCGCGCGGAAGCCGTATCGCTGGCCGGGACGCAGCCCGGGAATGAACCCGTGCCACACGTGCGCGCTCCGATCACGCAGCGGCACGCGTGTCTCGACGCCTCGCTCGTCGAAGAGACAGACGTCCATGCCTGTCGCGTTCTCGGAAAAAACAGCGAAGTTTACCCCTTCGCCGTCGAACGTCGCGCCGAGCGGCGCATGCCGTCCGGGCCTCGCAGTGAGCGCCATCGCGCGGCGTTATAGCACGACGTCAGAGCCGGCCGGACGAAGCGACGAGCGTGCGAATGGCCGCGAAGCGCTCCGCGAGCGTCGCGTCGTCGCGCAGGTCCTCGATCGGACGCGGCAGGCGCCACGTCCAGTTCTGGTCGTTCACCGTGCCGGGCGTGTTGATCCGCGACTTGTCCCCGAGCAGCTCGTTCACGAGCACGAGCGTGAGCTGGGATCGGGCCGAGAAAAGGAGCTCGAGAAGGGCGAGCTCGCGCTTGGCTTCGGGCAGGTCGAGCGGGATGGCGTCGAGCGCCGCGATGCGCTCGCGCTCCCACGGCTCCAGGTCGTCCCACCACGCCGTGATCGGCGCGGTGTCGTGCGTGCTCCAGGTCGCGACCGAGAGCTCGGGGAACTCCCGCGGATCCCTCGGCACGTGCTCCTCGTCCTTCTCCCAGGGAAGCACCTTGTAGCCAGGCACACCGAGACGCGACATGGTCTCGTGGACGAACGGGGGAATGACGCCGAGATCCTCGGCGATCACGGCGTCGGGCCCTGCCGCCTCGAGCATCGCGCGGAGCACCTTCTCGCCGCGGAGGCGCTGCTCCTCCTCCGACGCGGGGATGAACGAGCCCTTGTCACCGTCCTTGCGCACCCACTGGCGGAAGAAGCCGACGACGTGATCGATCCGGAAGCGGTCGTACAGCGCGGCGGCGTGACGAGCGCGCGCCTTGAGCCACGCGAGGTCGTCGGTGTCCATCGCGTCCCAGTCATAGGCGGGGAGCCCCCAGCTCTGGCCGTCCTTCGCGAAGTCGTCGGGCGGGGCGCCCAGGGACACGTCGGTTCGGAACTTCTCGCGATGGGCCCAGACGTCGGCGCTCTCGCCACCGACGATGAAGGGCATGTCGCCCATCAGCGACACGCCGAGCTTCCTCAGCTCGACGCGTGCCGCGTACCACTGGTCGTGAGCGAGCCACTGCAGGTACATCTGCTCGAGGACGCGGGTGCCGACGCCGCCGTCGTCGCGGCGCGCCTTCGCGAGTGCGAGGAGGTTCGGCGCGCGATTGCGCTCGTCGGTGGGCCAGGTGCTCCAGCCGTGGCTGTCGTGCGTGGCGCGGAGCGCCATGTAGAGCGCGTGGTCGCGGAGCCATGCGCCCTCGCGGTCGACGAACGCGAAGAACGCGCGAGCGCGCTTGCCGTTGTTGTCGGCGAGCTCGCCGTGGCGGAACCGGGCAAACGCCTCGGCGAAGACGCGCTTCTTGAGGTGCCGAACGGTCTGGTAGTCGACGGTCGGTGCCTGACGCACGCGCGCGAGCTCGGCGAGCCCCTCCTCGCCGAGACGAGCGGCGATGGTGGCTTCGTCGAGATCGGGAATGGACTCGACGGAGATGTAGATCGGGTCGATCGCGAACGCGGACAGGGCACCGTACGGACTCGTCTCGCCCTGCGAGAGCTCCTGCGTCGGCAACACCTGCACGAGGCGCTGCCCGGCCGCGAGCAACCAGGCGGCGCACACCGGCAGATCCGTGATCTGGCCGATTCCCCAGTCGTTCCGCGTACGAATCGAGAAGAGCGGGATGGTTACCCCAGAGACCCTAGGCATCTAGGGAGGTCCTTCGCATAGCCGGTGCCTTCGCGCAAGGAGGACGTACCTCAGCTATGAGGTGCGCGGATCCTGCGATCGACGTGAAGCGGGAACTTCTGGGCTTCTGAGGCACACTATCGAGCGTGCGCTGGGCCCTCCTAGGAACGCTGGCGATCTCGCTCGCGGCGCACGGCGCCGTCGCCACCTTCTTCCTGGTGGCCCCTCGCGCCGAGCCGCGGCCGCTCGACCCGCCGCCGCAGAGCGCGGGGGAGACGTTCGAGTTGCCGGCCCCGGAGTCTGCAGAGACGCCCCTCGCAAACGCGTCGCCCTCTCCTGACACCAACGCGACCTCGGCACCGGTCGAGGCTCCCGACGCCCCAGCGAGGCCCACGCCTCCGGCCAAGGCCAAGGCGGCCGAGCGCCCCTCGCACCAAGGTCGCCCGTCCGCCGGACGGAGCACGCCGAGCCCGAGCGACGGCGCGCCGGGCTCGAGCGGCACGACGGCCCTGTTCGGCGCCGTGGGTGACCGTTCTGCGACCGATCTCGCCCGGGCGTTCACGCGCGACTTCCCTCAGGCCGCGAGCGGGGACCCGGTCTGGCGTTCCGTCCCGCTCGGTGCTGCCGGCGAGGCGACGCTTCTGCTGACGCTCGACGACTCGGGGCACATCGCCGACGTGCAGGTCGTTGGTGCCCCGGGCGGACCGCTCGGGCAAGGGATTCGCCGCACCATCACCCTCATCAAAGGGCGACCTTTCGTCGCGCGGAGCAAGGTGACGAAGCTCCGCGTCAGCGCCACGGTCAGTGCGGACACGGTCCATGATGGCCTGCACGGCGACGTGTTCGCGATCGGCGGAAGCTTCGCCGAGGGCGAGGGCGCCGCGTTCTTCGCGTTGAACGTCGGCCGACGAATCGACCTCCGCGTCCGGCTCCAGTAGGGGCTTCGCCGGCTTCGCCCTCAGCTTCGCTGAGCCTCCCCATTTCGCCGCTGGCCCGGTGGGTGATGGTGCTAGCGAGCGTTGCCGAGCGAAGCTGCCGGCGCTTCGCCAGCGCTACCACGCTGCATGACGACCAGGCCGTCCTTGCGGAACGAGATGCTGTACTCGGGCGGGACGAGCGCGAGCGCTTCCTCGGACGGTTGCCAGAGCAGCACGTGGTCGAAGCGCGGCGTCGCGTCGTGCCAGAACTCGGCCCATCGCGCGCGATACTCACCGACGCAGTCATTGGTGACGACGCGCGTCGAGACGCAGAAGTTCGCGGACGTGACCATCGTCGCGGCGAAGTTCTGGAGCACGAGGTCGTTGAAGCGGATCGGCGGCGGCACCGAGTACATCACCGGAAAGGAGCGGGAGTGCGCGAAGAGCAGCGGCGCGCTCGTGTTGCGCTCGGTGACGTAGAAGCCCCAGGCGTGCAGGAGCGAGCGCGTGTTGTCGCTCCCGCCCTTGTGCTTGAAGACGAGCGGCAGGAGCTTCGCCCCGTCGGGAACGGACGACATGCCGGCCATGAACTGCTGGCGGTCGCGCTCCAGCCGCACGAAGTCCGTGCCCATGCCGGCGCTGTAGAGCACCGCCGAGAGGCCGAGCCCCGCGATGACCGCCTTCGGCAGCCTGTCCGGAACGCGCAGCAGGAGGGCAACCCAGAGGTAGGGGATGAGCCTGGAATTGACGTGGTACCAGTTCGTGACGTGGTACGGCGCGAGGCAGTACAGCAGGCCGAGCGCGACGACCGCACCCGCCGAGAAGAAGCGCGGCGACTCGCGACGACGGGCGAAGCCGTAGTACGCGAGCAGCAGGCACGGCACGATGCTGGTGATGGAGAGCTTCGTGAAGCCCCAGAACCACTCGGCCCAGAGGTTGTAGGCGAGCTCCCACGGCGCGACCATCACGTGGTGGTGCACGAAGGCCGACATCGGACCGACGTTGTCGCGGAGATGCGCAAAGAGCGATACGGCGACGAGCGCCGTCACCGGAAGCAGCGGCACCACCATCACGCGGAGCGACGTGAAGCGCTCCTTCCACGAAGACCCGCGCATCGCTTCGATGCCGACCAGGAGGCTCACGACGAGCAGCGGGAAGACGTGGGCGTACCAGGTCGCCGCACCGACCAACGTGACGAGACCTGCGTTCAGGAACGAGGGTGACCGACGGTGCCGGTCGACCGCGAGGAGCAAGCCTAGCGAGAGCGGAACGGACAGCGCGAAATCGAGCATGCCCATCGACACGAACCAGTTGTGGACCATCGGCCACATGAACAGGCTCGCGACGAGCATCCGGTTGCGGCTGCCGGTCAGCGTGAGGACGAACCGCGGAAGGATGAACGCGTTCGCCGCCAGCACGAGGAGCGCGAAGAGGCGCGCGGCGAGCTGGGTGCCGACCACCTTGCCCACGACGTACAGCCACGCGAAGAGCGCGGCGTTCGTCTTGAAGAAGCCGTTGAAGACGAACTCAGGGTACCGCTCGAGGTTCTGGATGACCGTCACGGCGGCGAGGTGGTTCGGCAGGTCCTGGTAAGGAGGGACCTCCGTCAGCGCGAGCGGCCACGCTCCGACCACGAAGAGCGCCGCGCTGACGAGGAGCGCGAGATGGCGATCGCTGAACGTCCAGTTGCGGCTGAGCTCGTGCAGGAAGGACGAGGAGACGGTGACAACGCCTGAGCTCGTCGGGACGGGGGAGGATGCCTCGATCGTGGCGCGCACGAGTCGGCTCGCACCCCTCGCCTGGAGACGGTCACGGGGATCCGACTGCAGTGCGACAAGATGTCGGGAGTCGGCGACGGCGTCGGAGTTAGGCATAAGCGGGCGCTCGAAGGGGTCCTTGAAGACCGAGCGTTAGGCGAGCAAGCAATTCAGGGCCCAGACGACAAAAGAGTGAAAAAGCGTAGGTTGCTACCCTAACCCGACGTCCGGATGGTGTCCACCGACCACAAAAAGCAGGGTGGCATGACACCGTGATCAGGGCTCCACCGACGTCGCTCGCCAGGCCCACGAGTGTGGAAGGGTGACGCACTACGTCGGCAGACCTACGTGACATACATGAGCTGTCGGAGGTGGGCACACATCGTGAAGAAGGCTCGGCTACACGTCGATGTCTGCCCGTTCAAAGCCACGCAATCACACCGGTTGCGGCACCTTGCCCTACCTCCTCCTCGCGACCCTGCTCGCGGGAGCGACGGGATGCGCGGCGGAGGCACCGGTCGAGGCGGTAGAGCTGCGTCTCGCGGACGGGGCCTCGAGCCCGACCATCTTCGGTGGCGAGAAGGACGAGGGCCGCGACGGACTCGACGGCGTCGTCGCACTGAGGGTCGGGACCGGCACGACCTTCGAGCTCTGCTCGGGCGCCCTCGTTGCGCCGAACGTCGTTCTCACCGCGCGGCACTGCGTCACGCGCAACTCGACCACGTCCGTCTCGTGTGACGACAAGGGCAGCTCGGCGAACGGTACCCACGTCATCGGCGACGAGGAGCCGAACACCATCGGTGTCTACCTCGGAGTCTCACCGAGCTTTGCGAAGGCGCCCGTCGCGAGGGCACGCGCCATCCTCGCGCCGACTGGACCGTACCTCTGCGACTCGGACATCGCGCTCGTCGTGCTCGAAACATCCATCACGACGGTGACGCCTCTCGCGATTCGTCTCCACCGTCCCGCGCGAACCGGAGAGTCGATCCTCGCGGTCGGGTATGGGCAGAACGACCAGAGCTCGCCCATCGGCACGCGCTTCCACCGAGGCGGCGTCGCCGTGCTCGCGCAAGGCGCGGGAGTGTCGCCCAGCAAGACGCCGCTCGGCCCTCACGAGTTCGAGGTCGGCACGTCGATCTGCCAGGGTGACTCCGGAGGCCCTGCCATCAGCGAGGAGAGCGGCGCGGTGATCGGCGTCGTCTCGCGCGGGGGTGGCTGCACCGAAGACTTCGGGCACATCTACACGACGACCGCGGGCTTCGATGAGGTCTTCGCCGACGCGTTTCGACAGGCCGGCGCGACGCCCATCGCCGAGACCGGTGACGAGGTGACCGGCGGGGCGAGCACGCGCTCCAAATCGACCTCGAGCCCGGCCCCCCTCCCGGGCGAGACACCGACCACGGCGCCCGGCTGTTCTCTCACGCCCGCGAGCCACACGACGAGCGGTGCGCACCTCGCCGCAGCCGCCGCTGTCATGGTCATGCTCGCCTCCCGCCGCCGTCGCCCCCGCTGACACTTTCGCCACCGACCCGGCACCGCTACCCTCGTCATCGATGCGCATCGTGAGCGTTCGCCTTCGCAACGTCGGCGTCTTCGAGGACACCACGGTCCGGCTCGCCGACGGAGCTGCGGCTGCGCTGACTTCGAGCGAGGGTAGGGCAGAGGTGGAAGCGTGTAGCCGGGGCGCGTCACCGCGAGCGCGGTGAGCAGCGTCGTCTTGCCGATGCCGTCGGCGCCGAAAAGGACGGTGACAGGACGCGGCACGGT
>JANXVA010000095.1 GCA_025351875.1 Myxococcales bacterium | reverse complement strand
GGTCGTCTAGCGCCACGAGCGTCCCGCGCGGGACTGGCTCGCCTTCGCTGGCGAGGCTCTCCATCCACACTGCGAGCGCGCGCGTACGTTCGTCGCAAGACGGCTCGGGCGGCTTCTTCTTGCAGGCAACCGACACGATGTACACCAGGCCGATTGCCACCCCCGTCCACCATCGGCCCGCAGTTGCCATTCCGGTGAACCTACCAGCTCCCTCGTGCCACGTAAGGGATCAAGCGCGCGCGTGTCTGCGGCGGCCGTGCTCATGCCGTCGACTGTCGGCGGGGTGCCCTTGTACAGGACGCCTACCGAAAGCCCGCCGGCCCCGCCGCCGCCGCCGCCGCCGCGCTCGCCGACGCCACCGCGCTACCTCCGCTAGGTGCGCCCGCGAAGCCGACGCCCACCGGCGGAAGCGCGGGCGCCACCTCCACGTGCGTGAACTCGCATTTCGACCAGTCGAGCATTTTGCCGAAGGTGCCCTCCTTGTTGCAGATGTCCTCCGGCGAGCCCTTCGGCCAGGACGCATCGAGCGTGAGCGTGGTGTTCGGCTTCATTTCGCCCGTGCACACGACAGACGATTCGATGCTGATGCGCGACTGCGCCGCCGTCACCACGCCCTTCATGCACGCGACACGCACGTCCGTCGTGAGGTTCGTGAAGCCGAAGTGCGATGCGTTGTTGTTCGCGTACGACGTGAACGCGAGACCGCCGACCTTGGGTTGCGGCGGCGGCGGCGGCGGAGGCTTCAGCGCCTCGTACGCCATGCGGCCGACGAGAAGCGTCGCCGTCGCCAGCACGGCGATCTCCATCGCGACGGTCAGTCCAGAGCGGGACGGGCGAGCCAAGGTCAGTTCGGTCATCTCTCGAACGCTAGACCACCGCTGCGACGACTACGGTCGCACACCGACAAACCTCGCCATAGGATGCCTCGCCATGCCCTCCAAGAAGCCCTCCCCCAAGCTCCCCGCCGCCCTCGCCGCGCGCGCCACCGCCGCCGCGAGCTCCAAGCGCGATCGCCTCCACCGCGAAGCCCGCGATCTCCTCACCCTCATCGCCCGCCGCAAGAAGGAGATCACCGAAGCCTTCTACGACATCGGCGAGGCGCTCACGCGGCTCAAGTCCCGCGATCTCCTCTCCGCGCTCGGCCGCCGCACGTTCGCGGAGCTCTGCGAGAAGGACGCGAAGATCTCCGTCGCGACCGCCGAGCGGCTCGTCGCCATCGTCGCGAGCCTGACGCGCGTTCAGGCGCTCGCCATGGGCCAGAAGAAGGCGATGGCCATGGTCACGCTCGCCGCCGCCACTCCCGATCCGAGCGACTCCGCCGCCGGGCTCTTTCGCAAGAAGGCGATCGCGCTTCCCGGCGGCCGCAGCGTCTCGCCGCGCACGGCGAGAGCCAACGAGCTCGAGGAGGCTGCGACCGCCATCCGCCACCGCGCCTCCTCCTCCGCGCCCGCCGCCAAGAAGCAGCGCGGACGCACCACCAGCGCCGACGAGCGCGCGCTCGCCACGCTCCTCCAGCGCCGCCTTCGCCAGCTCGGTCTCGAGCGCGCGACGGTCACCGCCGTCGCCACCAAGCCGGGGCAGGGGAGCGATCTCCGCTTCGAGCACATCCCCGCCGCGAATGTGAGTGCTCTCGCGAAGGCCGTCGGTCACTGAGCTTCCGGTCGCGCGTCGCCATTCATCACCGGTGATGAATGCGTTCATCACCAGTGATGAAATTCGCGCGTCACGCCTTCGGGTTGTTCACACGCCCGATGAAGAGGACGCCGCCGCGCTTCACGTCGCGGATGACGAAGACGAACGGGTGGTCAGCATCGAAGCGGACCGGCGGCGGCTCGGCCGACGTCGCTCGCGTCGCCATGACGGCGCCGGTGGCAGCGGCTGCCTCGGTGCCCTCCTCGTCGATCGCGACGAACGCCTTGTGAACCACGTCGCTCACGAAGAGGTTCGCGCCCCCATTCCTCGGCGCGATGCCCGTGAAGTCGGCGGCCGATTCGACGAACGCCGTCCGAATGCCGAGCTTCTGTAGCTCGGGCGCCACCGAGCCGCCCCACGTGAACTTCACCTTCGGGAAGGACACGACGACCTTTTGCTTCGCGAGGGCCGACGTCCACGTCGCGAAGGTGCCGGACGTGAGCTTCTCCTCGATCTTCGACAGGGCCGTCGGGTCGTCCGGGAGAAGCACGTCCATCGCGAGGTCGCTCTTGCCGTACGGCATCTCGAGCACCTTCATGCCGGTGCCGGGCACCGCGGCATACGAGAAGTCGGAGGTCTGGTGCATCATCGGCACGTCGACGTTCGTCCTCGCGTCGACGTGGAAGGGCGCATCGCTCGTCGCGCTCTTGGCGAACGTCTTCTCCCACGTTCCCTTGAACCAGATCGCGTTCGTGATCACGACGCGCGTGTTGCTGGTCACGGCCGGAGGCTCGAGCAGGTCCTTGATCTTGCCGTTCGTCTGCGACTCGACCCAACTGTTGATGGTGAGTCGCGCGGCATTCGGAGAGCCCAGGAAGTCGACCGGCTCGACGGGCGCGCCGAAGGCGTCGCGCGCATCTTGCGCGAAGCTGGGGCGCAGCTTGAAGCCCTGGTCCGCCCAGAGGCGGTTCGCGATCGACAGCTGGGACGCGCCGCGCGCGGCTTGCCAACCTGCGAGCTCGGCTTTGGCCTGCGCCGCCGCCTTCGTGCGATCGGCGTCGAGATGGAGCGCGGTGACGAGCTCGCTCGCGGTCGTGCCACGGGCTCCGAGCGCGGCGATGCCGAGCGCCTCGCGCATGCTGGCGGGAGACGCGAAGAGGTTGCCGTCCTTGGCGCGGAGGGCGCCGTACATGGCGAAGTCGAAGTCGACGTTCGCGGACGCCGCGGGTGCGGTCGGCGCTGCGATGGGTGCTGCGGCAGCAGGTGCCGACGCGACGACCGGAGCAACGAGGGCACAGAGAAGAGGGGCGAGACCGAGGAGGCGCATGATCGAAAAATCCTTTGTGGTAAGCGACGCGGACACTCGCGTCAGGGTCCTTCCGACGCGCGACGGCGCACGAAGATCTCGCGTGTTTTCGCGTGTAAGGTCGCCGCGCGTCGGGCGTTGGAG
>JANXVA010000018.1 GCA_025351875.1 Myxococcales bacterium | reverse complement strand
GTTGTGCACGAGGAAGCCGGCCGCCGAAGCGCCGAGCGCGAGCGCGAAGCCCGAGAGCGCGCTCACACCGCCGAGCATCACGGCGAGCGCGATCGACGCGCTCACAGTCTGGAAGCCGGCCAGGCCGTCCATGCCGTCCATGAAGTTGTAGATGTTCAGGACACCGACCATCCATACGACCAGCATTGCCGTGACGACGAACGGCGGTACCCCTACCGAGAACCCGCGCGCGAGCAGGAAGGGCGGCGTTCCGATGAACCGGAGAAATGCGAAGGAGACGGCGATTTGCACGCTGATGCGCACCGCCGCGGACATGGGCCGGAGGTCGTCGCGCAGGCCGAGGAGAGCGACACCTCCGCATACGAAGACGAGCGCGTGCATCTCGTACGAGCCGGAGCTCCAGGCGAGGACCGCCGCGCCGACCGTCACGACCACGATCGCGATGCCCCCGAGCCGCGGGGTCGGCACGGTGTGGAGGCTCCGCTCGTTGACCTCGTCGAGAAGCGCCCGGCGCAAGGCCACACGACGCACGACCTCGCAGACGACGAGGCTTGTAAGGAAGCAGGCGATGGCCGCAATCAAGACGCGGTGCTCCGCTCAGCCCGACGATTCCAGGAGGTCGCGCAGCGCCCCGGGCCCATCGCCCAGGTTCGCCTCGCACCACGCCGCAAGCGCGAACGCGTGCCAGACGATCATCGGGTCGACGCCGATCCACTTGCGGAACCCGCCATCGCCGAGCTCCGCGCTCGAGAGGATGCCGTAGCGCTCCAGCCGGCCGCGATCGAAGAGGCGCTGGCACGCGCCGTCGAAGGGGCCACGCAGCCACTTCTCCACCGGCACGCCGAATCCCTGCTTCTTCCGGTTCGCGAGCGCGGCACCGAAGCGGCGCTCATGAAGCGTGCGGAGTACACGCTTGCCCGACCACCGGCGCGCCGAGTCGCCGAGGGTGTACGCCCACGGCAGCCCCACACCGTACTCCGCGACGCGGTGGTCGAGAAACGGGACGCGCGCCTCGAGATGGCACGCCATGCTCGCGCGGTCGACCTTTACGAGCATGTCGTTGCACAGCGTGCTGCCGAGATCGCACGCGAGCGTGCGCTGGAGCTCGGTGCCGTGCGCCCGCTCGAAGCGCGCCTGCGCCTCGCGCTCGAAGCGCTGGGGATCCGCGGCGACCCGCATGAGCGCCGCCGTGCGCGCGAGGGGAGCCACCTGCGTGAGCTGCGCGTACACGTGCGCGTCGGAGCCGCTCAAGCCGCGCGAGAGGCGGCGCGTCGTACGGAGGAGCTCCGTCCACTTGCGCGTGCGATCGTAATAGACGGGTACCCGCCCGAGTGCCTGCCCGATTGCGTCGCGCAAGCGCGGCGCGGAGGCGAGGGGGCTTCGTAGCTTCACGACGAGGTACTTCTTGTAGCCCGCAAAGATCTCGTCGCCGCCGTCGCCGCCTAGCGCGACCTTGTAGTCATGCGCAACGTGCGACGAGAGCAGGTAGGTCGCGAGGCTCGACGAGTCGCCAAACGGCTCGTCGTACGCCAACAGTGCATCGGGAAGGCGTGCGCGCGCCGTCGCCTCGTCGAACATCTGGATGTTGATCGGCAGACCGAGCACGTCGGCCGTCTGCCTCGCGAAGGGCGACTCATCGAACTGCGCCTCGCTGAAGCCGATCGAGTAAGCCTTGATCGTGCCGGGCGCGACGTCGTTTGCGTAGGCCGTCACGAGCGATGAGTCGATCCCGCCGGAGAGGAACGTGGCGACGGGAACGTCGCTCTCGAGGTGCTCCTTCACCGCCCGGCGGAGCAGCGCCTCGGTCCCCTCGCAGGCTTCGTCGAGCGAGCGCACGCGCTGCGCGTCGGCCGAGGGCTCGAGCGTCCAGTAGGTATGTGGAGTCCGCACGCCGGTATCGAGATCGATCGTGAGACGTGACGCGGGCGGGAGCCGCCTCACGCCCTTGTAGATGCTCGCGGCCTCGGGCACATAGCTCCACGACACCATCGCGTGCGCGGCGTCGTGATCGATGGTGAAGAGACGCGCGAACGGCTCGAGCGAGCGATCGAAGCAGCGCAGCTCCGAAGCGAAGGCGAGGGGACCGCCGGCGTCGGCGACGAAGAGCGGCTTGATGCCGAAGCGGTCGCGGCTCAGGATCACGCGTCGCCGCTTCCTGTCGTGGACCGCGAAAGCCCACATCCCGACCAGGTGGCGCTCCACGTCGTCGGGATCCTGCTCGTAGAGCCGAAGGATCACTTCGGTGTCGCTGCGCGTTCGGAAGCGCACGCCCTTCCGCTCGAGGCGCTTGCGTAGCTCGGGCGCGTTGTAGATCTCGCCGTTGTAGACCAGCACCACCGACTCATCGTCGTTCGCCATCGGCTGGTGACCGTGAACGACGTCGACGATCGCGAGGCGCTTCATGGCGAGCGTCGCGTCGGGATGGGCGGTCAGGCCTTCGCCGTCGGGCCCGCGATGCTGGATGTGCTCGTTCATCGCGGTGACGATGCTGCGCGCTCTCTCGAGCGAAGCGTCGAAGGCGACGAGGCCGACTATGCCGCACATCTCCAGGCCGCCGCGCTATTCCGCAGACGCGCTGATGCGCTCGGTGCTGATCCGGTCCGGCGTGCTCGGACGCTCTGGCGTGCGGATCGCGTTCGGTGGAACGGACTCCCCCGGCGCTGCCGGCGGCGTGTACTCAGGCACGAGGGCCTGGAAGGCACTCCTGATGAGATCGGGCGCCGACCCTTCGCTCAGCGCGTGAAGCCGCTCCAAGCCACGCTCGACCGCTTCCCAAGGGTAGGGGCGGAACGTCCCGACGAAGATCTTCGGGTGGCGCGTCTTCGTTGCGTTCTCGGCGGCGAAGGAGAGCTCCTCGAAGAGCTTCTCCCCGGGACGCATGCCCGAGAACTCGATCGCGATGTCCTCGTGGGGCGTGTAGCCCGAGAGCCGGATGAGGTCGCGCGCGAGGTCGACGATCTTCACGGGCTTGCCCATGTCGAGCACGAAGATCTCGCCGCCGCGTCCCATCGTCCCGGCTTGCAAGATCAGCTGCGAGGCCTCCGGGATCGTCATGAAGTAGCGCTGCATTTCGGGGTGCGTGACCAGGACCGGTCCCCCCGCGGCGATCTGCTGCTTGAAGATCGGGATCACGCTGCCCGCGCTTCCGAGC
>JANXVA010000799.1 GCA_025351875.1 Myxococcales bacterium | reverse complement strand
GCCCTTTCGTCGGCGGGCTCGCCCGGGAGCTCCTCGCCGGCCTTCGCCTTCACGCGCAGCAGCGCCTTCGGCTTCAGGAACATGACCGGGTTCGGATCCTGGATCGCGCTGAGCAGCAGGCCGTACGCGTCGCGCGGGTTCGACGGCATCACGATCTTCCAGCCGGGAATGCGCGTCGCCTGCGCGTCGAACGAGTGCGAGTGGTAAATGCTCCCGCGGATGCCGGCGCCCACGGGCGTCATCATGACGAGGGGCACGTTCCAGTCGCCGGCGCTCGACCAGTAGGTGTTGCCGGCGATCTTCAGGAGATCGATGGTGTTGAACGCGTAGTCGCAGAACTGGATCTCGGCGACCGGCTTGCGCCCCGCGAGCGCGAGACCGATCGCCATGCCGATGATTCCACGCTCGTCGAGCGGGGCGTTCCAGGTCGTCTCGAGGCCCTGCGTCGCGGTGAACACGCCGCCGAGCGGCGGCCCCACGTCCTCGCCGAAGATATCCGTGACTCCGAGACGCTCCTCGCCGACATGGAGCGCCATGCGGATGGCCTGCACCATCGTCGCCATCTAGTTCTCGCCTCCGACGTGGTTCTTGTCCGCGAATACGAAGTCCCAGACCGTCTCCGGTTTGGGCTGCGGCTCCTCCCGGACCCGCTGGCTCGCGACGAGGAGCTGTTGCGTGTATTTTGCACGCATGTCGTCCATCTGGCCGCGGGTGAGCAGCTTCTTCTCCTCGAGGCGCTGTTCGAACCGCGAGAGGCAGTCGACCTCTTCCTTGACGAAGTTCGCGCCGCTCGCCGACGAGTGCCCATGCAGGCGCGACACCATCGCCTCGAGCAGGTAGGGCTTGCGCTCGGTGCGGACGTAGTCGAGCGCCGTCTTCAAGGCCGCCCAGCTCACCTCGGGGTCGTTGCCGTCGATGGTGGCCGTCTGCATCCCGAAGGCCTTGCCGCGATCGGCCACGCGCGTCTCGCCGTGCTGTCCGTCGAAGGGCGTCGAGATGCCGAACTGGTTGTTGGTCACGATCATGAGCATGGGGAGCTCATGCCCCTTGCGTGAGCTCCACACGAGGCTCGTCGCGAAGTCGCCCTCGGCCGTGCCGGCGTCGCCGCCCTGGACGATGGTGATGCCCTTGCCGCCCCCGCGCCGCGTCTGCGCCTGCGCCGTGCCGATCGCGATCGAGAACTGAACCTCGATCGGCGAGCTGACGGGCGCGACGTTCCACCGCCGCATCGAGTAGTGGCCGGCGAAATTCCGCCCCTTCGAGTAGGGGTCGGTCGCGGTGTTCTTCATCTGACGCAGCGAGTCGACGGGGTCGGCCCCCATCGCGAGGAGGGTGCCGCTGGAGCGGTAGTGGAGGTGGAGGTAGTCGTGATCTGCGCCCTGGCCCTTGTCGACCAGGAGGCCCAGCGGGACGTTGAACGCCTCCTCGCCGGGGCCGCCGATCCAGAAATACCCGTCACCTTGCTTGTACATGGTGATGAGGCGCTCCTCGAGCACCCGGGTTCGAAGCATCAGGTCGTGCACGCGCAGACTCAGCTCCACGGAGAGCCCACCCGAAGCGCGATCGGTCGACGCGGTCGGGCTGCTGGCACCGCTGGAGCCGCTGGAGCCGCTGGGGCCGCTGGGGCCGCTGGGGCCGCTGGGAGTCGAGGAGGCGGAGCCGGAGGAGGAGGTCATGCTTCTGGGAGTCCTTTTACCGCGAACCCCGCCCGCCGCCTACATCGCAAGGACTTGCCCTGGCTGGTAACCTCGTCCGATTGCCCCTCACCCCGGGATCGACGTTCGAGCGGTACGAGATCCAGAGCCTGATCGGCCGCGGTGGGATGGGCGAGGTGTACCGGGCGCTCGACACGCGCCTCCACCGGCCCGTCGCGCTGAAGGTCCTCCGCACCGACGGTGACGCCGCGGCGACGGTCGCCGATGCCGGCGGTACCCATCGCCTCCTTCGCGAGGCCCGCGCCGCCGCTGCGCTCAACCACGCCAACTCGGTGGCGATCTACGAGCTCGGCGAGGCCGAGGGCATCTCGTACATCGCGATGGAGCTCGTCAACGGAGTGACGCTTCGGCGCTACGTGGGTGAGGGCAACGTCTCGGTGGACACGAAGGTGTCGTGGCTCCTCGATGCCGCGCGGGCGCTCTGGGCCGCGCACAGGGCCGGGCTCGTCCACCGCGACGTGAAGCCCGGCAACATCATGGTCTCCGAGGAGGGCGTGGTGAAGGTCCTCGACTTCGGGCTCGCCAAGGCCGTCACGGTCGACAAGAAGCCCGGCGACTTCCAGACCATGATGGGTCAGGTCCTCGGCACGCCACGCTACATGGCCCCCGAACAGCTCGAGGGATCGCCCGCGGATGCGACCGCCGACCAGTACGCGTTCGGCCTGACGAGCTACGAGCTCATCTCCGGCGTCTACCCGGGAGGGCCGCTGGCCGGGACGGTGAGGCCGCTCGACGAGGTCGCCAAGAACGTGAGCCCCGAGCTCGCGCGGACCGTCGCGAGGATGATGGCGCGCTCGCCCGCCGACCGGTTCCCGACGATGGAAGCGGCCGCGCACGCGCTACGAACGTGCACGACGAACGCGACCATGGCCCCCCAGCTCGCGCCCGCGGCAACGGCAGGCGGCGCGCGAAGTGGCCGCCAGAGCGATGCCCCGACCGTCGTCCACCCGGCCGAGCCCGCGTCGCAGAAGCGTGAGATCCACATGGACGTCGCGCTCTCCAAGGGAGCCACCATGCCCCTCGCCGTGCCGTTGCGAATGGCCGTGGGCGAACAGGCGGCCGCGCTCCTCTCGAGCAGCCACGAAATGAACAGGACGATGCCGCTGGCGCGGCCGATCACGGGCCACGCCTTTTCTCACGCGCCGAGCACCCCCAGCTCGGGACGACTGCCGAAGGATCGCGGAAGCGACCCCTCCATCTCGGTCGCCGGCGTCGCGAGCGGCGTCTACGCGTCGGGCCACGATGCACGCTCGGACGCGCTGCGTGCGACGGGCGGTGGGCAGGCCATCGGCGAGCGCGAGTCGCGCTGGTGGTGGAGGCTCGTCGTCCTCGCCGTGGCGATCGTCGCGATCGCTCTCGGCGGCATCGCCGCCTGGGTCCATCGCTGAGCCGGCGCACGGACCGACTCAGGACGGGTCGGCCTCCTGGGCGAGGCCTGCGGCCGCAAAGCGGACCGCGCTCCCCGTGCCGAGGTCATTGCCCCAGAGCTTCTGGCCGCTCTGGTCGAAGCACGCGACCTTCCCGCGCGCTCCGACGAAGATCCGTGGGCCGTCGACGACGAGTGTGACGTCCGGAAAGAGGTCCGTCTGGATGCGGAAGATCGGTGTGCCCGTCGCGTAATCGAGGGACGCGAGCTCGCGATCACCTGCGATGTAGACCTTGTCGTTCGCGACCACCGCGCGGCACGGCGCGGCGTTGAGGGAGTGTGTCCAGCGCGTCAATCCGGTCGCGGCGTCGATCGCGAACGCGTACCGCCCCGAGCAAACAATGACCAGATCCGCTGCGACAGCCAGCTGGCGATACATCTCGCCAGCTTAGCGTCGCCGAGCCGTCGGCAGTGCGGGCGATGTGCCACCCGACGCCGGCGTTCGCGAAGAAGGGGCTGAAGATGCGGCCGCGCCCGTCGTTCTCCCTGCCATGGAACGTGCTCCCTGCCTCGCAGCCCTCCTCGGACTCGGCTTCTCTTTGCTCGGTTGCGCGGTCGGCGCCCCGGCCGAGAGTGAATTCGGCGCCGCCGCGGACGGCCCGGCCGCTCCTCCGGCTAAAGACGCCCCCGCCGCGCCGCCGGACGAGGCGCGGCGGCTCCACACCTCCGCGCCCGCGTTTGACAGCGCCGCGCCGCTCACCTCGACGCCGGTCGAATGCCCGGCCGATGAAGCGCCCTTTGCCGGATGCGCGATCACGCACGACATCCGCGAAAATACCCTCGGCGCGGACGTCTCGATGACTTGCGGAGGCGACACGCAGGCCTCGAACGGCTGCAGCACCAAGCCGCTCTCGTTCGAGTTCGTCGACGAGTGGGCCAACCACCCGAAGCAGCTCACCATCGCCTTCGATACGGCGTACTTCTGCGCGGCCGGCGGCGGGCTCCTTCAGGTCGTCGAGCTCAATGGGAAGCCGATCGGCACCTTCGAGGGCAACAGGAGCGACTGCACCTGCGACGCGATCTCGAAGGAGCGCGTGATCGAAGTTCCGGGTGCGAGCCTCGGAATGCTGAAGCCCGGGCTGATGAACCGGATCTCGATCGTCGGACCAAACCGCTGCATCGCGCTCCGGCCAAGGGCGGCATGGC
Source organism: Myxococcales bacterium (assembly GCA_025351875.1). Taxonomy (GTDB): domain Bacteria; phylum Myxococcota_A; class Polyangia; order Polyangiales; family Polyangiaceae; genus Labilithrix. The sequence continues at coordinate 7,665 of JANXVA010000799.1, read as the reverse complement.
ACGGCGCCTACGCGCGCGTCACCACCACGTACTGAGTCGGAGCGCGAGAACCTGAATCACGCGCCTCACGCGCGGCGAGTCAGATCCCGGTTGCGGCGGCGACGCGCGAAGGCCGTGAGCGCCAGGCCGAGCCCAACGAGCACCGGAAGCGTCGTCGTTCCGCCGCTCGGGACCGTCGAGCATGCGCAGCCACCGCCCTCGATCGAGGACGTGTCGTCGGCGACGCACTTGCGCGTCGTCCCATCGCAGAGTGGGGCGGTCGCCGGACAGCTCGTGTCGTCCACGCACCCGACGCACTGGTGGTTCTTCGGGTCGCAGATGGGCGCGTCACCGGGGCACTCCGAGCTCTTGGAGCAGTCGGTTCCGCACTTGTTCGTGGTCGTGTTGCAGATCTGACCAGCCGGGCAGTCGGTGTTGCTCGTGCAGTCGACGCACTTCTTGGTGGCGGGGTTGCAGATGGGCGCGGAGCCCGGGCACTCCGAGCTCTTCGTGCAGTCCGTCCCGCACATGTGCGTGACGGTGTTGCAGATCGGCGTGGGCTCCTTGCAGTCGGCGATGGTGACGCAACCGACGCAGTGCTTGGTGACCGGATCGCACACCGGGGCGTCGCCGGGGCACTGCGAGCTGAGCTTGCAGTCGGCGGTGCAGGTCCTCGTGACCGGATCGCACACCGGCGTGCCGCCCGGGCAGTCGACGCCCGTGTTGCAACCGACACACGTGTTGTTGGCCACGTCGCACACAGGCGTGGCGCCGACGCAGGCGGTCTTGTTGGTCGCGGTGCACTGGACGCAGAAGTCGTCGGGCGTCTTGCAGGCCGGCGCCGCCATCGTGCAGTTCGCGTCCGTCGTACACCCGAGGGTGCACACGTGAGCGACCGTGTTGCACACGCCGTTCGGGCCGGTGCACTGCGCGTTCGTGTTGCACTGCACGCAGAGGTTGGCGGTCGTGTCGCAAACCGGCTTCTGGTTCTTGCAGAGCGTGGCGTTGGCCCCGGAGCACTCGACACATGCGCCGAGCTTCGCGCCGGCGGTCAAACAGGCCGGCGCGATCGCCGTCGTGCATGCCGCGGGCGTCGCCGCGCCGAGGTCGCCGTCGCACTTCACGCAGGTACCCGCCGCGTTGCAGATCGGTGTCGTGCCGCTGCACTGGGCGTTGGACCCGCACTGCACGCAGGTGTGGCTCGTGTCGTTGCAGGCGGGGGTCGCGCCGACGCAGAGCACGGGATCCTGCGTCGTACACGCGACGCACTTGCCCTTGTCGGCGCCCGCGGGGACGCACGCCGGAGTCGCCGCCAGCTTGCAAGCCGCCGGGGTGCCGGAGAGCCGATCGCCGTCGCACGCCACGCAAACGCCCGTCTTGCAGACCGGCGTCGTTCCGCCACAGGCCGCGTCCGTCAGGCACGCGACACACGTGTTGGTCGCCGGGTCGCACGACGGCGTGGCGCCGCCGCACTGGCTCGAGTCGAGGCACTGGACGCACTTCGACGGAGCCGGAGCGGTCTTGCACTTGGGGGTAGCCGGCGTCGACAGACAGTTCGAGTCATTGACGCAGCCCGCGGTGCAGCGGTTCGTCGCGAGGTCGCAGACGCCGAGGACGTTGCCGGCGCACTGGACGTCCGACGTGCACTGGGCACACATGTTGGCCGCGTTGCAGACGGTCTTCGCCGGGTCGGTACACGCCGTGAGGTTCGGCTTGGCGGCGCTGCACTGGACGCACTTGCCCGACACGCATGCCGGAGCGTCCTGCGACGGGCACGCCGCCGTGACCGCTTCGCCGTTGTCCCCGTTGCAAGCGACGCACGTGCTCGTGGCCAGGTTGCAGACGGGCTTGCCGCCGACACACGCCGAGCTGTCGCCCGCCGTGCACTCGACGCACTTGTCGGTCGTCGTGTTGCAGACGTCGGTCGCACCCATGCAGAGGATGTCGTCCTGGCTCGTGCACTGGACGCACGCGCCCGTCGCCTTGCAGGCCGGCGCAGTTGCGTCCTGGCAGCCGCCGGCCACGGGGAAGTTACCGCCGCAGGCGACGCAGAGCCCCTGGACCGTATCGCAGACCGGCGTGGGCCCGCCGCAGTCCGCGAACGTCTTGCACTGCGTGCAGCTCGTTCCGGAGCAGATCGTCTTGGGCGCGAGCGCGGGGGTCTTGCAGAGGGCGTCGCCGAGCGGAGCGCCCTCGATGCACTCGTGACAGAGCCCGTCGACCCCGCACTTCGGCGCGGTCGGGCTCGTGCACTGGAGGTCGGTCAAGCACGCGTTGGAGCACGTGTGGGCGACGCAAAACGGCTTCCCCGCTGCGCAGTCCCCGTTCACGTTGCACTCCACGCAGACGTTGTTCGCCGTGTCGCACTTGGGCGTGACGCCCGCGCAGGCCGTCTGGTCGGTGGTGCTGCACTGCTTGCACGCGCCGGAGACACACGCGGGAAGCGGCGCCGTCGGGCACTGAGGCGCCGGGCCGGTGAGCCGATCGCCGGCGCACGCCACGCACTTGTTCGTGGCGGTGTCGCAGATCGGGTTTGCCGCCGTCTTGCAGTCGGTCGACGACAAGCAGTCGACGCACGTGTTCGTCCCGGTGTCGCAGACCTGGCCGAGCGCGGTGCAGACGGCGACGCCGCCCGCCTTGCACTGCACGCAGGTGCTGTTCACACCGGGGTTGATGCAGAACGGCGCGTTCGTCGGGCACTCTCCGACCGAGAGGGGCAGGCCGTTGTTGTCCGTGAGGCAGGCGACGCACTTGTCGACGGTCGGATCACACGCCTTGCCTTGCGCTGCGCACGCGCCGGGCTTCGTGGCCGTGCACTCGACGCACGCACCGCTGAGGGTCTCGCAGACGGGGAAGTCCGACGTCGGGCACGCGCCCGCGGCGCCTGAACCGAAGTCCGCGGAGCAGACGCTGCAACCGTAGACGCCGTTGACCTGCGAGCAGATCGGGAGGCCGGGCGGGCAGGTGTTGTTGCCGGCCGAGCAGGTGTAGCACGCCTTCGCGGGGGTGCCGTTGCCCGGGGCCGGGCAGTTGTTACCGCCGTTGATGTTGCTTCCGCGCCAGGTGCACGGGTTCAGCCCCTCGAGTGCTCCGCACGCGTCGCCGACGGCGAGCGTGACGCACGTGCCGCCGACGATCGGCTGGGCCCCCGTGTAGATGTTCGAGCAGACCATGTTGTCGCGAGCGCCGTTACCGCAGGCGGTGTTGCAGCAGACGGTGTCGACGCAGAACCCGGACGTGCACTGGTTGCCTTGATTGCACGCCTGCCCCTGCATGAGCAGCGGCTGCCCGGTCGCGTCGACGTTCTCGACCACGGGAGCCGGCGCGTTCGAGTTGCATGCGACGAGCAACGCAACGAACGCGAACGTGAAGAGCGCAACCCGACCCAAGTCTGCCTGACGCATGGTGACTTCCCCGACGGTGTCGCCGGCACTTCCGCCAGCGCACGAACCCGCACCCGACCAGTACCAGGAACTGGCACGCTGAGGTCATGGAAGAAGGCCTCGAGAGCGCTTTTTTCACGACCTGCAAGGGCGAGTGACCACCCCATCCTGGGCGGCGTGTGGAGGCCTGGTCGCTGGCTCCGGCGAGCCACCTCGACCTGACCCTTGCGGGTCTCGCGCACGCTCTCCCACAGGTCCGCGGCGATCCATCCGGGTGTGAGGTCGTGGGAACGGGCGTTGCGAGGAGGACTCCCGTGCGCCCCTCGCGATTGCAGCCCGGAAGGAAGACGACGCTGCGCGCGGACGCGCGCCTCGTTCTCGCGGGCGCGAGCCTCGTTCTGGGCGCGTGTGCCGGGCCTGTCGAGGATCGCCCAGCCGCGCACCACCTGGGCCACACGATCCAGGCGATCGTCAACGGCTCGGCGTCCGGAGCCGAACAGGACTCCGTCGTCGCGTTGGCACGGTTCGAGAGCGGCGCGCGCGTGGGGCTCTGCACGGCGACGCTGGTCGCGTCGAACCTGGCGCTCACCGCACGTCACTGCGTGTCCGCCACCGACGCGAGCGCTGCCTGCGGCGCCGACGGTTCGCCCGCGGTCGGAGCCATGCTCCACGGGGACCGTCCGGCGGCGACGCTCGCGGTGTACGCGACCGCGAACGGCGCGGCCCCCGACACGACGAACGAGGCCGGCGCGAGCGCACATGGCAAGACGCTCGTCGTCGACGAAGCGACGACGATCTGCAACCACGACCTCGCCTTCATCGTCCTCGACGCGCAGCTCTCGGCACCGCGCTCGCCCATCCGTCTCGCGCCGCCACACGCAGGCGACGTCCTCACGGCGGTCGGGTTCGGCATCACCGAGATCGGCACGCTCCCCTCGCAAAGAATGCAGCGAAGCGGCCTCGCGCTGATCGGCGCCGGACCGATGGCCTTTCCCGACGACGCGCGTTACGGAGCGGGGAACGCCGAGATCCTCGTGGGAGAGTCCGCCTGCTCGGGCGACAGCGGCAGTCCGATGCTCGCGTATGCGGGCAACGGAGCTGCTGCGGTCGTCGGCGTCGCCTCGCGTGCCGGGAACGGTCAGCCGCGTGACGCGACCAACGCCGCGAGCACGTGCCTCGGAACGACCGCGCACGCCGTCTATGCGCAGCTCGGCCCGAACCAGGCGCTCGTGCTCCGTGCGTTCGCCGCGGCCAAGGCGACGCCGTGGCTCGACGGAGAGCCCGACCCTGACGCCGTGAAGCCGGCGACCGCGAGCAGCCCCGCGCCCGCCGGCGACGTCCCGTCCGCAACGCCCTCGCCGCCTCCCGCCGCGAACGAAGGAGCGAGCACGATGACGCCGGTCGGCGCGCGCGAAGACGAACCCGCAGCGGCCGGCGGATGCTCCGCGTCGGGCGAGCCGACCCACGGCGCGGTCGAGCACGCGCTCGGCATCGTGTTCCTCCTCCTGCTCGTGCTCCGTCTGCGCAGCGCGCGTCGTCGTCGTCGCACGCCCGAGACGATGGCGAGCGAGTCGCGCATCCCCTACGTCGACCTCGGGATGCGGGAGTCGTTCGCGTCGCTGTCCGACGACCGCTGATCTCTCGCGCCTGCGTTCCTCGATCTCGTTCACGGCAAGCGGTAGAGTCCGCGCGTGCGCATCTTGCCGTCGGCGTCCGTCGTCTTCCTCGCGGCGATCTCGCTCGGCGCGACGGGGCTCGCGAGCGGATGCTCGAGCAGCGACGAGGCGAAGGGCGCCGCCGCTCCGGATGCCGGGAACGACGACGCGGCGCTCGCCCCGCCGATCGATCCCGCGCTCTTCGACTGCACGTCGCTCGCGAAGCCGCCTCTGCCTCGTCGCGCGGCGAGCACCCCGGAGTGCCTGCGCGATCCGAAGTGCGCGGGGCGCTTCGTCTCTGCGCATCGCGGCGCGGGCGGCGACCTCGGGAGGATCGCGCCCGAGGACACGCTCGCCGCATACCGCGCCGGCATCGCGCTCGGTGTCGATTTCGTCGAGACCGATCCACGCCCCACCGCCGACGGCGTGATCGTGAACCTGCACGACACGAGCGTCGACCGCACGACCGACGGCACGGGTGACGTCGCGAGTATGACGTTCGACGCGATCCGGAAGCTCCACGTGAAGAGCGATCGGTTCGCGGGCGACTTCTCCTGCGAGCGCGTCCCAACGCTCGAGGAGCTGCTCACGACGTGCCGCGGCCGAGCGATGGTCCTCGTCGACGCGAACAAGTCGGACCGCGTCGAGGCGATGGTCGATGCCATCAAGCGGGCAGACGCACTCGATTGGGCAGTTTTCGACACCGACGACCAGACGAAGATCGATCGCGCGCTCTTGCTCGAGCCGCGCATCATGATCATGCCGCGCGTCTCTGCGGTCGCGCAGATCGCGCCGCTCGTCGCCAAGTACGCGAGCCATCCGCCGGTCCTCGTCGAGATCTCGTCGGACCTGTTTCCGAAGGGCGCGGCCGAGCTGCATGCGGGGGGCCTGCGCGTGTTCACGGACGTGTTCATCACGGACGTCGGCGTTCGCTCCAGCGTCGACCGGAAGGTGTACCTCGACTTCTTCACGTCGGGGGCGGACGTGCTGCAGAGCGATCTGCCCGACGAGGTGCTGAAGGCGCTGGGGCGCCCCGTTCCGCCGTAGGGCGAGCTCGGGCTAGGTGAGGAGGGCCTTCACCGGGCTGCCGCTGTCGGTGAGCGAGATGGGACGGCCCGCGGGGGACTGCGCCATGTCCGCCGGATCGAGGCCGAGCGTCGTGGCGACCGTGGCGAGGAGGTTCGGGACCGTGACCGCGTCCGTCACGACCTTCGCGCCCTGGGCGTCGGTCTCTCCGTGGACGACCCCGCCGCGGATGCCGGCGCCGGCGAGCACCGCGCTCCACGCATTCGGGAAGTGATCGCGCCCGTCGTTGGCGTTGATGCTCGGCGTGCGACCGAAGTCGCCCATCCACACCACCAGCGTGCTGTCGGCGAGGCCGCGCCGCCGCAAATCCTCGAGGAGCCCGGCCATCGCGGGATCGAGGGTGCCCATGAGCGTCTTCGTGCGACCGAAGACGTCCTGGTGCGTGTCCCAGCCGTCGAGCGTGACCTCGACGAAGCGAACGCCCGAGGCGACGAGGCGCGCGGCGGTGAGGCACCCCTTTCCGAACGGCGTGTCGCCGTACGAGGCGCGCACCGCTTCGGACTCCTCCGACGCGTCGAACGCCTTCAGCGCGCTCGCATGCATGAGGCGATCGGCCTTGGCGTAGAGCTGGCGTCGACCGTCGATCTTCACGTCACCGGTCTGCGCGGCGAAGCCTGAGTCGAGCCCGTCGAGGAGGCGCTTGCGCGCCTCGAAGCGTGCGTCGTCGACGCCTGGTCCGTAGCCGATGTTCTGCGGGAGCTGTCCGGGCGTCTGCACGACGAACGGCCCGTACTGCACGCCGAAGAATCCGGCGCCGAGGCTGGGACCCCCGAGGCTCACGCTGCTCGGCAGTCCGGTGGCCGGCTCGCCGAGCTTCTTCGCGACCCAGGCCGCGAGCGTCGGGTGTGCGACGGTCGGGTTCGGCGAGTACCCCGTGCGCAGCAGGAACTGCGCGCGCTGGTGGTTGCCCTCCTTGCTGGTCATGCCGCGCACGATCGCGAGCTTGTTCGCGAGCCTCGCGAGCTGCGGCATGTGCTCGCTGATCATCACCCCCGGCACACTGGTCCGGATGGCCTTCGCGGGCCCCGCCACCTTCCCGCTCTTCGGGTCCCACGTATCGATGTGGCTGGGCCCACCGTTCATATAAAGGAGGATCACCGCCTTGGCTCTCCCCGTGCCCGTGCCCGTGCCCGTGCCCGTGCCCGAGCCCGGAGCCGCCAGAGCGAGCCGCTCGAGCATCGACGACACCCCCAACCCGAGCCCCGACGTGATCCCCGCGCGCAACAAATCTCTTCGCGTAAGCATGCTCATCCTCAGTGGTTGAAAACGAACTCGCTCGAGTTCAGCAGCGCCCACATCACGTCCTCGTACGCCGCGCGGCGCGCGTCGACCGGCGGCCCCTTGTTCCCGAGGCGCGCGAGCGGACCCGCACCCGGGCCGCCCTTCCTCGGAGGCGGGATCGTCGCCTTCGGCGTCTTCTCGGCGATCTGCACGTACATGACCCACTTGGCCCGCTCGGCGTCGGTGGGCTTGCGCGAGAGGACGCGCATCACGAGCTGGTCGATCTTCGAGGCATCGTCGCCAGGCTTGGCCCGCACGTCGTCGAGCGTCGAGCCCGGGAT
>JANXVA010000267.1 GCA_025351875.1 Myxococcales bacterium | reverse complement strand
ACGAGATCACGATCGACGACCTCGATCTCCCGACCTCGAGCGTCCGCGCAGCGGTCGAACACCGCGCCGCCGCGTCGGGCACGACCACGATCGTGAGCGCGAGCATGCCTGGCAGCGGCAGCGAGGCACGCGCAGCGGCTTCCTCCGCCTCGAGCGCGGCGCGGGCGCGGACGCAGGAGGAGTATCGCGACGCGGAGAAGGAGAAGATCCTGGCAGCGCTCACGCGGTGCAACTGGAACCGCGTGCAGGCCGCGAAGATGATCGGCGTCCCGCGAAGGACCTTCTACCGACGGCTGAAGGAGTACGGGATCGTCTGAGCAACCTGCTGGGCGGCGCGCTATCCTTGGCCGCCATGCGCTCAAGCTCTCTTCTCGCGTTCGGCTCTCTCTCGCTCGGCCTCGTGCTCGGATGCAGCAAGGATCCGCCTCGGTCCGATCCAGGCGCGAGTGCAAGCGCGGCCGCGAGCGCGACTACCACCGCGGCCGCCGGCGAGGTCACGGTCGGTAAGCCGCCGCCTGACTTCACCGTGAAGGACCATCTCGGCGCCGAGCTGAAGCTCTCCGCGCTCAAGGGCACTCCGGTCGTCGTCTACTTCTACCCGAAGGACGAGACCCCGGGCTGCACCACCGAGGCCAAGGACTTCCGCGATTCCTGGAAGGATCTCGAGAAGAAGGGCGTCACGGTCATCGGCATCTCCACCGACAGCGCCGACTCGCACAAGGCGTTCGCCACGCACCACAACCTGCCCTTCCACCTCGTCAGCGACGAGTCGGGCACCATCGCGAAGTCGTTCGGCGTTCCCAACCGCCTCGGCTTCCTCGGCCGCCAGACCTTCGTCATCGGCGCGGACGGCAACGTGAAGAAGATCTACCGCGACGTCGACGTCTCGAAGCACGCGAGCGAGGTCCTCGCCGATCTCCAGTCATGAGCCAGCCTGGCTCGCCTGGGGCCCCTCCCCCCCCGCGACGGTTGGGCGTCCTCGTCGACGGGACGCCGATGCCCGAGGCGGACGCGCTCTCCTTCTGGGAGCGGTTCAGCGACTGGATGGAGGAACATCGCGGTGATCTCGCGGGGTTCGCCGCGAAGGAGGGCTTCGCCAGCGTCCATCCGGGCGTCGACGGGGACAAGCCCGTCCTCCGCGTGAGCAAGAGCGCCGGCCAGCAACCGTATGCCCCGGTTCGGGGCGATCAGCCCACGGGTGGTCCCGGTGGATCCCCCGCTCGCCATGACGGCGCCGCAAAACCCAACCGGTCAGCCACCAACCCACGAAATTCCCGGAGAAAACGCCCCGGGTAAGTAGGACACCAGCCCACATTGTATGGGCCTAGCGCTTGCTTAGGTGTAATCCGACGTGTCTAGCCCCACCTGCCCCCCCGCCATCGACATCATCTACGCCGCGCACACGGCGTCCTGCACCTTCCTGCTGGACTCCGACGGCATCTGCCGACGCATCGTCGTCGCCCCCAACGGAAAGCGGAGCGCCTCGCGCACGGCCTCCAGGTGCGTGGGTGCGCAGTACGTCGCCTCGCTCGACGGGAGCGCCGCCGGAGGTCTCGTGGAGATGCCGCGCGTCGGCGCCGCCATGCTCTTCGCCCGCGTCGACGAGAACGGTCGCATCTCTCTCGTGCGAACCGCCGTCGTGACGAGCTTCGAGTCGAACGCCGCGGAAGACCCCTTCGCCATGTCGGGCTCGGGCGCGGTCGAGACCTCGGCCCCCGAGATCGACGCGGCCCGCACGCCTCCGCATCGAGAGCTCGAAGACGACTACTACGACGCGAGCGAGCGAACCCAGCGCATCCAGGCGCTCCGTCCCGATCAGATCGCGGCCGCGCTCGGCGAGGACCATGAGGCCGACGAGGCACCCGAGCTCGCGACCGCCGAGTACGAGGCCGTCGAGGAGAGCGCGGCGTACCGCAGGACGCCTCCGACGCTCCGTGCAGCCCCTTCCGTGACGAGCGCCGACGACCTCGACGACGCCGACGACTACGCCAAGCCGACGGCTCCCCCGCCCGGCCGTTCCGCGCTTCCGATCGTGGCCGTCGCAGGCCCATCGACCGCCCGGGCCTATGCGCTCGCGCCGCGTCCGATGCCCTCGTCGGACGTGCAACTCAGCCGACGCCCTCGCGGCCGCTGAGCCTGCTTCGGAGCACTCATCGAAGCACCCCATTGTCAGGGGGCGCCGATGATGGTACCTCGCGCGGCGATGAAAGCTCGACATCCCGGGGGTTTCCCGTCTTGTCGTGACCGCCACGAGGACCCATGTCGCTGCTCGGAGTGAGCACCTCCGTTTTCAGTTCCGAAGGCCCCGTCACGGTCGACTTCGACCTGACTGTGGTCGTTCAGCTCGGCCTGTTCCTGGTCCTTCTCGTCATCCTGAAGCCCGCCCTCTTCGATCCGATGATGCGGCTCTTCGAGGAGCGCGAGAAGCGGATCGAGGGGACGCGGAACGAGGCGCGCAAGGAGAACGAGCGGTCCGCCAAGGCCAAGAACAAGGCCATGGCCATCGTCGCCAAGGGTCGCGAGGCCGGTGCGCTCGAGCGTGACGCGCTCCGCGCCGAAGGCCTCAAGCGCGAGGCAGAGCTCATGAACCTCGTTCGCGCGGAGAGCGCGGCCACCCTGGAGCGCGGCCGCTCCGACATCGGAACCGAAGCCAAGGCGGCGCGGGACCAGCTGCGAACCGACGCCCGGGCCCTCGGACGGGACATGGCGTCTCGCGTTCTCGGTCGCGAGGTCACGTCGTGAAGAAGCTCACGCTGACGCTCGCGGCGCTGGTCATCGCGCTCTTCGCGCTGACCTCGCTCACCGCCACCCTCGCCTCCGCGCAGGAGCACGGCATGCCGGCGCACGGCGAGGCTGCTCCCGCTCACGGCGAGGAGCATGGCGCCGCCGCGGAAGGCCACGAGGGCGGTCACGCCGAGGGAGCCGGCCACCACGGGCCCGAGGCGATCAACTGGACGGACATCGGCGACAAGAAGAAGCCGGCCATCATCGCGCTGGTCATCAACTTCGGCGTCCTGATGACGCTCTATTACCTCCTCGGCAAGAAGCCGATCGCCGCCGCGCTCAAGCAGCGCCGCGTCACCATCGGCAAGGACATCGACGAGGCCCAGGCGCTTCTCGATGAGGCCAAGGAGCTGGCCAAGACTTACCAGGCCGAGCTGAAGAACGCCGACGCCGACGCGTCGACCGCGAAGGCCGGTCTCATCTCGGCCGGCAAGGGCGAGGTCGATCACATTCTCGTCGAGGCACAGGAGCGCGCGGACCGCATGAAGCGCGACGCCGACCGGCTCGTCGACCAGGAGCGCAAGCAGATCCACCTCGACATCCTCAACGAGACGGTCGATCTGGCCGTCCAGGAGGCCGCGAAGCTCCTCGAGAAGTCGGTCACCGCCGACGACCACGCTCGCCTGGCGCAGGACCTGCTCGCCGAGCTCGGACGTCGTCCGGCCGCCACCAGGTCTGCGGGAGGTGCAACGTGATCCCCGGCGTCATCGCGAAGCGTTACGCGACTGCGCTCATGGAGCTGGGCAGCGAAGCCGGTCAGCTCGACGCGCTCGTCGAGGAGATCGCCCGCGCCGCCGCGGCCTACGAATCCAGCGACGAGCTGCGGAAGGCGTTCGAGAACCCGCTCATCCCCGCTGCCGCGAAGAAGGCGATCCTCAACGACATCGCGCAGGGACTCGCGCTCGGCCAGACTGCTCGCAGCTTCCTCGGCCTGCTCGTCGACCGGCGCCGCATCAAGGCACTGCCGCCGATCTCCACGCGCCTTCGCGAGATGGCCGACCTCCGCCGCGGCATCACGCGCGCCGAGGTCCTCACTGCGATGCCGCTTCCCGAGGAGTACTTCGAGAAGCTCCAGCGCGAGCTGGAGCGCATCACCGGCCGCAAGGTCGCCCTCGACCGCAAGATCGACGCGACGCTCATCTGTGGCGTCCTCATTCGCATCGGCGACACCGTCTACGACGGCTCGCTCGTCGCCCGCCTCAAGCAGCTGAAGGAGACGATGCTGCCCAACTGAGGGGCACGCATCGCCATCCCGCAATTTCGTTTCCGGAAGAAGAAGGATCCAAGAGTCATGCAGCTTCGCGCCGAAGAGATCTCCTCGATCATCAAGAAGCAGATCCAGAGCTACGAGAAGGCCGCGCTCACGACCGAGACCGGTACGGTCCTCAGCGTCGGCGACGGTATCGCCCGCATCTACGGCCTCGAAGGCGCGATGGCCGGCGAGCTCATCGAGTTCCCCGGCGGCATCATGGGCCTCGTCCTCAACCTCGAGTCGGACAACGTCGGCGCCGTTCTCTTCGGCGAGTCGACGGGCATCAAGGAAGGCGCGACCGTCAAGCGCACGAACCGCATCATGGAGGTCCCCGTCGGTGAGGCCGCCATCGGTCGCGTCGTCAACGCGCTCGGCATCCCGGTCGACGGCAAGGGCCCGATCGAGACGCCGCACAAGCGCCGCGTCGAGATCAAGGCGCCCGGCATCCTCGCCCGCCAGCCCGTCAAGGAGCCCCTCCAGACGGGCATCAAGGCCATCGACTCCATGGTCCCGATCGGGCGCGGTCAGCGCGAGCTCATCATCGGCGACCGCCAGACCGGCAAGACCGCCGTGGCGATCGACGCGATCATCAACCAGAAGGGCCTCGGCGTTTACTGCTTCTACGTCGCCATCGGGCAGAAGCAGTCCACCGTTGCCGCCGTCGTCGACAAGCTCACGCAGCACGGCGCGATGGAATACACCACCGTCGTCATCTCCGGCGCCAGCGAGTCCGCGCCGCTCCAGTTCATCGCGCCGTACACCGGCGTCACCATGGCGGAGTACTTCCGCGACACCGGTCGCCACGCCCTCTGCGTGTACGACGA
>JANXVA010000709.1 GCA_025351875.1 Myxococcales bacterium | reverse complement strand
GCGTGCGTCGTGCGCTCGTGATCGAGAGCGAGGGAAAGCGCGCGATCCTTCCCGACGGACGCGCGGTGGATCTCTCGCGGCGCAAGAACGTCCGACTCGTACTGCTGGCGCTGGCCCGGCGCGTCCCGACGCGCTCGGGCCAGCGCCAGCAGTACGAGTCGGACGTTCTTGCGCCGCGAGAGATCCACCGCGCGTCCGTCGGGAAGGATCGCGCGCTTTCCCTCGCTCTCGATCACGAGCGCACGACGCACGCCCGAGAGCGCGAGCGCACGCCTCACCTCGCTCGACGCCGAGGATGAGGCGCCAGGGACCTCTGGCGCGTCGCGCCGTCCCGCAGCCGCCGCGAGGACGTCGAACGCAACACGGAGATGCGGGTTCTCGAGCTTCGCCACGCACGCGCTCGCGTCTGCGAGGTGCGCCTCGATCGCCGCCCCTCCCGACGATTGCGGTGCGCGCGCCAGCGCGACCGCAAGATACGCCGGTGTCAGCGCCTCGAAGCCGACCTCCACAGCGCGACTCGTGGCCAGTGAGGCCTCGTAGGATTCGCGCGCACGCGCCGGCGCACCTGCTGCCATCGCAAGGTGGCCCTCGACGAGGTGGCGCGTCGCCGCGACCCGAGGCCAGCTCGCCGGCGTGACTTGCGCAGCCTCGGCCAGGCGCAGAAGCGCGCTCGTCGCGTCTCCCGAGTCCACCTCCAGTCGCGCCGCAAAGATCAGCGCGATCGCCTCGAGCCCCCGCGCGCCGGCCGCGACGAGGAGCACTCGCGCCGCCGCGAACGACTCGCGTGCCTTGTCGAGCGCTCCCAGCTCGTGTTGCACGAAACCGAGATGCAACAGCTCCGCGCCCACGAGTCGTCGGTGACCCACCTCACGATGGATCGCCAGTGCCTGCTCGTGCAGTACGATCGCGGCGGAGACGTCTCCACGTCGATGGGTCGCTACTGCGAGGTAAGAGCGCTCCACCCCTTCCGCGCGGCGGCTACCCGCCGCGACGTGAATCGCGATCGCCTCCGCATGGCAAGCACGCGCGCGCTCGAGCCGCCCTTCGCTCTGATGGACCGCACCGATCTCACCGAGACAGATGCCTTCTCGCGCACGTTCGCCGAGAGCGCGGTACGTCGCCAGCGCAGCCTCCTTGTGGGCGAGCGCCGCACCGACCTGACCGAGACCACGCAGCACCGAGCCGCGCACGCGCCTCGCCTCCGCGCCGAGGAGGCGCACGTCCGCGCCGTCACCGAGGTCGTCGGCGAATGAAATGGGAAGCGACAGACACTCACTCGCGTCGTGGAGCCTGCCTAGCGCGCGCAGTGCGTCGCCCTTGGCGAGGAGCAAGCGCACGAGGAGGACGGTCCAGTCGCGCTCCGCGCCGCTCGTAGCGTCAGTGATCCCTGCGGCGCTCATCGTCGCGTCGACACTCTCGAGCGCGGCGCTGGGCGGGCCCGAGATCGCGAGGAGCGTCGCGAGCGCCAGCGTCGCGCGTGCCATCCACGGTCCTGGTCGCCTCGACGCGGTGACGAGGTCTGCGCGCAGTGCCTCGAGCTCCGTGAGCACGTCCTTGCCGCACGAGGCCGCCTCCGCGAGCGGCTCGCTTCGCGCGACCACCGCCGCCGCGTGACGCTCCAGCCAAGCGCCATCCGACGTGCTCATCTCGCGCGAGAAATCTCGCACGCTCTCGAGCAACCGAAGCATCGTCCGACCACGCGCATCGGTCGATGCGTGGACCAGCGCGCGCGCGCGCAGGCGCTCGAGACGATCCAGCGCATCCGCCTCCGGTCCGCCGATCACGATCTCCGCGAGCGCAGCGTCGAACGGGGCTTCGAACGTCGCGCACGCCATCAATGCCTCGCGCTCGTCGTTGTCGAGGAGGTCCCAGGACCAAGCGATCGCCGCGCGCAGCGTCGCATGGCGCGCGGGGCGATCTCCCTTCGCAGTACCGAGCACGTCGAGCTTTCGATCGAGCCGCGCGAGCAGTTCCGTCACCCCGAGCAACGGTACACGTGCTGCGGCCAGCTCGATGGCGAGCGGAAGCGCATCGAGACGGCGCACGATCGATCGCACGACCGCGGGTGCTGCAAGCGCGGCCCCCGATCCGGCCAGTGACTCGAAGAGCGCGAGGCCTTCGTCCTCGCCGAGCGGCGCGAGCGCCAGCTCCGTCTCGACTCCCTCGCCGGCGCCGAGCAGCTCCCGCGACGTCGCGAGCACGCTCGCCCCGCCCGCGGAGCCGCTCGCGACGACGACGAGCGCAAGACGCACCACGACCGAGCGCGCGTCGTCATCGAGCTGCTCGAGATTGTCGGCGACGAGCAGCGCCCTCTGCGCGCAGGCGGCTCGCCCGAGAGCCTCGACCTCCTCGCTTCCTGTCGAGTCACCGCCCTCGCGCACCATCCCGAGCGCCGAGGCGATCGCGGCGAGCACCTCGGGGAGCGTCCGCGCGCCCGCGAGATCCGCCCACGCGACCACCCGTCCGCGCCGACGTTCGCGCTGTGCGAACTCGCGGGCGAGCCTCGTCTTCCCGACGCCGCCCGGCCCCCACAATGTCACCAGCGTGCCCGCCCCGAGCCCTTCGAGGCGCGCGATCTCGTTCGTTCTGCCTACGAAGGCGGACTCCACAGTGCCTCGCATCCTAGCGGAGAGACTCGCGGAAGGCGGCTTTGACAGGTCTCGTGAAATTTTCGGACGACCTTGCTCGACAAGAGGCCATGCCCCTCCGTTTCACTCGGTCCGCGCCCTCGAATCCCCGCCTTGATGGCCTCGGTATCTTCTCGGCCGGCGTCGTTGCCTTCGCCCTCGTGGTGCTTCAGGGGTGCGCCCCGCCGTCCGTGACGACCTCCACCGCGAGGGGGCCGAGCGTGTCGTTGCCGCCGCTCGGCGGACTCCAGGCCGACGACGTACCCCGCGCCGAGCGCCGACATGTCGCCGATCGCAGCGCGTCCGATCACGCCTCGGCACGTCCGCTTCAGGGCCGGACCCTCCGTCCCGAGTACTGCCGCCGTTGCTCGGCGCAGTGAGCGCAGACGTCACGCGACGTTGAGCAGGTTCCACGCCGCGTGCACCACAAAGGCGGCGATGAGCCCGCCCTCCGCGTACGCCAGACCGAAGCCGATCCCGAGCAGGACGGTCTGGTAGAGAGCGAGCTCGTAGACGCCGACGTGCGCGACACCGAAGGCTGCGGCCGACGCGAAGAGCCCGTATGTGAAGCCATACCTGCGAACCAGGACGTTCATGAGGAGCCCGCGGTAGATGCGCTCCTCCGCGAGCGGCATCACCGCTGTCGTCATCAGCACCAGCGCAGTGGACGCGCGCACGCTCGCGACCCGACGCGCGAGCTCCGTGGCTTCGGCCGCGAGGAGGCGCCGCGTCGCCTCGTCGAGCCGGCCCGTACACCGCGCAAGCTCACCGCCTGCGTCGAAGAATTGATGCGTGCCGTGGAGAAGCGACGCCGTCAGCACGAGACCGAGCGCGGTCCCGAACAGCGCTCGCACGACGTCGGCGCGTCCGACGGTGGCCCCCGGTCGGCGCTCCCCTCGGAGCAAGACCGCCGGCACCGCGATCGCGTATGCGACGAACGCGATCGCCTGGGTCCACACGCCGGCCCCGCCGTTGCGCAGCACCCACAACAGAAGCGGAAGCCCCGCCGCCGCCGCCACGGCGGCGATCACGAGCGCGCTCGGCACCGCGCGCTGACGCCCCGCCTTCACCGCGTTCGCATCCGATCGCGAGATCCCGAGCTTGCCCATGAGCTCCAGCGCGACCCGTGACCGCGACGGAGCACGCGCGAGGATTGCCAGTGCCGCGGCCGCCGAGAGGGCCGCCGCCGCCCACACCGCGGGATGCACGCCCTTGCCGCAGAGCCGCGTGGTGACGAGGAACCACCGCATCGACACGGAGAGGAGCGCGGCACCGGCGACCGCCGGCATCCGCGGCGTTCGCCGCGTCAGCTCGAACACCACGTACGCTGCGACCAGTACCTCTGCGAGGAGCCTTCCCGTGCCGAGGAGCTCTTTTCCTGCCAGCTCGCGATCGAGCTCGACCAGCATCAGCAGCGGAACCAACGCAAGCCCGAGCACGACGAGCCGCATGCGCGACCAGACCACGAGGCTGGGCACCGGGATCGCCGACGCGACCACGTCCCGGAGCGCGGCATCGCTCTCGAGCGCCACCGCGATCGGCGCGAAGGGACCCTCCGGCGACAGCGAAATCAGGGTCTCCGCGCGTGCGCCCACCGAGCCGCCCTCGGCGAGCAGCTCGTTCGGGGCGCAGCTCCGCGCCGGAGCCTCGCCATCGATGCGCACGTGGACCACGTCGCCATGATAATAAGGACCGGTGACGTTCGGGCTAACACGCGGCGAGATAATCCTCATCGCCTTCATCTTTGCCCTGGTCTACGGCGCCGGACTCCTACCCAAGCTGACCGCGTACCTTTCGGGCACCGGCGCGCAGGGCAAGCCGGGCAAGCCGACCGACGACTAGCCGTGGCGGAGGGGAGCACGCTTTCATGACGGCGGAGGATCAAGGGGGTGGTGGGGGAGCGGTGAAGCCCGAAGGGAGCGCCCCGGGTCGGTCCCCCGTCGTCTTCGTGAGTGACGCCTCGGCTGAAGCCGAGCGCATCGGCGATACGATGCGCGGTGCCGGCTACGTCGTCGTCGACGTGCCGATCTCGATGCTCTCGGCGCGCGTCGCCGCCCAGCGCCCCAACGTCGTTCTCGTCGACGTCGACGCCGCGAACGTCCTCGACGAGCTCGCTCGTCTTCGAAAGCTTCCGGGCTCGGGAGCGATCGACTTCGTCTACTTCGGCCGCGGCACCGGCACCGTCAAGAATGCCGAGGATGCCCTCTCGAACGACGGCAGTGCGTTCTTCATCCGTCCCATCGACGTCGGAGCGCTGGTCCGCAAGATCGAGGCGCTCACGGGCGGGCCTCTGCTCCGTCCCGAGGCGCGGCCCTCGACCCCTCCGCCTTCCCTCGCGATCGGTCGAGGCGTCGCCGCGAGCGCGAACCCCAACCGCGATCGGGAACCACCGCCCTCGAGCGAGCGCCCGAGCGCTCCGTCGCTGCCCTCGCCTGGCGTCCGCACACCGGGCCCGCCGCTGCCGATGAGCACGACGTCGCTCGCGGACCTCGTCGATTCGCCCCGGTCGCTCTCGCTGGCGACCTTCGGCACCGTCAGCAATGAGCTTCAGCAGCTCCTCGCCGACGCCGAGCTGCGCGCCGAAGTGTTGCCCGGCCCCGAGGCGGCGATGCCGAGCCCCGAGGAGGAGATCGAGGCCGTTCTTCCCGCGGATGTCCTCGCGTCGCTCGACGAGCCGATCGACGGCGATGAGGATGAGGACGGCGCGGCCGGCGAGCCCGGGCGCGGCACCGGCGCGGGCGGCATGAGCGGCACCGGCGCATCGCTCGAGCGAGACGGCACCGGCGCGCATGCGAAGGGCACGACCGCGGGTGGATCGCGACAACCGACCACGGGCTCCCAGGGACGATCGCCCAGCACAGGCTCGCAGACGCACGAGCGGCCGCGGGTATCGAGCGATACGCCGCCGAGGAGCACGGGTGGGATCAACCCGACGCCGACATCGATGACGAATCGGCCGCGCACGACCGACGCCATCCCGCCCTCGACCGCGTACGAGGCGCCGAGGCGTTCGCACGTGGAGGAGGCGCCGACTGCGCAGAGCATCCCCCGCCCCTCGTCCTGGCATCCGCCACCCTCGCTTCCCGTCGCCAGCCCGATTCCGAGCGAGCTGCGCGGCCCCAGCGTCAAGCCCGCGCCCGCAGCGACGTCCGCTGCCGTGCTCGGACCCGAGGGGGCCAGGCGATTCTTCGGCGAGGCCATCGCGCGGCGCGCGACCGGGGCGCTCTGCTTCGAGAGTGAGGGCGTGGTTCGTCGCATCGTGATGCGCGAGGGTGATCTCGTCGCCGCGGCGTCGGGCGGCGAAGGTGAGTCACTCGTTCACTTCCTCGCCGCGCGCGGTGAGCTCCCTCGCGACGAGGCCCCGCGTCTCGCAGCGAAGATCCCGCCCTATGGCCGCCACGCCGGCGCAGCGCTCGTCGCTCACGGGTGGCTCCGCCAGGATCAGCTCTGGCAGGTCCTTCGTGCCCATGCGGAGTGGATCGCCTCGGCGGTCCTGCGCATCACGCGTGGCACCGGGCAGCTCGAGCCCGACCCGCCGGGGCGACTTCGCGGTGAGCCGAGCGTCTTCGGCGCCGCGACCGGCGCGGAGATCTTCGTCGATCTCGTGCGTCGCGCCGTGCCCCACGAGGACGCGCTCGAGCGCCTCGGCGGCGAGTCGAGCCGCATCGGCGATGGCCCGAACTCCGGATTGCTTGCAGAATGCAATCTTCCGCCAGCGGACCTCGAGCTGCTCCACCGCGCTCGCGGAGGCACCATCGCTGACCTGCTCGCTCGCGCGACGGACGGCGAGATCGTTGCCGTAGTCCACGCGCTTGCGCTCCTTGGAGTCATCGAGGTGGTGCCTTCGCCCGACTTCGCGCGTCGCGGTGCGGAGCCGCGCGGCCTCCCTGACGTCGAGATGGCCGCGCTCGACGAGGATGCCATCCGCGCCCGCGTCCGCGCCCGTCTCGAGCTCGTGGAGGACGGCGACTACTTCGCCGTGCTGGGCGTGACGCGCGATGCCACCGGCTACGAGATCCGTCGGGCGTTCATCGAGCTGCGCCGCACGTTCGAGCCCTCACGCATCCTGACACCGCGCCTGCTCGACCTCGCCGATGATGTTCGGAAGATCGTCATCGTCCTCGAGGAGGCCTACGAGATCCTCCGCGACAACGCCCGTCGCGAGCGCTACCGCCGCGCGATCGACGCGCGCCCCGAATGAGCACCTCACCGGGATCGATCGTCGCAGAGTCGTCCAGGACACCTCGCTCCATGCTCCCGAGCTTTGCGTCGTGCTAGACGTGTGCCCATGATCGACACCGGCCAGAAGCTCCCCGACTTCGACCTCCAAAACCAGGACGGCCAGAGCCGCACCAAGGCCAGCTACGCCGGCAAGTGGCTCGTCCTCTACATCTACCCGAAGGACGACACCCCGGGCTGCACCGTCCAGGGCAAGTCGTTCACCGCGACGAAGGCGGACTTCGACACCGCCAACGCGGTCGTCGTCGGCCTCAGCGCGGACGATGTGAAGTCGCACAAGGACTTCTGCAACAAGTTCTCGTTCACCGTCGAGCTGCTCGCGGACCCCGCGACCAACCTGCTCGGCGCGCTCGGCGTCGCTCAGTCCGAGTACAAGGGCACGATGTACTGGGACCGCACCACGTTCCTCGTCGACCCCACCGGCGTCGTCCGCAAGGTCTATGCGAAGGTCGACCCGAACGGCCACGAGGTCGCGGTCCTGAAGGACATCGCGGCGCTGAAGGGCTGACGAGAGAAGCTCACCCGGAGGCGCTCACGCGAGGCCTCCGGGTAGAGCTCTCACGCGATCACTTCGCGTTCTTGAAGATGTCCATGACGTCGTGGAGGAGCTTCATGCCCTCCGCGCGCGGGCGCTGGAACGCGTTGCGACCCATGATCGAGCCGAACGCACCGCCTTCGGCGAGGCCCTTGACGTCCTCGAGCAGGCCCGCGGTGTCGCGGTTCTCGCCGCCCGAGAAGATCACGATGCGCTTGCCGTTGAATGCGCTCTGCACGCAGTGACGGACGCGCTCGGCGAGCGTCTTGATCGGCACGTTGTACTTCTCGATGACCTTCTTCGCCTCGGCCTGCTCGACGTGCGCCGTCGGCGGCTTGATCTTGATGACGTGCGCGCCGAGCTCCGCGGAGATGTGAGCCGCGTACGCCGCGATGTCGACCGCCGTCTCGCCCTCCTTCGAGAGGCCGGCGCCGCGCGGGTAGGCCCACACGATCGACGGGATGCCCGCGTCCTTCGCCTCGAGGATGATCTCGCGAAGGTCCTCGTACATCTGGTTGCGGAGGCTCGAGCCCGGATAGATCGTGTAGCCAATCGCGCTGCAGCCAAGGCGCTGCGCGTCCTTGACGGTGCTCGTGACGGCGCTGCACGGGTCGACCTTGGCGAGCGTGTCCGAGTTGTTCAGCTTCAGGATGAGGGGGATCTGCCCGGCGAACTTGTCGGCGACCGACTCGATGAAGCCGAGCGGCGCGGCGTACGCGTTGCAGCCGGAGTCGATCGCGAGCTGGACGTGGTACTCGGGATCGTACGCGTCGGGGTTCGGCTGGAACGACCGGAGCGCGCCGTGCTCGAAGCCCTGGTCGACGGGGAGGATGACCATCTTCCCGGTGCCGGCGAGCGTGCCGTGGTTGAGCATGCGCGCGAGGTTCGCCTTAACCCCGGGGTTGTCCGATCCGTACCAGGACAGGATCTGCTTCACGCGGTCGGTGACGGCCATGGTCTCGTAGCTCCTCGAGCAAATTTGCTCGCTTGTCGCGTTGTTCTAGCGGGACCGGAGGGTAGCGGCTGCGCCACCGCCGATCAACGAGCAGCGTCACCCTCGTGACGTATCCCTGAGTTACGCATCGCGCCGCTTGCGCCACGGTCGAGCATCGACGAAAACGCCGGTAATCCCATGTCCGATAGCCTTCCTTCGCTCCGAGCCGCTGCCGTCGTCGGGACCACGCTTCGCGAGCACGTGCTGCAATCGATGCACGCCGCGAAGGGCGCGACCGGCGAGTTCACCTCGCTGCTCAACCACATCTCGCTCGCGATTCGCATCATCAACTCGCGCGTTCGCGCCGCGGGCCTGGCCGATCTCCTCGGGTACACCGGCGAGACCAACGTGCAGGGCGAGTCGGTCCAGAAGCTCGATACCTTCTCGAACGAGGTGCTGATGAACGTGCTCGAGCGCAGCGGGCACTGCGGCGTCATCGCCAGCGAGGAGCTCGACGAGGCGCAGCTCTCCGACGGGCACGGCAAGTACGTCGTCCTCTTCGACCCGCTCGACGGCTCGAGCAACATCGACACCAACGTCGGCATCGGCACCATCTTCGCGGTGCTCCGTCGCAACGAGCCCAAGCTCTCGCGCCCGAGCCTCGCCGACGCGCTGCGGCCCGGCCGCGAGATCGTCGCCGCCGGCTACGTCGTCTACGGCCCGTCGACCATCTTCGTCATGTCGACCGGGCAGGGTGCGCACGGCTTCACGCTCGATCCGTCGGTCGGGGAGTTCTTCCTCTCGCAGCCCGACATCCGCGTGCCCGCGCGCGGCAACTGCTACTCGGTCAACGAGGGCAACTTCTCGCGCTGGGCGCCCGAGATCCAGAACTGGGCGCGCTGGGTGAAGGCGGTGCACCCGGTCGGCCCGACGCCGGACGGGAGCGAGCCTTTCCAGACGCCGTACGGCGCGCGCTACGTCGGCTCGATGGTCGCCGACGCGCATCGCACGCTCATGAAGGGCGGCATCTTCGCGTACCCCGCGGACACGAAGAGCAAGAGCGGCAAGCTGCGCCTCCTCTACGAGGCGAACCCGATGGCGTACCTCTTCGAGCAGGCCGGCGGCATGGCGATCGACGGCAAGGACCGCATCCTCGACATCATGCCGAGCGAGCTCCACCAGCGCGTGCCGGTGATCCTCGGCTCCAAGGACGACGTCTCCGTCTTCCGACAGTTCGTGCTCGGCGAGCGCCACGGCTGACGCGAGCGCCCGGCGGCGGCACAGAGCGGCCCAAGGCGGATCGACGAAAGCAGGCAAAAACATCGGTTCTGAGTGGCATGAGGCATGCTCAGCGTGGTGCCCATGACACTCGCTCGCTGGGCCTCGGCCGTCGTCGTCTCGTCCGTCGCCCTCCTCGCGGGCTGCGGCGGCAAGACCATCGGCGACGACCTCACCGTCACGCCGACCCACCCGACCAACCCGACCGACCCGACCGACCCGACGCCCACGGACGACGCGGGGCCGCCGGTCTGTCCGGCCATCGCGCCCGCGTGCGACCCGGGCGATCGCTCCGTCGGCAGCGAGGCCAGGTGCGGCGGCGCCGACTACTGCTACTCGCGCACGCAGGCATGCAGCAACACGGTCGTGTGGTGCGCGCACGACAAGGGTGTGCAGTGCGACGCCGTTCCGACCTGCAACAAGGGCGATACGGCCGTCTCGATGTGCCCGGCCAGTCTTCCGATCGGCGTCCACCTCACCTGCTACACGCGCACGGCGTGCGGCGCGACGATCGGGTGCGTTCAGCCCGAGTCGGCATGTACGGCGCTACCGCACTGCACCGCGGGCGACGTCGAGGTCATGGCCATCGACACGTGCAGCAAGCCGGGGATCAGCTGCTACCCGGTGACCGAGTGCAACTTCACGATCCACTGCTACACGCCCTGAGCGACCTTCGCGAGCAGTTCACACGCCCTGAGCTTCGGGCGCCCAGACGTACTTGTGCATCTGTAGCTGCACGCGCACGGGGAGCTTGTCGGCGAGGACCCACTCGACGAGCTGCTTGGTCGCGAGCTTGCCGAAGACGGTGCTCGCGAGCAGGTGGGGCGTTCGCCGCGGCAGGTCACGCGAGCGGATGACGTCGCGCATCCACTCGTAGTCGCCACGGTTGGCGAGCACGAACTTGAGCTCGTCACCTGCGCCGATGTGGTCGAGATTCGACCAGCGATTGCGTGCAGATTCCCCGGATCCTGGCGCCTTCAGATCCATGATCTTGTGGACGCGCCGGTCGACGCGCGAGACGTCCGCCTCGCCGCTCGTCTCGATGAGGACGGTGCGACCCGCGTTGCAGAGCTCGGTCATGAGCGGCAGCACGCCTGGCTGGAGGAGGGGCTCGCCGCCCGTGAGCTCGACGAGCTCGGTGCCGGTCGCCAGCGCACGCTCGAGCACTTCGGCGCGCGTCATCCGCGTGCCGCCGTAGAACGCCTGCGTCGTGTCGCACCACGAGCACCGAAGGTTGCAGCCGGTCGTTCGCACGAAGGTGCATGGCAGCCCTGCGAACGTCGATTCGCCCTGGATGCTCGCGTAGATCTCGTGGATGACGAGGGAGTCTTCCTTCACGGCACGCGCCACTTAGCACATGGGGCGCCGGCCGGCGCGCGCTCCCCCCGAAGCCCAGGGAAACCCAGCCGTCGCCCCCCGGGGGTGACCGGTCGCAGGCAGAGGTCGAGCGGGGGCACGATCGAGGCCGTTCGCACGTCGAAGGTACATGAACGGACCGACTGTCCCCGCTCGCTCCGCCCGGGCCCTCCTCGCCCTGCTCGCCTTCGTCATGGGCCTCGGGACGGTCCCCCATCGCGTCTGCGAACGCGACGCCGCCGCCTACTACGACGGGGATCCCGTTCAGGTGGACGCCCTCGCGGCCTCCGTCGCGCGGTGGACCGGCGAGGAGCTCGCGCCGGCCGCGTTCGCCACGGGCTCGACGCGCTTCGACGGCGAATGGCTCTTCGGTACCTACATGATGGCCGCGATGGGGTTCGGCCAGGTCGCGCTCGCGAGCGGCGATGACGCGCCCGGTGTGGCACGGCGCGTCGAGAGTGTCGCGCGCATGGAGCGCTGCATCGACGCGATGCTCTCGCCCGCAGCCCGGGCGTTCGATCGCGACGCCTGGTCGCTCGACGCCTTCGCTTCGATCGATGAACCGGCGGGTTCGCCACGCGATCACGGTCACGTCGCGTATCTCGGCTATGCGGGCCTCGCGCTCGGGCTCCATCGCCTGGTGGTCCCGTCGTCGCGCTTCGACGCGCGACACGACGCGATCGTCGCTGCGCTCGCGCGCAGGTTGAGCGCGTCGGCCACCGGCTTCGTCGAGACCTACCCCAACGAGGTGTACCCGGTCGACAACGCCGCCGCGCTCGGTGCGCTCGCGCTCCACGCGAAGGCCACCCATCACGCGCCCGCGCCCGGGCTCGCGCGCGGACTCGAGGCGATCCGCACGCACGCCATCGAGGCCGACAGCGGTCTCGTCGCGCAGGCCGTCGACGCGGCGACGGGGGCGCCTCGCGATCCCGGGCGCGGCTCGGGCAGCGCGCTCGCGGCGTACTTCCTCGCGTATGCCGATCACGCCATGTCCGCCGCGCTCTACCGCGCGGTGCACCGGGAGCTCTTTCGCACCATCATCGGCTTCGGCGTGGTGCTCGAGCATCCCTCGTCGTGCGAGAAATGCACGGGGCGAGCCGACATCGATTCGGGGCCGGTGGTCTTCGGCTTCGGCGTGTCTGCGACCGGCTTCGCCATCGGCGCGAGCCGCGCCCACGACGACCGCGATGCGTTCGCCTCCCTCTACGCGACAGCCCACCTCTTCGGCGCGCCCTTCGACGAGGGGGCCACGCGCACGTTCGCGACCGGCGGGCCGCTCGGGGACGCCATCCTCTTCGCGATGCTGACGGCGCCGCGCAGCGCGACGCTCTCGAGGCCGTCATGAATCGCCGCCGCGCGCTCGTGACCCTGGCGCTCTCCCTGGTCACGCTCGTGCTGCATGTCGTCCTCGTGCGCGCGATGGCGCACGGGCACGTCGCGCACGTGCTGCTCGGGTCGGGCAACGCGGCGCCGCCCCTCGGTGCCGCTGTCCTCGCGATCTCGCTCGTCCTCGTACGGCTCGGTGCCCTGGTGCTCGCTCCGGGGCTACTGCTCGCGTCGCTCGTCAGCCTTGCCGCGCATGGGCTCGTCGGGCCGCCGCGCGGGGGAGGCGCTCATGGCGACGGAGCAGCCGAGGGAGCCGAGGTCGGCAAGAGCTCCGGCGCGGGGAGCTCGGTCGAGGACGGGACCGGCATGAGCATGGAAGGTCGCGCCACGTAGTAGTGCCGGTAGATCGCGTAGCCGGTCGCGGCCACCGAGATCGAGCCGATGAGAAACATGCGCACGAGCACAGCGAAGGGCATGCGCGGGTGCTCGATCGGCTTCGAGAGGTCGAGCTTCTTCGCCTTCCGCTTGCCCATCGTCCCGCGGGGCTTCGTAGCGCGTCTCCGCGCCCGTTGCACTCAGGGGCGCTTCGAGCGCGTCGCGCACGTCGCTTTCAGGTCCTCGACCTCGCGCCTGAGGGCCGCGAGCTCGCGGGCTTGGACCTGCAGCGTCGCCACGGCCATCGTCTGGTAGCCGTACATGTCCACGCGCTCGCCGCTCGGCTGCACCGCCGGGCTGGGCGCGATGTCGTCGATGATGAAGCCGAGGTGCTCGCGCTCGGTCTCGCTCTCCGACTTGTAGCGGTAGGTCGCGAGAGGGAAGCCGAGGAGCTCGTCGCTCAGGCGCTGGCGATCCGTCTCGGAGAGGTAGGTGATGTCCTTCTTGTGCTTGCGCTGCGAGACGGGGCACGCGCCGCTGTCGACGCAGGTCGGCGTGGGGAACGGCACCCCCGAGCAGCAGGTCGCGCCCGGCTTGCACGTCGTCCCGCCGCACACCTCGCCCTTGAACGACGTCTCGCACTGGCTCGTCGTCTGGTTGCACGTCACTGCCGGCGCGGCTCCGCTGAAGCCGGTATCCGTCGTGCCGTCGTCGGCGATGGGCGCGGTCGTCGGGCAACCGCACTTCGGGAATGCCGCCGCGCGGTCTGCGGCGCACGTCGCGACGGTCGCCTTGCTCGTGACGCTGACGCCCGTGGCATGCATCGAGCCGCAGCAGTTGATCTCGAAGTCGATGACCGTGCAGTCGGCGGTCGACGCACACTTCTTGTAGACGGGAGAGAGCGCGGGCGTGGCGTCGAAGCAGGCGTCCGTCGGACACTCGCGCCGCTCCCAGGCACATCCCGTCGCCGTCTTGAGGCATCGGCCGGTGTTGCCGCCGATAGAGCCGTCCGAGCACTGGATTGCGACGGACTTCGGAGCCGGGCCGCAGTCCGCCTTCGAGCTGCACTCCGTGCCGCCGCCGTCGGTGCCGCCGCCGTCGGTGCCGCCGCCGCCGTCGGAGGTGGTCTGGCTCGATCCGATCTCGCCGAGCGATACTGCGCCGCCGCATGCCGCGACGATGGCGGAGGTGAATCCGAGCGCGATCCAGTTCTGTAGACGCATGACGGGCTCCTCATGGGTGATGGGCGCGTGAGGCCGCGCCGATCACGAAATCGACATCGCTCGAAAAGGAAAACGGTCGTTACGGGGCGCCGTCCCCGATCGTGCGAAGGCGGCGGGCGTGCGGACCCGAGGGATCGCGTGCGAGCAGCTCGGTCGCGAGCTTCTTTGCAGCGGCGCGGTCGCCTCGCGCGAGCAGCGCTTCCACGCGCAACATCTTTGCCTCGGTGCGCAGCGGGCCCATCGGGAACGCGCGATCGTGGCGGTCGAGCAGGGTGAGGGCGCCCGAGCCATCTCCGCGTGCGAGGGCCGAGCGTGCCTCGTCGAGGGAGCGGAGCTCCTGGGCGAGCGGACTCTCGGGAGGAGAAGATGCGGCGGGTTGCGTGGCACGCGGAGAGGATTTCGCGGGCTCCGCGATCGGAGAAGCGGTCGGGCTCGCGGTTGGCGCCAGCGTCGGGGTCGCGATCGCGGTCGGGGCTTCCGGCGTGGGTGGCGTGATGGGCGACTCCGGTGGCACGTTCATCGGTGCGACCGGGGTCGGCGTCGGGGTCGCCGCGTTCACCGGCGCCCGCGTCCGTTCCGCGAGGGTCGCGTCGGCGTGATGGGAAGAGCGTTCGACCTTCACTGCCACCGCCCCCGCGACGGCCATGGTGACCACGCCCGCCGCGAGGAGCTTGAGCCACAGCGCGCTCGCCACCTTGACCCCCGCGCCGCCCGCGCCGATCGCCTTCGGTGCGATGCTCGCGCCCGCGGCCGCCTTGGCCGCTCCGGCCGACGCGATCGCCGCCGTGCCGAGCGCGGCCCCTAGCCCGATCGCGGCCGCCGTTCGCGCGCGCGACCCCGCACGCGGCTGGTCGCCACGCGCGGACGCGAGCAGCGACGCCCCGAGGTCGTCCCCGTGGGAGAGCCTCTTCGGTTCAGTCACTGGTCACCTCCTCGACGCTTCTTGATGCGTGCAATCTGCACCTCGAACTCCTCGCGCGCGCGGCGCAGACGCGATGCGACGGTACCCGGCGGAATCGCGAGGAGCGCGGCGATCTCGGCGGTCGGCATCTCCTCGAGCTCGAAGAGCACGAAGACCGCGCGCATGTCCTCCTCCATCGCGTGCAGCACACCGTCGAGCATCTCGCGTGCGCGCCGCTGATCGATCAGTTCGTCGGGCGAGATCGACGTGTCGGCGAGATCGCCTGCGGGGTCGGCATGCGCGATCTCGCGGCGAGCCACGGCGCTGCGGCGCATGTCCGAGGCGACGCGCATGGCCGTCCCGAAGAGGAAGCTCCGTTCGGCCTCGGGTCGGATCACGTCGAGCTTGCGCGAGGCGATGATGAAGACCTGCTGCGCGGCATCGTCCGCGCGGTCGTCCGACAGGCCGAAGCGGCGAAGCGAGCGCCAGATGAAATCGAAGGACTCGTCGAGCATCCGGCGCAGCCGCGCCTGATCTTCCCGGGCGCGCTCCGCCCCCGCCGCGTCCGACGCGTCGCGCGCAGGTCGTCCGCGGAGCGCTGCGGAGGACGTCATCTCATCTCAATGATGGACGCAGCCAGGCAACGCGATCACGGAAAACGCAGCCCGAGCCCTGCACGCGAAAGAAAGGCGATGGCGGGCGCCTCGTACACGGAGACGCTCGGTGCGAAGAAGAACGACTCCCGAAAAAGGGGAGCAATGACGCCGGCTTCGAGCTCCAGGTCCAGCCATGGGAGCGGCTCCCACACGAGCCGGGCAAGTGCGCTGAGCGTGGCCCACGGCCTCGAACGGCTCACTGTCCCGGCGAAGCCGGTGCCCGAGGCATCGAGGACGCCGGCCGACCCACCCACACAAGGCCGCAGCGCGACGGGCCGCGCGAGGGCCACGCGGAAGGGACACGCGTCGAGACCGACCGACGTCCACGTCAGGGTCGCCCCTCCGATCGCGGCCGTGCGATCGACGTCGAGGCTCCGCGCCACCGCCAGGCGGAGCGCCGGAGCGAAGAGCCCCTCGCGCGGACCGATCGACACGTCGCCAAAAAGCCGCCCGCTCGGGACCGCCCCGGCGACGAACGCAGCCTCGACCTGGACGCCGACCTCGATCCGCCCGGGAGCCGATGACGCGTTGGGTTCGGTCATTTGGAGAGCCACCATAACTGGGTGCTACATCAAGATACACAGAAGTATTCTTTACATATTTTTGTAAAAATTTATTAAAATAACCAGAGAGCGCACTTGATACAGCGCCCCCGATAGTACTGTATAAAACATTATATCCGCTATTTGGAGCAATACCCCCCTGGTTGCTGCTGGTAAACGTATTAAAAAGCAATAAAGAAGTTACCTGTTTGGTCATATCATTTTTATCTTCTTTAAATTGTTGTAATCTTTTTGAAATAAAAAAATCGCTTTTTAAACTACTGTTATCAGGTAACTGAAATTCAAAATCAATAGCGGGCTTTGTTAAGGTTTCTGTTAAATGAGCCAATACCTTTAAATCGCTTTTTTGATTAAAAACAGAAGTACTACTGCTAACAGTTGCAGCCTGTGAAGAAATAGGGCTGAAGTCAACATTTTTTGCAAGGTACTCTGCAATAATATTTATCTCTGCGTTATACGGGTCGCCAGTCCATATAATATTTCCGGCATTTACAGTAAAGTATTTTTTTAAAAAAGTTTGAAAATTAAATGTGTATTCCCCCTTCGTTATATCATACCTGCCTTCAATGCTTAAAGGTTCTTTATTGCCTACCCTTATTTTTAATATGCCGTTACCTTCACCCTTAATAATATCACCGGTTGATTCATCTAATATCACATCAATTTTGCAGGAGGGGTTTGCTTTTAAAAGCATATTCACTACAATATTGGTTGATGATTTCTCTTTGTATTGTTTTTCCATCTCGCTGCCAAATTGTACAAAATCTATATAATCAATCAGGCCACTTTCTACACTGGCGCCGCTTCTTAAATAGATATGGCTGCTGTCTGTTTTGGATGGCTCGCCGCTGATATCCATAGTCATCTCTTCAGCACTGCCATTTAGCAATAGGGTTGCTTTACCAATAACTTTACCATAAAATGTACTGTTATCTTTTTTGTGCGTATTTAGTACAAGTAGTTTATTGGTTTCCAGCTTAATATTTTCAAACCCAATATCTTTAAAAAAATGATGATACATTTTACCGGTTAATGTGGCGGTGTTATTTAATGTATCCCTTAAAAGTATCGACCCAAAATCAATTTCACCGGGATTAAAAATAATTGATTCATTTTTAAATGAATACCGGCACTGTGTATAAATAACATTCATTGAGCCTTCAATTATATTGGCTGTGCCCGAAATTGACAG
>JANXVA010000698.1 GCA_025351875.1 Myxococcales bacterium | reverse complement strand
ACTGCTCTTTCACCTTGGCTTCGTAGGTTGTCGCCTTTGCCGGGGGCTTGTACGTGTGGGCATCGCCTCCTGCGATGAATGCGCCGCTCTCCACGCAGAGGATGGCGAAGATGCGGACACCGTTCCTCTTGCCACGTCCCGGAGGACGGCGCGTGCTGAACCTGCCCAGCTCGCTCTCCACGAGGTCGAGTCGATCGTGAAGGCGATCGAAGTGCCCGTGAGCAACCTGCGAGAGCCCAGCGATCACGGCCCGTGCTGTCGAAGCGCGGGCCTTCTCCGCGCCCCCTGGAAACCGACTCGCCCAATCTTCGATGACGAGGACACCCCGCGCACGCCGCTCTTCCACGTTTGTGACGGCGGCCTCGCCCAAACGAAGGAAAGGGGCGACGACCCGCCAGAGTTCGTCCTGCCGTGCGCCACTCGGCCCGCCAAGAACGGGATCGAACATGTCGGCGATGCGGTCGCAGAGGAGCAGCGCGGCATCTTGCTCCGGCGTCACTGCCTGCTCCCCGTCCGCCGTGTCCCGCCCGAGGATAAGGCGACGAGCGGCACCACGGAAGCTGCGCACACGCTCCGCACCAACAACATCAGCCCACTCGGGATGCGCCTCGACGAATCTTGCCACGTCGCGCTTGGCGTCCGACGTCATCGTCGGGGTCGCCTCGGCTTTCGGGGCACACTGTCGAGCGCGCGGGTGAGCAGCGTGCGAACAGCATCGGCCCTCGTGAAGGTCAGGCCGGGCTGATCCGCACCCATCGTTTCGGCGTAGGCGTCGAGCCTTTCGACGAGGCTTGCGGGGAGTCGGAAGGCGCACTGCACGGTCGGTTCGTTCGGCATGGTGTCCTCTTCGATGGCGGCCAGGGTATCGACCCAGCCGGCAACGTTCTTCGGCGAGCGCGGCCCCCGTCAGCTCCGGGTGCTCACGCGCAAGCTTAGCGAGGCGTTCGCGTGAGGCGCACACGGCGCGGAGATCGACCGGCGGCTTGCGGGTCATGCAACCATCCTACGCACCTGGGCAGCCGAGAAAACCCGACCGGCGCGGCTGCGAAGATCGTGCATGTCCAGCTCACGCGCGACGGCGCGAAGAGAGAGGCCGGCATCGCGGAGCCGGCGTGCCTCCGTCAGGACGGCCTGCTCCGTTGCGACCGGCACCACGCGCACGCCGTCGTCGGAAACGCGGTAGCCGAACGGTGCCTCACCTCCCGTGTACTCGCCCCGGGAAGACTTGTGCTGCATCGCGGCGGCCGTCCGCTCGCCGATGGTCTCGCGCTCCCACTGCGAGATCGTCGCCATGATGTTGAGGACCATCCTCCCACTCGCCGTGCGGGTGTCGACCTGCTCGCCGACAGAAAGCAACGCCGCCCTGCCCGACGCAAAGTAGCGTTCCACAAGCTCGCCGAGATCGCGCACCGAGCGCGTCAACCTGTCAAGCTTCACAACGAGTAGGGCATCCGCCGTGCCCTTGCGCAGCATGTCGAGCGCGCGCACGAGGCCGGGGCGGTGGAGGGACTTCGCCGACTCGCCCGCGTCCACGATCACATCCACGATGTCGAGGTCGTAGAGAGAGGCGTACGCCTCGACCTTCGCTCGCTGGACGTCGAGCGAGACCCCTTTGTCGGCCTGCTTGTCCGTCGAGACTCGAAGGTACGCGACGGTGCGAGTTCGCGAGCTGCGCATACCGTGAACGTAACCCATCGGTTTACGTCGTCAACCGGTGCGATCTCACGGCATATGTGTGTACACCGAGCGGGGATGGAGTGCCCGAAGTTGAATCGCGAAAACGGAGTTTTCAGAACGGGTCAACTTGAACACCCCCTCCCCAAGATCGACCGCACTGTAGTCGCGGGGGGTCCCGCCGCTACAGGCGAGAACGGCGCGCGCTGATCGAGCGCCTTCGGCGAGACTGTCGGCTTCCTCGCCTTGCAGACAAAGATCCTACGAGGCGGCGGAAACGGGGTGGGTGCGGTCTATACCAGCGCAGTGAGCGGTCTATACGCCACGCGGGCGCGGTCTATACACCGCGAGCGAGTGCCGGCACGGAGGCCGAAGCGGGAAGCAAGCCGACGTGCTGGCCGAGCGTGCGCACATCCTTGATGAGCCCGCGCACCGATTCCACGAGGCTCGGCGTCACCTGGACCTCTCCACGCTCCAACATGGACGCGAGGACCCACCCGATGCTCGCCAGCTCTTCGGCGATCTGCTGGTCCGACAGGTTCTCGTCGGCGGCAGGCGTCGCACTCGTGACCGTCGCCTTCACTTCGATAGCCTGCGGCGCGAGGAGCCCGTTCACCTGGGCTTTGAGCTTCTCGGCACCGACAGCGGCGGCAAAGGCACCTCGGTGTTCGGCCTTCCCTGAGAGACGGTCGAGCCGGGCGAGCGTCACGGCGCGCTCGACCTCGCGCACGTCCTTCGACTCGCTTGCCCAGCGCTCGCGTGTCCTCGCGATGTAGGAGTCGACGGCGCGGGTTGAGACGCCAAACGTGCGTGTCATCGACTCGACGACCTCGGCGCGCGGCTTCCCCTCGCGGAGAAGCTTCTCGGCGTGGTCGAGGCGACGTTGAACCTCGGCGGCGCTCACGCGACGACCGCCAGGCGGCTTCGTCGGGCTCCTATTCTTTGCAGCAAGTTGCGGCATTCCTTGACCTGTAGCAGCTCAGCCGGGAATGGAAAGCGGGGCCGCGCAGCGTCGCGCGCAGGGCGAATCGCTGGCGTGGCGGCTCCGCCGCTCGCGAGCACGGGTGCCGTACGCGCTTGACGCCCATCTGCACCGCAGACCTCCCCGTGAACGCGGTTGGGCCGCTGTTCGTGGTGCGGGCACGGTGATCGCCTGCCCTGACCTCGACGATCGCATCAAGTTGTGCGACAAGCGCCTCGCATGAGGCTCAAGTTAGTATGACTCGGGGTTCGCTTCGACGGTTCGGATGGTTCGCCAGTGTGCTCTCTCTCTCGTGGTCGTGCGCTCGAACGCCTCCGCGACCGGAGCCGGACTCGGCCGCCGAAACTCGTTCGACGCTGGAGGCGCAACCGGTTGCTTCCAGTGGAGGCGCGGGAGCGGAGGCACTTGAGCGGGAGTGCAACGCGGGGAGTGGGCAAGCCTGCATCAGTCTTGGGCGGATGTACGCGACCGGCGACGGCGGCGAGGTGGACACCGCAAAGGCGTTCAATCTTTACCGGCGTGCTTGTGACGCTGGCTTCTGCGCGGAATTGGCGGCAGTCGCGGCGGAACTGGAGCGACGAT
>JANXVA010000258.1 GCA_025351875.1 Myxococcales bacterium | reverse complement strand
TACTTCGACCCGCTCCACCAGCTCTCGAAGGCCGTTCAGCGTCGCTGGGCGGATCCCGCCGAACGCGATCTGATGACCGCCGCGGCGATCGCGAAGGCCAAAGAACGCGTCCGCTGAGCAGCTCTCAGGAGCTCGTGCATCCGATGCACGTGGCGATCTTCGTCTTCACGACGGCACGGGCCTTCTTCTTTTCTACCTCGAACTTCTGCTCGAAGACGACGATGTTGTCGGTCGAGCCGACCGTGAACGGCTTCGACGGGCTCGCGGGCAACAAGCGCTTGTTGTCACTGGTATCGAGCGTCACCTGGAACTGATCCCCGGGGGGCGCCTCGATCGCGAAGTGCGCCGCACCGGAGGCGTCGGTGTGGGTGATGACCTTCCCTAGGTAGAGCACGGGTAGGTTCGGGCCATTCTCCGCCTTCACGCCGACGACGACATGCCGGTTCGTGGGCGGACAAGCGATCTTGAACACGGGAAGCTTGCCATCGCGGGTGCGCGCGAGGCGGACCGAGATCGGACGCGCCGGCGACGTGTGCCCGACTGGACAATGGATCGATGCATCGACGGTCTCGCCGTCGGCGCCGTTCAGCGTGAGCTCGGCGCGACCGTCGGGGCCCGTCGTAGCGACCGTCTTGTCGTTGCGGGAGACCGTCGCCCCGAGGAGCGGCTGGCCCGGGTCGCCCTCGACCGCGAAGGCGACCATGAAGGGCGGGGGCGGTGGGGGATCGAGCGAAAGGCTCCCACAACCAACCGTCACGAAGAGAGCGCCGACGGCGAGACAGGCCACGAGTCTTTCGCTCATCAGGAAGGCTTACGAACGACATCGCGGTTCGATCCCCACCCGGGCGCGTCGCCCAAACGGACGACGGCGGCGCGCGCTGCTGTTGCCTCTCCGCTGTTCTCGGGTACGTTTTTGAGAGATGAAGATCTTCTTCGCAGCCACGATCGCGCTCGTTGGATTGGGCACGTCGAGTTGCAAGGATCTCGATCCTCCCCCGCCTCCCCCTTTCCAGATCTTCATCCGGATCGACAGTGATCCAGGCCGCCCGGTCGCGGGCGCAACGGTCTCGAGGAACAACAAGGCGCTGGGCACCACGGGCCCAGACGGGCGCACCATGTTGACGGTCACCGGGGCCGAGGGCGAGACCACCGACGTCACGATCAAGTGCCCGGATGCATTCACTTCTCCGGTCAAGCCAACGAGCATCAGACTGACCCGATTCGCGGACAAATCGAAGGTCCCGGAGTACACGGTTTCGTGTCCCCCGATGCTCCGACGCGTGGTCGTCGCCGTGAAGGCGGAGAACGGCCCGAACCTGCCGGTTGTCTACTTGAACAAGGTCATCACGCGGACCGACGTCTCCGGCGCCGCGCACTTTGCCCTGGAAATTGCGCCGAATACGCAGTTTCAGGTGATGCTCGACACGACCGAGCACAGCAAGATGAAGCCTGTGAGCCCATCGAAGCCTTTTACAGCTCCCGCGCACGACGAGATCCTGGTTTTCGACCAGAAGTTCGACGTCGAGAAGGTTCGCGCCGTCGCGGCGCCGCGGCCCAACATCCCGAAGGCGCTCAACTAATCGGCGCTCATCGCCCGGCTGAGCTGCGCACAAATGGTGCGCATGTAGTCGAAACTACTCGTGTAGTCCGTCTGAGTGGATCAAGATCCACCCACCCATTTGGCTAATCGAGGATCCACCAACGGGAAAGTACGAGGAGGTCCCACCCATCGGAAATACGATGGAACGTTGCTCCGGAGACAACGCTTCTTCCCCGGTTCCGTTCCCAGCGGTCAGGAACAAGCTGGCACCATTCGTGGATATGTTGTCTGCGACGCAACGAGGCGGCGCAACGAAGCGCGGCACTCAGCAACTCCCCCCTAGTCCACGAAAGCGAGAACTCACATGTCCAAGGCCCAGACGCTCCTCTCCAAGACCCGCGGCGCCACCATCGTCGAGTACGCGATGCTCATCATCGCCGTCATGTTCATCGCCGCCGCGACCTTCCGCGTCCTCGGCACCAAGGTGAAGGACAACGCGCAGAAGTCGACGGACGAAATCGGCAAGACCAGCTGATTCGGCCGACTCGTGGAAGCGTTGCTCGAGAGTGCACGTCTGAAGAGTGCACTCCGAGCCGCGCTGGGATATTCCTGGCAGGCGGGCGAACACCCGCACGAGACAAAGCCGGATGTACGAACCGCTACCGCATCAGCACGTTGTTTTCATCGTTGCGATTGCGGTAGCCGCGCTTGCGGCGCTCTCGGACTGGCGGCGGGGAGAGATCCCGAACTGGCTCACGTACGGAGCGCTGGCCGCAGGCCCAGTCCTCCACGTTGGCCGGATGCTCGCCGCCCACAACTCCGTCGAGAGCGCTGTCGCGGAGGGTGGCTACTCGCTGCTCGGTGCGCTCGTCGCCGTGATCGTGCCGGCGATGTTGTATCGGCAGGGCGCTATCGGCGGAGGAGATCTCAAGCTGCTCGCAGCTCTGGGAGCGCTTCTTCAGACCACCCTCGGCATCGAGGCCGAGATGTACGGATTCTTCGCGGCAGCCTTGTTCGCCCCTGCGCGGCTCGCCTACGAGGGCAAGCTGGTCGTGACGGTGAAGAACTCGATCACGATCCTCGTGAACATGTTCTTGCCGAAGTCGAAGCAACGACATGTGGAGGAGACGGCGCTCTCGTGGTTCCGACTCGGACCTCCGTTGTTCTTCGGAGTCCTACTCACGGTCTACTTGCACTGGTAAGCCGTTTGCAGAGTGTTTGAAGTGGAGGGCTCGACGATGTTGCGTTGGATACGAGCACGCCGCCGAGGCGCAGTCATGGTCGAGTATGCGCTCCTGCTCATGGCAGTGGGCGTTCCTGCCGTTGTCGGCCTGACGGCCGGCGGAGTGCAGATGCTCACGAACTACCGCGATGCACGCGATTCGATGCTGGCGCCGTTCCCGTGAAACACCCCTCATGAAAAACGAGACACTCAGCAAGCTGCATGGCGACAAGCGAGGCGCAGTCCTCGTGGAGTTCGCGGCCGCGTTCCTGCCGCTGATGATCACGTTCTCGTGCTTCGTCCAGGTGGCCCAGCTTGCGACGGCGAAGCTCGTCGTGAAGCACAGCGCCGTCGTCGGCGCGCGCGCGGCGGCCGTCATCACGAACGCGAAGGGCAACACGCCCGACCAGAAGAAGGGCGAGAACAACGCCGACGTCACCGCCGGCGTGAGAGCCGCGATGGGCCCGTGGGCGAAGACGATGGACAGCGTGGCCGTCACGATCAAGGACGACTCGAGCTGCGACGACGATGGCCAGTACGGTCTCGTCTCGGTGACCGTCAAGGCGCAGTACAGGTGCAGCGTGCCGTTCGGCAGCCGCCTCCTCTGCGGTGCGTTCCACGCGACGCGCAACTTCGAGCAGACGTACGGATTCCCGCACCAGGGAGCTCGCTACAAGGGTGACGGCGGCAGCTGCGGTGGCAAGTAGTGCGAGGTGCAAGACAGATGAGCGCCAAGACCAGCCTTCAAGCACTTCATCAGGACAAGCGCGGAGCGATCATGCTGATCGGACTCTGCATGTCGTGTTTCCTGATCGGCTCGCTCTGGTTCCTCATCGGCATCGGTGACGCGATCGTCTTCCGCGACAACATGCAGGAAGCAACCGACCACGCGACGTTCACGTCCGCGGTCCTTCACGCGAAGGGGATGAACTTCATCTCCGCCTGCAACCTGATCATGCTCGCGCTGATCGCCGTTCACATCATCCTCGGGATCATCCACGACCTCGCGCTCGCGGCCTGCATCATCTGGTTCTGGACGTGCGGCGTCTGGATCAATGCGCGGCGCGTCTACACGACGTACGCGAAGATCTTCAAGCCGGTCTGCGGTGCGATCCACTACGCAGAGCTCGGAGCGTCGTACGGATACCCGCTGCTGGCGGCCTACAAGGGCTACAAAATGGGCTCCGACTACGGAACGTTTTCGCCCAAGAAACACGACATAACGATGCTCGTGGTCAGCCCCTCGATCATTCCGGGCAGCCTGGTTTCGGCCGGCCTCAACAAGGCGCTGACGCGCAAGGGCGCGGGCAAGGTTGGCGCGGACGGGAAGCCCACCGACAACACGAACCTCACGAGCGACAGCGCGACGAAGAAGGGCCTTCCCGTCGAAGCGAAGAAGTTCAGCAGCGTCTGCGAGAAGCTCGGCAAGGAGGTCGTCAGCGCCATCTTCGGGGCCCTCGGCGCCACCGGTACGGTGGCCAACAAGGTGGCAGGCTGGATCGGCAAGGGCGTCAAATGGCGCTACTGCAACGACACGGGTTCGTCGACCCTCGACGGCGGGTTCACCGGCGGCATCGCGGATGGCAACAAGTCGATCGCCGATGCAAACGCCGACACGGATGCGAAGAATGCGAAGCTCCCGAAGGGATCTACGCCAGGGACCAAGCTCGAGCCAGTGGCCGCAGGCAGCGGCAGCGGCACCGGCAAGGGCGGGTCGTGCATGAAGGACAACAGCAGCCTCGACCCGGGCTTCGACTCCTGGTGGGGCTGTGACGGTCCGCTCGTCCCCTGGGGCGGCAGCGAGAACGGCAGCGCGTGGATGCAGGTTTGGGGCATCAACCTCCACCCCGACTTCAAGGATAAGAGCGAGCACCGCGTGGCGATCGGCCAGCGCAAAACGGGCGTCGCGTCGAGCGCCGAGGAGAGCATCTACTTCTCCCAGGCCGAGTTCTACTTCGACTGCAAGCAGGACTGGAAGCACGAGGAGTGCAACAAGGACGACAACGCGGGCTACTCGATCCAGTGGCGCGGTCGGCTCCGGCGCCTCGAGTTCCCGAAGATCGGCGAGATGATCGGCAGCTTCGCCGCAGAGTTCCTCGACGGCCTGAAGATCTACAAGGATTTCCAGAAGCTCATCGGGAACGGCGGAGAGATGCCCGTGAAGGGTGCCGACGGAAAGGAGCCCGAGAAGGGGCTCGCGGCGAAGGGCTTCGAGGCGATGGTCAACGCGGCGTTCAAGAAGTACGTCTCGGAACCTGTCAAGGGTGTCGTAAACTCGGCCGGCAAGGGTGCGGACAAGCTGCTCGACCCTGATCTCGG
>JANXVA010000614.1 GCA_025351875.1 Myxococcales bacterium | reverse complement strand
TCCTGGTAGCCGGGCACCGCGCGGCCGCGGAGCTCGTTCACGCTCTTCATGCCGTGCGAGTCGAGGTACTCGGAGAGGCCCTCGATGAGGTCCTCGACGATCCGATAGCCGTAGTGCATGACGGCCGTGCAGACCTGCACGCTCGTCGAGCCGAGCGCGATGAACTCGGCCGCATCACGCCAGGTCGAGATCCCGCCGATGCCCGAGATCGGCACCTTGATGCCGGGGTCGCGCGCGAGGGCCGCGACCATGTGGAGCGCGATCGGCTTCACGGCGGGCCCGCAGTACCCGCCGTTGGTCGACGCCTTGCCGACGCGCGGCAGCGGGACGAGCAGGTCGAGGTCGACGCCGATGATGCTCTTGATGGTGTTGATGAGCGACAGGCCGTCAGCGCCGCCCGCCACCCCGGCGAGCCCCGGCTCGAGGATGTCACCCGTGTTCGGCGTGAGCTTCACGAGGACTGGGGTCTTCGCGAACTCCTTGGTCCAGCTCGTGATCTCCTGGAGGAGCCTGGGCTCCTGACCGACCGATGAGCCCATGCCGCGCTCGCACATGCCGTGCGGGCAGCCGAAGTTCAGCTCGAGGCCGTCGACGCCGGCGTCCTCGCAGCGCTGGATGAGGACCTTCCAGTCGTTCTTCGTCTCCGTCATCAGCGAAGCGATGATGACGTTCTTGGGGTAGCGCTTCTTGACCTCGCGGATCTCCCGCAGGTTCACCTCGAGCGGACGGTCGGTGATGAGCTCGATGTTGTTGAGCCCCATCAGTCGGCGTCCGTCGTAGTCGACGCCGCCGAAGCGGCTCGTGACGTTCACGATGGGATCGCCCAGCGTCTTCCACACGGCGCCGCCCCAACCGGCGTCGAACGCGCGCATGATCTGTTCGCCGCTGTTCGCGGGGGGGGCCGAGGCCAGCCAGAAGGGGTTCGGGCTCTTGATGCCGGCGAAGTCGATGCTTAGGTCTGCCATGAAATTACTCCGCGCCTCGCGCCGCGCCCGAGAGCGCGCTCGAAACAGAGGATGATGCCCACCGCTCGAGGAGCGTTCGTGCTGCGTTGC
Organism: Myxococcales bacterium; assembly: GCA_025351875.1. GTDB lineage: Bacteria > Myxococcota_A > Polyangia > Polyangiales > Polyangiaceae > Labilithrix. The sequence goes on along the minus strand of JANXVA010000614.1, from coordinate 15,761 downwards.
GTCCGTCGGCAACGGCGTTGACGACTTCCTTGCCGCCGTTGATGCAGTCGCCGCCGGCGAAGACCTTCGGGTTGCCGGTCTGGCCGTTCTTCGGGTCGCACGCGACGCAACCGCGCTTGTCGAGCTCGACGCCCGGCAGCTGCTTGGCGACGTCGCGCAGCTTGGATTGACCGATCGCGAGGGCGACGAGGTCGCACGGGATGTCGTGCTCGGTGCCGGCAATGGGCTTGGCGTGTTCGTCCGTCTTTGCGACGCGGATGGCCGTGAGCCTTCCCGTGCCTGCTTCGCCGCCGCCTTCGCGGACGAAGGAGACGGGCTGCACGTGGGTGACGAGCCGGACGCCGTCGAGCGTCGCGCCCTCCATCTCGTGCCCGTAGCCGCTCATGTCAGCCACGCCGCGGCGGTAGATCATGTTCACGCTCGCGGCGCCGAGCTGCGCGCACTCGCGAGCGACGTCAATCGCGGTGTTGCCGCCGCCCACGACGACGACGTTCTTGCCGGCGATCTCGCCCTTGTGACCGTGACTCATCTCGAGCTTCATGTGCTCGATCCACGCCGTCGCGCCGGAGACTCCCGGGCCGTCCTCGCCGGGGATGCCGAGCGCGGTGTCCGCGCCGAGACCGACCCCGAGGAACACGGCATCGTACGTCTCGAGGAGCTTCTTGCCGGAGATGCGGCCAGCGCCGTCGCTGTCGCCGACCTCGATGCCGGTGACCACCTCGACGCCAAGGCTCTGGACGAACTCGACCTCGTGGACGGCGTCCTCGACGTGGAGCTTGTACGGCGCGATGCCCGTCGTGTTGAGGCCGCCCGCGATGGCCTTCTTCTCGAAGACGACCGCCTGGTGCCCTTCGAGCGCGAGGTAACCCGCGAACGCGAGCGAAGCCGGGCCCGCGCCGATGCACGCAACCCTCTTCGAGCTCTTGCCGATCTCGATGTGCCGCTTGAGGACCGGAGGCCCCTTCGACGTGGCGGTCTCGGTCGCGAAGCGCTGGAGGCGACCAATGGCGATCGGCTCGCGCTCCCAGCCGTTGTAAACGCACGAGCCGACGCAGAGCACCTCGACGGGGCACACTCGTGCGCACGAGTAGCCGAGGAGGTTCTGCTCGAAGATCGTCTTCGCGCTGCCGCGGACGTTGCCGCTCGCGATCTTCTTGATGAAGGTCGGGATGTCGATCTCGGTGGGGCAGGCCTTGATGCACGGAGCATCGACGCAGTAGAGGCAGCGCTCTGCCTCGGTGCGCGCTTCCGCCTCCGAGTAGAGGGGCTTCTTGTCGGCGAGCTCGCTCTCGAGGCGTTCGTTCTGGGCTGCGTTGCTCATGGAGTGGTCTCGGCAAAGGCGGCGAAGGATGCGTCGAGCGAAGCGAGGCCCTCGTCGAGCTCGGCCCGCGTGACGTTGAGGGGCGGAGCGATGCGGATCACGTTGCCCCAGAGGCCTCCGCGACCGATGAGGAGGCCGTGCTTCTTCGATTCCTCGAAGAGGCGGGACGTCGACGCCGGGTCCGGCGTGCGGTCGTTCGCCTTCTCGTCCTTGACGAGCTCGATGGCTTGCATGAGGCCCTTGCCGCGGACGTCGCCGATGACCTTGCCGTACTTCTTCTTCATCGCCTCGAGGCCCTCCCGGAGGACCTTGCCCATCGCCGTCGCGTTGTCGGAGAGCTTCTCCTCGACGATCACGTCGATGGTCGCGCTAGCCGCCGCGGTGGTGATCGGATTGCCGCCGAACGTCGAGATGTTGCCGGCCTTCCAGGTGTCGGCGACCGCGACCGTGGCCAGGCAGGCGGCGATCGGCATGCCATTCGCGATCCCCTTGGCCATCGTCATGATGTCGGGCTCGACGCCGTCATGGTGCTCGATGCCCCACATCTTGCCGCCGGTGCGCCCGAACCCCGTCTGGACCTCGTCGCAGATGAAGAGCCCGCCGTATTTCTTCACGATGTCGACGGCGACCTTGAAGTAGCCATCGGGCGCGACGATGAACCCGCCGACGCCCTGGATCGGCTCCGCGAGGAAGCCTGCGATCTGGCCGGTGGTGGTCGTCTGGATCAGCTCCTCGATGTCGGCCGCGCACTTGAACCCGCAGTGCTCGACCGTCGCGCCGTACGGACAGCGGTAGCAGTACGGAGAGTGCGCGTGCTTGATGCCGGCGATCTGCGTCGAGACCGCGCGGTACTTGGCGTGCGCAGTGAGCGCCTGCGCGAGCATGGAGCGCCCGTGGTAGCCGTGGCGGAGCGCGATGAGCTCCTGACGCCCCGTCGCGATCTGCGCGAGCGCCACGGCGGTCTCATCGGCCTCGGTGCCGCTGGCGGTGAAGAACGCCTTGCCCGCCTGCCTGATCTTGCCAGGCGCGAGCTTGATGAGCTTCTCCGCGAGCTCGACGATCCCGACGGTCGGGTAGAGCGTCGACACGTGACCCAGGCGATCGATCTGCGCGTGGAGGGCCGCGTTCACCTTCGGATGCGCTTGCCCGAGCGACACGGTCAGGATGCCGCCGAAGAAATCGAGGTACTCGCGACCGTCGAGGTCCTTCAGACGCGCGCCCTTGCCGCTGTCGAGGCACACGGGCTCCTCGTAGAAGGTCCCGACGCTCGGGAAGAGGAACTCCTTGTGCTTCGCGCGCACTTCGGCGCTCGTCCACTTCTTCGGCGTACTCGAGTCGCTCATTGCCGCGGCCTCCGCCTCGTCACGGGCGCGCGCTCGCTTGCGCGGACCCCTAACCATTCGCAAAACAAGAGGTTGTCGTGCAATGCTCCGACCTGTCAAGCTCCACGCGCTTGCGATGGTCGGCTATCGTCGACACGGTGACGGACTCGGCACAGAAGCTCCAGGGTCGTCTCCTCGGCGGGCGCTATCGTGTCGAGCAGCTGCTCGGAGTCGGCGGCATGGGGGCCATCTACGCCGGCGTTCAGGAGGACCTGCAGCGCCGCGTCGCCATCAAGGTCTTGCACGGGGAGCTCTCGCTGGACGACGTCGTGCGGTTCAGGCACGAGGCGCTCGCAGCGGCGGCGCTCGGCCATCCCAACATCGTCCAGGTCACGGACTTCCAGACGCCGCCCGGCGAGCCGCCGTTCCTCGTGATGGAGGCCCTCGACGGCGTCTCGCTCCGCGCGCTCATCGAGAAGCACGGCAGGCTTCCAGCGGAACGCACGGTCTTCATCGCGGTCCAGATCCTCGCGGCGCTCGCGGTCGCGCACAAGGCACAGATCATTCATCGCGACATCAAGCCGGCCAACGTCTTTCTGTCGAACACTCCAGCGTCGGACGACGTCGTGAAGCTCCTCGATTTCGGCATCGCGAAGGTGCTCCGCGAGGGCGCGCAGAGCCCGCAGACCGTCCGCGGGGCGATCCTCGGCACCCCCGCATACATGGCGCCGGAGCAGGCGCTAGGGATGATCGTCGACCCACGCGTCGATCTCTATGCCGTCGGCGCGTGCATGTACGAGATGATCTCGGGACGAAGGCCCCTCCTCGGGACGACGAGCGGAGAGCTGCTTCTCGCGATCGCCCGCGAGGTGCCGCCGAAGCTCGACACTCTCGTCCCCGACGTCGATGCCAGGCTGAGCGACCTCGTCGACCGCGCGCTCTCGAAGGATCCGGAGCGGCGCCCGAAGAGCGCAGCCGAGATGATCGAGGCCCTCTCTCCGTGGGCATTTTCGGCCGTGAACCGCGCCAAGGGGCGTCCACAGGGGCCGGAGGACGAGCTCGTCACCGTCGCGGATGCGCGCGCGTTCGTCCGTGGCGGCGACGCAGCGACGACCGCATCGTTCGGTGTGCCGGCCGTCGCTCCGGTGACACTCCGAGACGCGACGCTACCGATCCCGCGGCCGTCGCCGTCGCAGCCGGCCAACGGCTTGGCACCGGCGACGCCGTACCACTCGCCTCTGCCCGTGGCGTTGGCGCACGCCTCGTCGCCCCCGCCGCTCGGGCTCTCGCCGGCGCCACGCCCGGCGTTCACGCGGGAGCGGCCGCGCTCGTCGCGCGCGCTCGGCGTCGTCATCCTCCTCGCTGTCGCCCTCGCCGTTGCGGCGATCGCGTTGCTGCTAGGGCTTAGGGGCCGCTGAGCGTTACGGCTTCGTGAGGTCGCCGTACGCATCGGGGCGACGGTCGCGATAGAACTGCCACGTCTTGCGGACCTCCTCGATCAAGTCGAGATCGCAGACCGCGGAGACGAGCTCGCTCTTGTCCTCCGACGCCGTCGCGAGGAACTCCCCGCGCGGATTCACGATGTAGCTCGTGCCGTAGAACTTCCCGATGTTCCACGGCGCCTCGGTTCCGACGCGGTTCGACGCGGCGACGAAGTACCCGTTCGCGACGGCGTGCGCAGGCTGCTCGAGCTTCCACAGATACTGCGAGAGCCCCGCGACCGTGGCCGACGGGTTGAAGACGATCTCGGCGCCGTTCAGGCCGAGCGCGCGCGCGCCCTCGGGGAAGTGGCGGTCGTAGCAGATGTAGACGCCGACCTTGCCGTACCGGGTCTCGAACACCGGGAAGCCCATGTTGCCGGGACGGAAGAAGAACTTCTCCCAGAACTGGTTCGTGTGCGGGATGTGGTGCTTCCGGTACTTGCCGAGGTAGCTGCCGTCGGCGTCGATGACGGCGGCGCTGTTGTAGTAGACGCCGGCCTGCTCGCGCTCGTAGAGCGGGACGACCATCGCCATCTGATATTTCTTGGCGTACGTCTGCATCATCTCGGTGGTCGGTCCCGGGATCGCTTCGGTCGCGTCGTACCAGAACTTGTCCTGGCTCGGGCAGAAGTACGGACCGTTGAAGATCTCCTGCAGACCGAGAATCTGGACGCCCTTCTTGCCGGCCTCCTCGATGAGCGGGATGTGGACGTCGAGCGCAGCTTGCTGCGTCTTCTTGATGCTCCACCCGTCTTCGTACGGGGTCGCGGCCTGGATCAACCCAACATGAACGTTACGCGGCATGGTCGAACTCCCTCCGAGCCGGCGACCGTATCAGATACGTGAGAGCGTAAAGTGCGATGGGGTCGCGGGGGCGCGACAGGCTATGCTCCCAGTGTCCGCTCGATGTCGATAAGCGCTCACCTCGTCGTCTCGATGCTTGCGCTCCACCGCGAGCGGCGCACCGGCGTGGTGACCATCCAGAGCGGCGAGGTGCGGACGTTCGTCTATCTGCGTGACGGCGTGATCGTGTTTGCCGAGGAGGGAACGCAGGGTGAGACGCTCGGTCGTCTGCTCGTTCGGCAGCAGCTTCTCTCGCAGCCGCGCTACGTCGAGATCATCGGCAAGATGACCGACGCTTTCGTCATGAACGAGCAGCTGCGGTTTGGCGAGGTGGCCGTCGAGCTCGGGTATCTGACCGAGGCCCAGGTGGAGAAGGCCCTCCGCGATCAGATTCGCTGGAAGGTGGTGCGCGCGTTCCAGCGGCCGGGGGCGACGTGGACGTTCGAGGACTCGGAGGCGCGCGTCGACGAGGCCGGACACTTCCCGACGCCCATGGAATCGCTCGTGCTCGAGGTCGTGCGCTGGGTCGATGACGACGAGAAGATGGAGCTCGGGCTCGCACGCATGATGGACAAGCCTCTCTCGGTCGTGACCGAAGCGAGAGCGGACCTCGGAGCCTCGTTCGGCCTCACCGCGTCCGAGCTGTCGTTCGCGGCGCTCGTCGACGGCACGCGTACCGTACGCGAGCTGCTCGCCGCGGAGAATCGAGAGGCGGTCGACACGCACGCGCTGCTGACGGCGATGATCCTGTCCCGCGTCGCCGCGGTTGCCGTCAAGGCCGCGGCGGCTCCCGTCGCGCCGGCCGTCAAGGCCGCGACGGCTCCCGTCGCGCCGGTCATCAAGGCCGCGGCGGCTCCCGTCGCGCCGGTCATCAAGGCTGCGCCCATCGCCGAGGTTCCGCCCGCCGCCAAACCCGCTCCGCTCCCCGCGAAAGCGGCGATGCGTGTGCCCGGCACGCGAACATCGAAGATCCTCGAGGCGCTGAGCGCGCAGCGAGTGAAGGTCGAGCCGATGCGCACGCCGCGGACCGACCACGAGGCCAGGCTCCTCGCCGAGCGCAAATTCCAGGCGGGCCTCGAGCACATGAAGGCGGGGCGCTACCAGGCCGCGTCCACGGATCTCCATGAGGCCGTGCAGCTCTCGCCGTCGTCCTTCGAGTACAGGCTCTACCAGAAGTGGTGCGCGCTGCGCGGTCGCGGCGAGCCCCCTCACGGCATCGATCTCGCCGAGCTCCGCCGCCTCTCGACCTCCGCGCTCGCGAACGACCCGAACTTCGCCTTCGCCTACTGCGTCGCCGGCGAGATAGCGCTCGGCGAAGGCCAGGACAAGCAGGCCTTCCGGATGCTGAAGCGCGCGGAGAAGCTCGACCCCGGCTTGCTCGAGGTACAGCGGCTTCTCGGCGTGCTGTCACGCCGCCGAGCGACGGTGAAGAGCTAGCGCTCGCGCGACCGCCGGCTCAGGGAAGGTCGGCGACGAAGATGCCCGCGTTGGTCGCGGCGAGGCGGAAGTAGACGAGCTTCTTCCCGGAGAAGACGAAGCCACCCGAGAGGGGGATGCTGTCGCTGATCGGTGCAGGCGCGCCGCCCGCGACGATGTCGACGTAGCTCAGGTCGACGAGCGTCACGCTTCCGGCCTTCGTCGGGTTCGTCGGAAGGACCACGCCGGTCCCGGTCGGCGGCACGATGCCGCCCACGACGTTCGCGGCTACGGTGAGCTCCGGACCGCCGAGGGCAAGCTTCGCCTTCAGCGTCGCACCGGTCGCCCCGAGGCCGCCGAGGTAGAGCGCGTGCGAGCCGGTCGCGCTGAAGCCGACGGGCAACGCCGTCGCGGTCGGAACGATCGGCACGCCAGCCTGCGCAGCCGTCGTCGTGTCGATCGAGACGATGTCGACGGTGTCGTCGGGAGGCGCCGGGTCGAGCGCGCTGAAGAGCATTCGCTTGCCGTCGCTGCTCGTCGCGATGATCGACTTTGCGGCGCTCGTGAGCGTCTTCGCGGCGGCGGCGGTGAGGCCCGTCTTGACCGCGGTGCCGACCTTCCAGATCGCGGCGCTTCCGTCGCCGAGCATGAACCCTTCGCCGGTGTTGTCGTCCAGGGCGGCGATTCCGCCGCCGGCGACGGTCACGATGCGCCCCTGATCGGGGTTGTTCGCGCCGTTCGCGAGCCCGATGACGAACAGCTTCTCGCCGGCCGTGTCGGGCTGCCAGGAGGGCTGGATTCCCGGGGAATTATCGATCAACACGGTGACCGCAACCGAGGTTCCCGGCACGGTGACGAGCTGCGCGTTGACGGCGGCGGCGGCGGTCCCCGTGCAGTATGCACCGAAGAAAGCACGACCGACGAAGGCGATGTCGGGAGCGCAGTCCATTGCGGCTGCCGCGAGGTTCAGCTTGTTGCCGGTCGCGAGGACGGCGGTCGCGGAGGCGGTCGCGGTGTCGGTGATCGCGATGCCCGTTCCGGTCGGAACAGCGCCCGCGGGCGTCGCACCGACACCGAACGCGACGCGCGTGCCGTCGACCGACGCCCTGAACACGCCGACGACGGAGGTCGTCGAGACCGCGAGCTTCGCTCCAGTCGCCTTGCTCCAAAGGTTGATCGTACCGACCTTGGTCGTCGCGTCGATCGCGGTGTACCAGGCGACAGCGCCTCCGCGCACGATCGGTCGGTCGGTGTCGGCGAGCGTCGCGGCGATCACGACGGGCGCGCCCCCGGTGAGGGGGACGGCCTCGAGCGTCCTCGGCGTGCCGAGGGTGACGTACACGGCATGGGGAATCGCGTCCTTCGTCACTCCGACGAGGATGGCGTTGCCAGCCTTGAGGTTGGTCGATTTGAGAGGCGGAACGCCGGCATCGCCGCCGTCCGTCCCGCCGCTCGTGCCCGACGTGCCGCTCGTGCCCGACGTGCCGCTCGTGCCCGACGTGCCGCTCGTGCCCGACGTGCCGCTCGTGCCTGACGTGCCGCTCGAGCCGGCATCGTCCGCCACGGGGATGCCGGTGGACGAGTCACCGCACGCGCCGAGCGCGGTCACCAAGAGCGCTCCGATACCAGCCACTCCACCGATCACGAAGCCGTGTCGCATTGCCCTAGCTCCTAACGGCCGCGGCGCGCGGCACGAAGGGTTGTAGCACGCGCCGCGCGAACCCCTAGCCGCACGTCAGGGTGATGCGGTCGCAGACCAAACCGACGCCACATTCCACCGACTTCACGCACGCCGCGCAGCGTCCGCTGCGCCGATCGCAGACGGGCTTGATCGACGGGCACTGCGCATTTCCCGTGCACTCGACGCAGCGACCGATCGGCACGTCGCACACGCCGCCGTTCGACGACCCGACACAGTTCGCGCTCGTCGTGCACTCGATACAGATCTTGCGATCACCGTCGCAGACGAAGCCAGACGCAGGGCAGGGGTCGTCGCCGTCGAGGCAGAGATCGAGGCAGCGCTTCGTCACGGTGTCGCAGCCACGCCGCTGCGGGCACTCTGTGGTCGCGTTGCATTCGACACAGATCCCCTGGACGGTATCGCAGCGGCCGAGCGCCCCCGCGCAGTCGTGGTCGTCGAGGCAGGCGACACACACGCCCGTCGTGACCTGGCAGCGAAGCCCACCGCACGCCGTGTCCTCGGTGCACGGCCGTGGACCACCGGCAGCGTCCCCGACGGCCGCCTCGTCCACACCACCGCCATCCGCGGGCTGCTCGAACCGGAAGACCGAGTCACACCCGGCGGCGGCGATGCCCGCCAAGACAGCCGCGACGCCGCACCGGCCAGCGCGAGCCACGAAGCTCACGGCGCCGCCGCGCGAATCGCCTCGGCTTCCGAGCGTGCATAGCCGCGCGGGTGATGACGCAGGTAGTCTCGTGCGGCGATCGAGGCGCGCGGACGGTCGGTCGTCGCGAGGAGACGCATCCGTTCGACCTCAGCGCTCTCGCCGAGAGGGCCGTTCGGGTACTGCGCGAGGAGCCGTTCGAAACGAGCCATCGCGCCGCCGAGGTCGCCGCGCTTCTTGAGGCGCATCCCTTCGTCGTAGAGATCGTTCTGCTCGGCGAGCCGCGAGCTCGCCTCGAGCGGGGACGGCACGGCGTGGGTCGCGCTCGTGCTCGTGCTCGCGCTCACCGGGGCAGGAGAGGCAGAGGGCACCGGCGTGACGGGTACCACCGCGACGACCGGCGGCGCGACGGGGATCTCCTTCGGAGGGGCGGTGGCCGTGGGCGCGTCACATGCTGGCCAGCGCTCGCCAGCGGTGACCCGCACCTCGGTCCCCGAATGCCTCACCACGACGACGCCCTCGGACACCTCGAGGCGCGTCGGGCTTCCACCGGCACATGACTGCTCCCCGGGAACGATCGTCACGCGGAACGCGGTGCCGCGCACCTCGACCTCGGCGTCGGGGGTCGCGACGACGAAGCGTTCGCCGGCGCCGAGCTTCGCAACCTTCGCGAAGAGGGACCCCGACTCGAGCGAGAAGCGCTTGCGCTGGCTCTGCTCGACGAGCCGGACCCGCGACGAGCCGCCGATGGTGACATGGGTGCCGGTGTCGAAGTCTAGGCCAGCCTCGGCGGACCCGGTGCGGAGCTCGAGCCCCTCGGCGAGACGCGTCCCGACGCCGACGGGCTCCTCGTGGCCCTCGCGAACGGCGGTGACGCCGCCTGTCGGGTCCACCAGGCGACCGAGGTTGCGCGGGTTGTGCGCATCGTTCGCGACGCTCTCGCCGACGCCCCCTCGATGGGCGCGATGGACTGCGAAAGCTCCGCCGCCTGCCACGAGCGCAACCCCCGCCGCCAGCGCGAGCCCGGTCATCGCGCGCTTGCGACGACGGGCCTGGCCGCGCGCGCGGAGCGCCTCGGCGATCCGCTCCACAGCGGCCGCGCGATGGGGCGGAAGCGCGTCGACGTCGCCGGGGTCGGCCACGGCGTCGCGAAGCATCTGCGTCGCCGCGCTGAGCGGCTCCGGCGTCGTCATGTCAGCCCCTCCCGTTCATCCTTCGCCGCCGCGAGCAGCGGCGCGAGCTCGGGATCACCGGCCATGCGCTCGTGGAGCTCGCGGCGGCCGCGCACGAGGCGCGACTGCGCCGCCGCGACCGTCGATTCGGTGATCTGCGCGACCTCGCGCAGATCGTAACCACATACGTCATGAAGCACGTAGGTCCAGGCCTTCGTCTCCTCGATGGCATCGAGATGAGTGAAGACGCGGCGGAGGGTGCTCCGCGCCGCCGTGTCCCGCGAGAGGCTGCGGCCACTCGCGGGTGCGTCGTCGTCCTCGAGCCGGACCCCTTCGAAGATGCGGCGCTCCGTGGTGCGCCGACGGATGTGGTTGAAGACCACATGCGCAGCGACGGTCGACGCCCACGCATCGAGCGGGCAGTCGCCGCGGAATTTGTCGACGGTGTAGACGACCTCGATCATCGCGTGTTGAGTGAGATCCTCGTGGTCTCGATCTCCGCGCCCGAGGATGCGACGGATCGCGCGCTCGACGACAGGACGAAGCCGGTCGTGAAGGGCCGTTGCCGCGTCGGGATCACCCGCGCGGACGCTCGCCAGGAGCTGGCTGTCGTCGAGGGTAGGGGAAGGAAGTCGCGGTTGCGGAGCGTCTGCATCATGTGCCGGGACCACCCACAACCTCGAACGACCGCCCCCTCCGGCGGGAGAGCTAGGGGTCCGAGAAGCCATGTTCTCCTCTTCGAAGCCAGGTAACGGCATGGGGGGTGGATCAGGCACGAATCGCCCCCCGTCTTCAGAACAATACCCGAAGACCGACCTCGCCGAGGACCCTCCCAGGCGTGAGAGAGGCGACCGTGTGATCGCGGACGACGACGTCGGTGGTTCCGAGCGCGACCTCCGCCCCGACCGCAGCGACGAACGCCGCGCGGTCGGCGAACCGGTAGCCCGCCTCGAGCGCCAAGTCGACCCCCGGGACGAAGCGCGAGAGGTGGGTGACCTCCGGGTCGTCTTGCGAGAGGTGACCGAGATCGTGATGAATCAGGAGCGCGTCGCAGCGGACTCCGAGCGCCCATCGGCGGCGAGCGTCGAGCCACGGTTGCCATGAGACGCCGGCGTAGCCGACGATCACGCGGGACGTGGCCTGCGCCGGCGCGACCTCGCCGCCACGCAAGCTCACCGCGCCACGAACGGCGAACGCGCCGCCGAGCGGGACCCGTACGGCGAGAGCTCCACCGAGGCCACCGCCGTAGCCGCCCGGCGCAGTCACCGCGAGCGCCGAGGCCTCGAGCGCGAGCGGGTTGGGCCCGGGGAGGTACGGAGGTGCCGGCGTCTCTGCTGAGGATGTTCGTCCCGGGGCTGGGGTCGCCGGCGGCACGGGGGAAGGAGCGGGGGGACGCTCGGGCGGGGAGAGCGCGTCCTCGGGGACCATCGACGCGAGCGCGAAGCCGACGGTGCGGCCGCGCTCGCTGGCGACGTCCCCGTTGTCGAAGCGGATCTCGCGGTCGGTCCAGCGCCCTTCGCTCGGCTTGACGACGCGCAAGGTGGCTCGCCGCGGACGCTCGCTCCACACGACGACGACGAGGAGCGCCGCGTGCTCGCTGCTCGCCGTCGCGACGAGCGACTCGTCGCTCGCTCCTTCGCCAGCCATGCGAACGGCGACCGGCACGTCACGCCCGAGCGCGCCACGGAGGGCCTGCTCCATCGCCGGCGTCGACCCGTCCGGCGGTTCGCCAGAGGTGACGATGACGAGCACACTGACGGCCGCGAGGAGCATCTTCGCTGCGCAGAAGTGAGTCCCAATTCCGTCGCAGAAGCAAGCTTCCAAGGCCGCGCAGCCCTCTATTTCCGGCAGATCGTCTTGCCGAACATTCGTTGCCTGGTAAGGGAAGCCACGCGGTACACAGGGGCAATCCGATGGGCGTGCGTACTTTCTTGGGGGGATGCGTGATCACCGCTGCAGCCGTTGCTGGCTGCTACACGGGCGATGACGTCACCTCCACGATGACGGGCCGCGAGTCTGCCGCTCCGGCGACCCGCGTCGAGGGCACCTTACCGAGCGCCTTCAGCGGCCTCCCGTGCGATGTCGCGCAGGTCCTCGCGACCCGCTGCGCGGGCTGCCACGGTCCGACGCCCTCCGGCGGCGCGCCGAACGCGATGATGACGTACGACCAGCTGACGAGCGCGTCGTCGAGCGTGCCGTCGTCGAGCATTGCTGAGCTCTCCGTCGCACGCATGCAGGACGCGAAGAACCCGATGCCCCCCGATGGGACCACCGCGGAGGACCTCGCGGTCATCCAGAAGTGGGTCGCAGCGGGCATGCCTTCTGGCGACGTCGCGTGTGACGCAACTCCGGCGTCCAGCATCTATGACACCGACTCCGTCTGCACGAGCGCCAAGCAGTGGACGCACGGCGATCGCGGCTCCTCGCTGATGAGGCCGGGCGGCGCCTGCAACCAGTGCCACGATCAGGGCCAGGGGCCGTCGTATAGCGCTGCCGGTACTGTCTACGCGACGGCGCACGAGCCGGATGACTGCAACGGGAGCTCGTCGGCCGCCCTCAAAGTGGTGATCACCGGCGCCGACGGCGTGAGCCAGAGCGCGACCGTGAACGCTGCGGGCAACTTCTTCTTCGGATCCGCGATCAAGATGCCGTACAAGGCCAAGGTGGTCTCTGGCTCCAAGTCGCGCGCGATGTCCGGCGCGCAGACCGACGGCGACTGCAACAAGTGCCACACCGAATCGGGCCTGAAGTCGAAGAAGACCCCCGGGCGCGTGATGGCGCCCTGAGCTCACGCCTGATGACGAAGCTTCTGTTGTTCACTCTCGCCGCGCTCTCGCTCACGGCTTGCACGCACGTTCGCCCCTGGGAACGGGGCAAGCTCGCGCACCCGACGATGGTCGGCCCGAACCTCCCTGGTCCTGCCGAGGAGCACGTCTACGCCGTCCATGAGGGCGCCGTGGGCGGCACCGCAAGTGCGGAGAGCGGCTGCGGATGCAACTAGCACGCGCACGCGCGGGCCTCGTGCTCGCGCTCTCGGCCGTAGTCCTCGCTGTCTGTGCTGATGCAAGCGCCGACGAGGGCGACGCACCGGCTGCGCCCGCGGAGCCCGCCGCGCCGCCGCCGGAGGCGACGCCCACCGCGCCGGAAGGCCCGCCGACGGCAGAAGGCGTAGCCCCGCACGGCTCGAACGTCACCGCGCGCGCATCGGCCGAGGTGGGCGCGTACATGGACTCGACGGCCACGAGCGTCCTCACTCCGAGCGTCGCGGGCACCGTCGAGAATCCGACGGCCGGCTGGGGCATCTCGGGCCGCTACCTCGTCGACGTGGTGTCCGCGGCGTCGCCCGACATCGTCTCGACGGCCTCGCCCAACTGGAAGGAGGTCCGTCACGCGGGCAACCTCGGCTTCCGTTACAAGCCAGGCAACTACGGCGTCTCGGCGAGCGCGTCGACCTCGTACACCCCCGACTATCTCTCGCTGTCCGGCGGTGCGCAGCTCACGCAGGAGCTGGACGAGAAGAACCTCACGCTCATCGAGGGCTACGGCTTCGGGCACGACACCATCGGCCGCACCGGGACGCCGTTTTCGGTGTTCTCGCGCACGCTCGACTACCACTCGATCCAGCTCGGGGCGTCGCGCGTCGTCAACACTGGCCTCGTGATCGGCTTCTTCGGTGACGCCGTTCTCGAGCGTGGCGACCAGTCGAAGCCGTACCGCTACGTTCCGGTCTTCGCGCCCGACATCGCCGCAAGGATCCCTGCCGGCGCCTCCGCCACGACGATCGCGAACAGCCGGCTCCAGGCGCGCCCCCTCGAGCAGCTCCCGCTCGACCGCAATCGCTTCGCGATCACGGGCCGTCTGGCGTGGCGCGGCGACAGCACGACGCTCCGCTTCGACGAGCGCGGCTACACGGACAGCTGGGGGCAGCGCGCGAGCACGACCGACGCGCGCTACTTCATCGACGCGAGTCGCCGGTTCACGATCTGGCCGCACGCGCGCTTTCACGTGCAGAACGGCGCCGACTTCTGGAAGCGCGCGTATTCGTCGACCGGCGTCCACGACCTGCCGGCGCTCCGCACCGGAGACCGCGAGCTCGGACCGCTCTTCACGTTCGGCGGCGGCGGCGGAATGCGCATCGCGCTCGGCGGCGTCGGCGCGCTCGACGACCTCGTGTGGACGACGACGCTGGACGGCTTCTATACGGCCTTCTCCGACGCGATCTACGTCACGAAGCGCTACAGCGCGCTCCTGACCACCGGGATGGAGGTGACGTTTTGAGCCGTATGCCTCGTTCGCTCGCCCTCGCGGTCGTCGCGCTCGCCGCGACGCTCTCGACCTCGTGCTTCGACCCGGTTCACGCGGACGAGGTCGCCGCGCTCGGCGACGAGGTCGCGGGCGTTCGCACGGGTCCGACGCACCGCCCCGGTCAGCCTTGCCTCGTCTGCCATGGCGGCAAGGGTCCTGGCTCCGCCGAGTTCGAGATCGCAGGCACGATCTACGAGTACCGCGACGTGCCCTCGGGAGGCGTCGAGGGCGTCGCGGTCCGCCTGACCGACGTGACGGGCAAGGTCGTCCAACTGACGTCGAACCGAGCGGGCAACTTCTACCTCGAGAAGGACCGCGAGACGCTCTACTACCCACTCACGGTCGAGCTGAACGACTCCCGCATCACCACCAAGCCCGTGGGCGTGAAGTCGATGATCACTCCGATCGGGCGCAACGCCGGCTGCGCGTTCTGTCACGTCAACAACCTCAACAGCCTCAAACCCGAGGTCAAGACGACGCACATGCCGCACGTCTTCCTCAACGAGGCCCCGTAATGACGCGTGCAATCTACACACGCTTGGCGCTACCTGTCGTTGCGGCGCTCGCTGTAGCAGGCGTCGTGTCGACGGGGGCCTGCTCGTCTCCGGATGCGGGCGCCCGCGTCGACCCGATCGGCCCCGATGCGGCGCAGTTCGCCTACGTCGCCCCCGTGCTCTCGCGCCGATGCGGTTCGATCGACTGCCACGGCTCGCCGTTCCGCAACATGCGCGTGTACGGCTACGGCGGTCTCCGGATCCGCGCGGCCACGGCTCCCCCCGATGCGGGAACGACTCCCGATTTTCCTGCGCACCTCACCCCGGAGGAGGTGACGGCGACGTACGAGTCCGTCCTCGGCCTCGAGCCCGAGATCATGCGCGAGGTCGTCAAGTCTGGCGGCGCAGGCGTCGAGCGGCTCACGTTCATCCGCAAGGCGCGTGGCGACGAGGAGCACAAGGGCCATCGCCGCATCACGCCGGGCGACTCGTCGGACCGCTGCATCACCACCTGGCTCGCCGGCTCCGTCGATGTCGAGGCGTGCGCCACGGGTGGCTGCTTCAACCTGGACGCCTCGGCGCCGTCGTTCCCGATTCTGCAGTGCCCGTAAAATACCGCTGAAAAGCCGGCACAAACGCGTGCCGGCAACCCGCGGTTGCGGTCTGCCAACCTCGGAGGCTGGATCCTCGCTCCAGGAACGTGGACTTGCCAGCGGCTGTCGGCCCGTGTGGGAAAAGGCGCTCTAACGCCACGTTCCTACGGTGCAGTTCCGGCCGTCGTTCCACCTGGTCGGTGCGCGTTCCGCCCACGGCCTGGATCGACGGCACCACGCGTGCAGCAAGGGGAGCATGAGCAAGTTCACCTCCTCTCGGATCCTGAGCTCCGGTCTCCTCGCGATCCTCGTCGCGGGCGCGGCATCGTCCTCCGTGGCGTGCTCCAAGGAAGCCGAGCCCGAGAAGAAGGCCGCGTGGACGTGCACGACCGAGCAGGTTCCGATGGGCGAGGTGCTCCGCTGCACGACCAGCGCGGTCAGCATCCCGACGACCACGGTCTCGACAGGC